>CAZOTO010000091.1:0-13193 GCA_964582775.1 uncultured Myxococcales bacterium
AAGAAGGTCGCGCCCTGCTCGATCGGTTGATCGATCGCGCCGACGTCGTGATCGACAACTTCTCGGCCCGCGTGCTCGAGAACTTCGGGATCACATGGGAGGGCATCCGTGCGCGCAATCCACGCTGCATCTTCCTGCGCATGCCGGCGTTCGGCCTCACGGGCCCGTGGCGCAACCGCACGGGCTTTGCGATGACCGTCGAGCAGGTGAGCGGTCTCGCATGGGTGACGGGATACGAGGATCTGCCTCTCGTGGTGCGCGGGCCGTGCGATCCCTTGGGCGGGATGCACGCGCTCGTCGCGCTCCTCGGCGCGCTCGAGCATCGACGCCGAACGGGAGAGGGGCAGCTCGTCGAGGCCACGCTCGTCGAGGCCGCGCTCAACGTCGCGGCCGATCTCGTGATCGAGGCCTCGGCATACGGACGCGAGGTCGGGCGTTCGGGCAATCGCAGCCCCGACTTCGCACCACAGGGCGTGTATCGCTGCACCGGTGAAGACGCCTGGGTCGCGATCACCGCATGCACCGACGAGCAGTGGCGCGCACTCGCCGATGCGATCGGCCGCAGCGACTGGGTGCACGAGCCTCGCCTGGCGACGCTCGCCGGCCGGCACGCGGACCACGACGAGATCGATGCAGCCATCGAGCATTGGACATCGCTGCGCACGCCGGAGGATGCGGCCGAAGAGCTTACGGCCGCCGGCATCGCCGCGCATCCCGTGATCAACGGACACCGGCTCTGGCCGAATCCACAGCTCGCGCACCGGGAGTTCTTCCAGTGGATGGAGCATCCGGTGACGGGCCGAGCGCGCTATCCCGGTCTTCCGATGCGCTTCACGGGCCTTCCGCGCGCGTTGCACCGCGCTCCGCCCCCGACGCTGGGCCAACACAACGAAGAGATCCTCGGCGGCGAGCTCGGCCTCTGTGCGCACGAGCTCGAGGAGCTGCGCGAGCGGCGGATCATCGGGGAGCGACCGACCTTCCTGTAGGAGGCCCTCGACGAGCTCGCGCGGCACGCCACGCGATGCGCCGGACCTGCGTCGGCAACGCGATCAGATCGCGCCGCCATCGACGCTCAGCGTCTGACCAGTGACGTAGCTCGATGCATCGCTCGCGAGGAACAGCACCGAGCCCACGATCTCGTCGGGCTCGCCCATGCGTTTGAGCAGCGTCACGCTCGCCGAGTGCTCCATGAAGCCGGGCGTCGCCTCCTCGAGCTCGTCCATCATGTCCGTACGGAACGGCCCCGGCGCGATCGCGTTCACGCGCACGCCGAGCGGCGCCCACTCCTCGGCCATCACGCGCGTGAGCGCCTTCATCGCCGCCTTGCTCGAGCAGTACATGCCGAGATAACCGCCCGGCCGCAGGGCACCCATGGTCACGACATGGATGATCGAACCACCACCGCCCTTTGCCATCTGCGGCGCCACGAGACACGCCAGATGCATCGGCCCCTTCACGTTCACCGCGTAGTAGCGATCGAACATCTCCTCGCCCGTCTGCACCAGCGGAAGCGGCGTCTGCACGATGCCCGCGTTGTTCACCAGGATGTCGCAACGCCCGAAGCGGTGATGCGCGGACTCGGCGAGGCGATCGACGTCCTGCCAGCGCCCCATGTCGCAGGCCACCGGCAATGCCTGGCGGCCGAGCGCCTCGATCTGGCCAGCGACGTCCTCGCACGCGGCAAGCGTCCGGCTGGTGACGACGACGTCCACTCCCATGCGCGCGAGGCCGAGTGCGATGCTGCGCCCGAGCCCTCGGCTTCCCCCGGTGACGATCGCGATCTTGCCGGACAGGTCCGCGAAGCCACTCATACGCATGCCCTTCGTCACGGCTCCACCGCCACTCGAACGCTCGCAGGATCCGTGGAACCCGATCGGTTGCATATTGAGCGTTCGGTTTCTTCGTGTCAATCTGGGCTCCCATGACCAAGCGCCTTCCCATCGGACGTCCCTCGCGCCGCACCCAGGCGCAGCGCAGCGCCGAGACGCGCGAGCGCGTGCTCCAGGCCGTCGTCGACTGCATCGTCGACGAGGGGCTGCAGGCGACGACGGCCGCGCGGATCGTCGAGCGCTCGGGAGTCACGTGGGGTGCGATCGCCCACCAGTTCGGCGACAAGGACTCCCTGCTGCTCGCCGTGCTGGAGCGCACGTTCCAGAACCAGGCGCGGCGCTTCGCGGCCCACGAGATCCGCGCGCTGTCCGCGCGCAATCGGGTCGACCTCCTCGTCGACGAGACATGGTCGCGCATGAACGATCCGTCGCTGCAGGTGTTCCTCGAGATCGTGCTCGGCCGCCGCGCCGGCGACACCGACGAGCTGCGCAGCCGGCGCGAGGAGATGGTCGTCGGTGCCACCCAGAAGCTGTGGAACGAGATGTTCCGCGACCTCGGCGTCGACGCGAAGACGATCGACACCGTGCGCAAGCTCACGCTGGCCACCCTGCTCGGCATGGCGCTGCAGGGAATGATGGGCCCACGCCGGCCGCGCTTCGCGCGCGAGCTCGAGATCCTCAAGCGAAGCGTGCTGCGCGAGCTCGGCCTCGCCGACGGCGAGTAGGCCCGGCACCATGGCCGAAGCCGCCTCTCGCCGTCGCATCGTGATCCTCGGTGCCGCCGGCCGCGACTTCCACGACTTCAACGTCGTCTACCGCGAGCGCAGCGAATGCGAGGTCGTCGCCTTCACCGCTGCGCAGATCCCGGACATCGCGGGCCGCCGCTATCCGCCTGCCCTCGCCGGCCCGCTCTACCCGGACGGGATTCCCATCGTCGGCGAGGCATCGCTCGAAGAGCTATGCCACCGCGAGCGCGTCGACGAGGTGGTGCTCGCCTACAGCGATCTCTCCCATGCCGACGCCATGCACCTCGCCTGCCGCGCGCTCGCCGCCGGCTGCGACTTCACGCTGCTCGGACCGGCGAGCACCATGCTTGCGAGCCCGGTTCCCGTTCTCGCGATCTCTGCGGTGCGCACCGGTTGCGGCAAGAGCCAGACCACGCGCTGGCTCGCCCGGCGATTGCAGGCGCGGGGCCTGCGCGTCGTCGCGGTCCGTCACCCCATGCCTTATGGCGATCTCGAGCGGCAAGCCGTGCAGCGCTTCTCCAGCCGCACCGACATCGACACCGCCAGGTGTACGATCGAAGAGCGCGAGGAGTACGAGCCGCTCGTCGATGCGGGAGTGGTCGTGTTCGCGGGGATCGACTACGAGCGGATCCTGGCGCACGCGCAGGGGGAGGCCGACGTGATCCTGTGGGACGGTGGGAACAACGACTTTCCGTTCTTCCGCCCCGATCTCCACATCGTGCTGGTGGATCCGCTTCGCCCCGGAGACGAGCTTCGCTACTACCCGGGCGAGGCCGTGCTGCGCATGGCGGACGTCGTCGTGATCCCCAAGGTGGATGCCGCGGCCGACGCCGACGTGCAGCGCGTCGAGGCGAACGTGCGCAGCGTGAGTCCTCGGGTGCCGATCGTGCGCGCGGCCTCGCCGGTGAGGCTCGACGCGCCGGATCGCGTGCGCGGCCGGCGGGTGCTCGTCGTGGACGACGGGCCCACCCTCACGCACGGCGGCATGGCCTACGGGGCGGGCTTCGTCGCGGCGACGCGCGCGCAGGCCGGCGAGATCGTCGACCCCCGGCCGTACGCCGCACCCGAGATCGCAGAGGTCTTCCACCGCTATCCGCATCTCGGTCCGGTGCTTCCAGCCATGGGCTACCACGCCGCGCAGCTCGAAGCGCTGCGACGGACGATCGAGGCGACACCGGCCGACATGGTGGTCTCGGGCACGCCGAGCGATCTCGCCGCACTCCTCACCCTGTCGAAGCCCGTCGTGCGCGCGCGTTACGACTTCGAGGAGCTCGGCCAGCCGACGCTTTCCTCGATCGTCGACGCGTGCCTCGCACGCATGTCGGCGAAGCGCTAGGCGTTTTCGCTCGACGTCCCCGCTCAGCGTCGCCAGAAGCGCTGCCACGTCTCCCAGCTCTCGGGGAGCGTTCCCTTGCCGGTGTGGTGCTCGGGCCAATTCGCGGGCGGAAGGTGGAGCGGATTCTGGCCGAGCTCCGCGCCATACCACAGCAGGTGCTGGCGCCGTACGAAGTGCCAACGGTCGTCCCTACGCTCGTAGGTGTCGCGATACTGGATCGCCTGATGGAGCCAGCGCTCGCCGTGCTGGATCTCGCCCTTGCAGTACACGATGCCGCGCGCGTGGCTCTCGTCGTCGAGATCGATCACGTGGTTCGATACGAACAGGATCGTGATGCCGACATCGCGGAGCTGCACGTCGAAGCTCCGGCGCAGCGCCTCGCGGCCCCGTTCCTCGCGTCCCACGCGCACGTCGTTTACGAACAGGCCGACCAGTGCGTCGAGATCGCGCGAGTCGATCGCGAGCGCGTAGCGGAACGCGAGCTGGCGGATCTCCTCGTACGCGAGCAGCCGCTGCATGTCGTCCATCGCGATCCCCCCGATCGTCGGTGCGCTACGCCCGGTGGAGGGCATCGATCGCGCCGCGTGCGTGCCGCCGGTCCTCGTCCGTGCGCAGCGGGAAGTCGGTCGGAAGGTTGAGCGTGGTGAACGCGCCCGCCCACTGCTCGGCGAGCTTCGCGCCGATCTCGTCGACGAGCGCGATCGTGCCGAACTCCTCCGCCATCTCGTCGGGAATGAGCTCGACCATCTCGTCCCACTTTCCCTCGAGGGAGAGCCGGTGCAGCTCCACGCCGACCTCCTGCCAGCCGTGCACGGCGAACACCGCGTGGTACGTGCGCGTAGATCCGTAGAACGCAACGCGGCGCTTGAGCAAGGCACGCTCCGCCGCGAGCTCCTCGGCGTTGCGGCCGGTCACGATGATCGGCGCACCGATCACGTCGATCGACGCCGGATCGCGGCCCGCAGCGCGCGCGCCCTCCTCGATCGCGGGACGCATCACCTCGCGCACGTAGCGCGGCGTGCAGCACGGGTGCGCGAACACGCCGTCCGCGAGCCCTCCACCGAGCCGGCACATCACGGGATTGAGCGCCGCGAGATGGATCGGAATGTTCGGATGCTCGATCGGCTGCGGCCGGAACACCGGCGGGAGCATGTCGAAGCGGTAGTGCTTGCCCTGGTACGGGCGCAGACCCTTCCCCATCTGGAACGATTCGAAGATCGCCTTCAGGCACTCGACGTACTCGCGCATTCGAGGGCCCGCAGGTCCCGACCACGGCACGCCGTAGCGCCTCTCGTTGTGCCCCTTCACCTGCGGCCCCAGGCCGAGCTCGAAACGCCCCGCGGAGAAGCGCTGCAGGTCCCACGCCATCTGCGCCACGACCATCGGGCTCCGGGGAAACGCCACCGCGATTCCCGTGGTGAGCCTCACGCGCCGGGTGTGCTCGGCTGCGACCACGAGCGGGAAGAACGGATCGTGCCCCGCCGTCTCGGCCGCAAGGATGCGGTCGAAGCCCACGTCCTCGATGCGACGCGCCGTCTCGGCGAGCCCGCGCAAGCCGAGCATCTCGGGCTCGAGGGTGAAGCTGTAGTTCTCGATCATCGCGATTCCGACACGCATTCGTGTTTCCCTTCCGTAGGAGTCCGATCAGCAGGTGGGCTCGCGTCGCGCGAGGTGGAGCTGGCGCTCGCGGATCCCGCGCCGCCGCTCCTCGCGGCCGACGACGGGCGTGTCTCGCGGAAGCGCGTCGCGCACTGCGCTCGCCTTCACGACCCGTAGCACGGGGCGCGGATTCGTCTCGGTCCAGATCCAGCGGTACTGCAGCAGGCCCTCGCGATGCCCCGTCGTATCGAGCCAGTTCGGCACGCCGGGATCGTCGTGCGCGATCACGAGGCGAACACGGCCATCTGCGTCGACGTGCGCCTGCGCGCCGTTCACGCTCGTCTGGTGGTTCGCGTAGTCGAGCGTCGTGAACCACGGACCGCCCAGCACGAAGGACCAATAACGCGCGCGCGGAAGCTCCGTCTCGACGATCCACGCCTCCCCGGGCTCGATCCTCCAGTACGCGTTCCCGTACAGGATGTCGTCGGCGCCGCCCACGAAGCGCCGCGCCGGCGGAATCACCCCCGGCTCGTAGCTCGCGCGAAGCTCGGCCATCCACTGGTCCCAGACGCGCGCGCTCGCCTCGACCCACTCGGCCGCGGCGTCGAGCCGCCGCGCCTCGCACGCAGGAGTGAGGGGCGCGGGGGCGACACCCTCGCCGCCGATGCGCTCGATCGCGAACTCGGCAACGTCCTCGCGCGCCCAGTCGTACAGGTACTGCCGGATGGAGACGTACCGCGCGTCGGGGTGGAGCGGCAGCCAGTTTCCCTCGCGCGGCTCGCCGCCCAGGGTGATCTCGAAGCAGCCGTCTGCACCGACGGCGAGCTCGCGCGAGGTGAGCGTCGCGAAGTTGCGATCGTCGCCGAGCTGCATGTAGCCCTCTTTCACCTCGACCAGGAAGTCGAAGGCCGTGCGGCGGCGACCCGAGAGGCGATAGACGGCATCGCTGCGGATGCGCGCCCACAGATAGAGGTTGTCCGCGTTCTCCGCTCCCCAGCGCGAAGCGCTGTCGGGGCTGCGCAGGAAGCGCGGGACGTCGGGATCGTCGAGCTGATGCGCGATGCGCAGCGCCGACACGACGAGCCCGGACAGGTACTCGAAGCCCTGTGCGCGCGCGAGCGCGCTCTCGAAGCTGCGCGACTCCACGATGTGCCGGCCGGCCGCTTCGATCGAGCGGCAGAGCTCGCTCCAAGCGCGTCCGCTCTCCAGCCGATCGGCGTCGACGGAGGGATCGTTCGGCGCGCGGCGGTAGCGGCGCAGCGCAGCGCCCGTCTCGCCGGTTCCCCCTGCGATGGGCTCGTCGTCGCTCATGATGCAGGCTCCTCCCACCCCTCTCCGATCTCGGACGGTACGTCGAAGCGATCCTGGTACGCGGTGAAGCGCCGGCGCTCCTCGGCGAGGTCCAGACCGAGATCGTCGAACGAATAGCGGTGCACGCCGTGCTTGGCCTTGGGCTTCGCCGCCAGGTACGCGCGCATGCGCGAGAGCGCCTCGCCCGTGAGCACGAGGCCGAAGTGGTCGTAGAGCTTGGCGATCGCGCCGAATGGATCGCGCATGAGATCCGCATAGCGCACATCGTAGAGCTGACTCGGATCGACGCGCCCCTCGTCGCGCACGCGAAGCGCGGCCTCGATCCGCGACGCCATCCCCTCTCCACCGAAGGCGAGGCGGATCAAGCCGTGATCCACGTCGTCCGTGCGCATCCCCACCAGCGCCGCGAGCAGGCTCGCCGTCGAGGCCATGCTCTGCAGCGGATCGCGATGGGTCTGCACGATGCGCGCGTCGGGATACTCGGCGAGCAGCGTGCCGAGCGCCGCCATGTGCGAGGGGGCCTTCAACATCCAGCGCTCGGCCGGGGCACGCCACTGCAGCAGTCGCAGCATCCGCCGGTGGTAGGCATATGCGGGCGCGAGATCCGCCCGGGCGAGCCATGCCCCGTAGCCCGGCACCTGGTTGCGGCCCAGAAACTCCTCGCTCCGGAAGCTGTGCGCAGTGACCTGTGCGCACTCGCAGGGAAGCCGCGCGCCCATCTCGTGCATGGTCCGGTAGGCGGGCACGAGCTCGTTCCAGAACTGGAACACGCGCTCGGCGCGCTCGATGCGCAGATCGACGTCGAACGTCCCTCGCTCGGGAGGCGGGCACGGGAAGCGCACCTCCCAGGTGAGCGGCGAGCGATGCGCGGGATCCTGGGCGAGCAGCTCGTGCAGGATCGTGGTGCCCGAGCGCGGAAGACCGACGATGAAGATCGGCGCGGCGATGCGCTCCTCGGCGATCTCGGGGTGACGCCGTTCGGTGTCGGCGATCTGGAGTCGGTTCTCGAGCAGGTTCACGAGGTCGGAGCGGGCGAGGATGCGCCCCATGAGCGTGAGCCGCCCCTCGTCCCGCAGCGAACGGAGCAGCACCCGCAGGGGCTCCCGGAAGTCGTCACCGCCGAAGTCGTCGAGCCCCGTGTTGCGCCGCGCCTCGTCGAGCAGCGACACCTCGTCGAGCGGAACGACGTCCCCATCGCTCGCGAGAAGCGCACGCCCGACGGCATTCAGGCTCTCGAGCCAGGGCGGCCGTTGGATGGGCTCGATCCGCATCGCACTCCCCTCGCGTCGCAACGCCCGAAGAGCGCGACCGCCGCGCTCGACGTACCCGACACGTCCCCGATCCTACACGATGGAGCGCCGGTGCTCGGGATCGCCTCTCAGTGGGCGGGCGGGCCCGCGGTCCGGCGGGCGGGCTCGCGCTCACCGCCGACCTCGCGCGCGAGCTCGCATAGGCCGTTGGGCGCCACGGCCACGAGATCCGGCCGGTCGTAGTACGCCCTCGCCTCGGTCCAGACCGTGCGGCTCGGAACCGGCGGATGCCACAGGTGGAACACCCGCGCGCGGTGCCACAGGCTCACCCCTCGCACCCCGGCGAGCCGCAGGCGGTTTCGCAGATCGGAATCGTCCTTGCCACTGCCCGCATAGGTGGCGTCGAAGCCGTTCACGCGCTCGAAGCTCGCGCGATCGACGGAGAAGTTCAGGCCATAGAGCTTGGGCTTGCGCGGCTTGTCGAGCGCGAGGTAGAGCAGGTTCTTCGCCTGCTCCCAGTGGAGCCCGATCTCTTCGCGCGGAAAGCGCATCGCATCGAGCCGGCCCCGGCGCACGTCCTCGGGCGAGATCGATGCGGTGCGCTCGCGCGAGAGCCGCACGTGCCCACCCACCACGAAGGCATTCGGGCGAGCCGCCGCGAGATGCTCCTCGACGAAGGTGCGCGATGGCACGCAGTCCCCATCCGAGAAGACGAGATGCGATCCGCGGCTGTGGAGCACCGCGCGATTGCAGACGAGCGCCTTGCGGAAGCCCTCGTCGGGCTGCCACACGTGATGGATCGGCACTGGGAAGTCCCGCGCGAACCGCTCGATGCACGCGCGCGTCTCGGGACCGGAGCCGTCGTCCGCGAGGATCAGCTCGAAGTCGAACGAGCTCTGGCGCGCGAAGCCACACAGCGCCCTCTCGAGGTGCCGCGGCTGATCATAGGTGGTGACGATGACGCTTGCGCGCGCAGCCATGGGCCGAATATACGCATGCGACGCGCTCGCGCCCACGGACACATGAAGCCCGCATGAAGCGGCGCCCGGACGGTCAGCCCCCATCCCCCGACTCGCCCCGTCTTCCGAACCAACCCCTGCTCCGGAAGTGGACGAGCAGGCCAACCGCGATGGCGCCCATCGCGATCATCACCGCCGGATATCCCCAGCGGGAGTGCAGCTCGGGCATGTAGTCGAAGTTCATCCCGTAGATGCCCACGATGAAGGTGAGCGGGATGAAGATGCTCGCCATCGCGGTGAGCACCTGCATCACCTGGTTCATGCGATGGCTCGCCGCGGACATGTACAGATCCATCACGCTCGCGGCGAGATCGCGATAGGTCTCGATCACGTCGGTGATCTGCGCCGCGTGATCGCGCACGCTCTGCAGGAAGGTGCACACCTCGTCGGTGAGGAACGGCGATTCGTCCTGCAGCAGATCGCGCAGCATCTCGCGCTGCGGCCAGGCGGCGCGGCGCAGGCGCAACAGATCGCGGCGCATGCGATGCACCTCGCCGAGCAGGTCGCCGTTCACCGCCGAGAGCGCTCGATCCTCGAGCTCCTCCAGGTACTCGCCGAGGGCCTCGATCACCGGGAAGTAGCCATCGATCACCGCATCGAGCAACGCGTACGCCAGGTAGTCCGGCCCCTTGTACGGCAGGCGCGTGCTCGACTGGATGCGCTTTCGCACGGGATCGAACACGTCGCCTGGTCGCTCCTGGATCGTGACGAGCCAGCGCGGCCCCAGGAACATGGCCACCTGCTCGAGCACGAGCTCGCCGTCGTCTTCGATGCGCGCCATGCGGCAGACGATCTCGTGCGACTCGTCGTAGAGCACCGTCTTCGGGCGCACGGGAACGTTCACCGCATCCTCGAGCGCCAGGGGATGGATCGAGAACACCTCCGCGATGCGGCGCAGCGTCTCGACGTCCGCGAGCCCCTGCACGTCGATCCAGGCCACGCGCGGGGAATCGCGATGAGCCGCGAGCTCGGCGACGTCCGTGATCTCGCGATCCTCGCATTGGCCCAGGCCGTACTCCATCACGCGCACCCGCGTGGGCGCAGCGGTCGATGGCACCACGAGGATCCCCGGGGTCGCTCCCGGCGCGGGGTGGTACTTGCGGAAGAACATCGGGCGGGGCCTCCTCTGCGAGCCGCACCAGGTCTCTATACTGCCCGAGACCCGGCGATGCGTCGCCCCGAGAAGGGATTCCCCATGCACGAAGTCGCGATCCATTGGCCGGAGTACTCCCGCTTCCTGGTGATGCTCGCCGCCGTGCTCGACCCGATCGGTGCAATCCCCATCTTCCTCGTGCTCACGAAGACCTACACCGAGAGCGAACGCCGGCGCACGGCGCGCATCACCGCGCTCGCCGTCTGGATCCTGCTCTCGGTCACGGCGCTCACGGGGGAGACCCTGCTCACCTGGATGGGCACGAGCTTCGCCGCCTTCCGCGTCGGAGGGGGAATCGTGCTGCTGCTCATGGGGATCTCCATGCTCGGCGCCGAGCTCGGCCCGCTGCGAACCACGCCCCAGGAGACGAACGAGGCAGCGACGAAGGAGAGCATCGCGATGGTGCCCCTGGGGATTCCGTTGCTCGCCGGACCCGGCGCGCTCAGTGCCGTGATCGTGCAGATGGACCGGGGCACGGGGTGGTTGCACGCGGTGATCGTGCTCGCATGCGTGGCCATCGTGGCCGGGTTATGCTGGCTCGCGCTTCGCTTCGCCGAGCCGCTGGGACGAGCGCTCGGCCCCATCGGACTCAACGTCGCCCACCGCCTGATCGGGTTGATCCTCACGGCGATCGCGATCGAGATGATGGCGAACGGGATGAAGCAGCTCTTTCCAGCGCTGGGGTAGCCATGGAGGTCGAGCGTCGGCTCGTGGTCCGGTTCCTCGAGGATCATCCGGAGGAGGCGGCGTCGCTGCTCGAGCGCAATCCGTGCGAAGGTGCGGCGCTGCTCGCGAACCGCTGCCCCGCGGAGCTCGCCGCGGCACTGCTGCGACGCATGGCTCCCGACGCGGCGTCTTCCTGTCTGGCCCATCTACCCGCGGAGCGCGCGGCCGAGGTCGCGACGAGCCTCGCCCCCGGCGCGCTCGCGATGCTGCTGCGACGGCTTCCGATCGAGGACATCGAGCGCATCGCCCGCGCCCTGCCCGCACCGCTGCGCGCCTCGCTCTCGACGCTGCTGCGCTATCCGCCCGGCACCGCGGGAGCGCTCCTCGATCCGACCGCGCTCGCGTTGCCCCGCGACCTGACCGTGGGCGAGGCGATCGAGCGGATGCGACGGGTTCCACACGGAGCCGTCGGATACCTGTACGTCGTGGATCGGGAGCAGGAGCTCGTCGGAGTGGTGAGCATGGAGGATCTGCTCTTCGCCGAGGAGGACGCCCTGCTCGGCGAGGCGATGACCGCACCCGTCACGAGCCTGCCTGCCACGCTCGACCGCGAGGCGATCGTCGCGCACCGCGGCTGGATCGTGTACCACGCAATGCCCGTGGTGGACGAAGAGGAGCGCTTCCTGGGCGCCATCGCCTACGAGACCTTTCGCGAGATCGAACGGGAGCTGCGCGAGGCGGCCTCCTCGCCCGAACGACGAGACGACCCCAGCTTCGACGGGTCCGAGGAGACCTCCGGTGCGCGAGCCCGGGGCTGAGCTCGCCCGCACCCTGATCGCGCTCTACGTGCGCGACTACCCCGGCGAGGTCGCGCGGGATCTCGAGGACCTTCCCGCGGACGAGATCGCGGAGTACCTGGGCTCGCTGCCGCTCGGCGATGCCGCGAGCGTGGTCGCCTGCCTGCGGCCGGGCCTGGCGGCCGAGGTGCTCGACCGCTCCCTCGACGCTCTGGCGGCCGCGACGCTCGGCCCACTCGAGGCCACGCGCAGCGCCGGGATCCTGGCGCGGCTCGACGCCGAGCGGCGCACCCGCGTGATGCAGTCGCTGCCGCCCGATCTCGCAGACGAGGTCGAGGAGCTGCTCGCCCATCCGGCGGACAGCGCGGGTCACCTGATGGAGCCGAAGGTGACGACCTTCCGGCTCGAGGAGACCGTCGACCTCGCCCTCGAGCGGCTGCGCCTACTGCCGCCGGATCGCCGACCGACGGAGCTCATCGTGGTCGACGTGGACGGGCATCTCGCCGGAACGATTCCCGTACAGGAGCTCGCCCTCGCGGACGGCGACACCCCTCTCGAAGCCCTTGCCCTGTGGGATCCGCCGCACGTGCTGGCGAGTGCGAGCCGCGAGGAGATCCTCGAGGTGCTCGAGACGCGCCCCGCGACCAGCCTTCCGGTAACCGCGTTCGATGGAACGGTCCTCGGGGTCATCCGTCCCGAGGGCTGGATCGAAGCTGCCCAGGCCGAGGCCAGTGCGGACATCCAGACGATGGTGGGTGCGAGCAAGGACGAGCAGGCACTCTCCCCCACCTGGTTCGCCGTGCGCCGCCGCCAGCCCTGGCTGCAGATGAACCTGCTCACCGCCTTCGGCGCCGCCTCGGTGGTGGGGCTGTTCGAGGGGACGATCGCGCGCTTCACCGCGCTCGCGGTGCTCATGCCCATCATCGCCGGCGAATCCGGGAACACAGGACAGCAGGCCCTCGCCGTCACCATGCGCGGCCTGGCCCTGGAAGAGGTGGGGATCGGCGATTGGTGGCGCGTGGCGCTCAAGGAGGTCGGCGCCGCTCTCGTGAACGGACTGGCGGTTGCGACCACCGCCTGCCTGGCGGTGTATCTGTGGAGCCACTCGCCGGGCCTCACCTTCGTGGTCGGCTGCTCCATGGTGATCTCGATGACGATGGCGGGGCTCACCGGTGCCCTCATCCCGATGGGGCTCACCGCCCTCGGCCACGACCCGGCGCAGGCCTCTTCGATCCTGCTCACCACGGTGACGGACGTGGTCGGCTTCCTGAGCTTCCTGGGCATCGCGACATGGCTGGCCTTCCTGCTCTAGACTCTGCGCCGCTTTGCCGGCGGGATCTCCTCCCAGGCACGGAGGGCGCCGAGTGGCGCCCTCTGCCGAGCTCCGTACGGCTCGCCGGATGCTGTCTCCACCCCAAGCCGGGTGCGCCCCAACGGGCGCGCACCGCAGAACCAGAGGATCACGTGACCACGAGCCCACGGGCTTC
>CAZOTO010000092.1:0-13161 GCA_964582775.1 uncultured Myxococcales bacterium
AAGGTCGAGGAGATCACCGTCACCGCGCGCAAGATGGAGGAGGGCCTGCAGGAGACGCCCGTCGCCGTCTCCGCCTTCCGCTCGGGGGAGCTCGCGGAGCAGGGCGTGCGCAGCCTGCAGGACATCAGCGCCCTCGTCCCGAACCTGACGTTGAAGGAGGGCACCTACAAGGGCTCCAACATCACCATCCGCGGCGTGGGCCAGCGCGACATCGCCTCGTTCCTCGATCCCGGTGTGGGTGTGTACGTCGACGGCGTCTACATGGCGCGCGGACACGGCACGCTGGTCAGCACGCTCGATGTCGAACGCATCGAGGTACTGCGCGGCCCGCAGGGAACCCTGTACGGGAAGAACTCCGTCGGTGGTGCGGTGAACTTCGTGACGAAGAAGCCGGGACCCGACTTCGAGGCGTCCGGCGACATCCGCTGGGGCAACTACGACACCCTCGATGGCCGCGTGATCGTGAACGTCCCCTTGGTGGAGGAGCGCATCTACAGCCGTTGGGCATTCACGAGCGAGCACAGCGACGGTTGGGCGCGCAACGTGGTGACGGGCGGCGAGATGAGCGACCGCTCGCGTCTGGCCGCCGCCGCCCAGATCCGGACCCTGGTGACGGATTCGTTCACCTGGGACCTCCAGGGATCCTGGTCCAAGCGGCACGAGAAGGCGCGCGCGATCGAGTGCCTCATCTCGGATCCGACCAAGAGCGTGATTGGGTTCCTGCCCTTCGACTTCGCCACGAGCGTGATGGCCGTGGCCGCCATCTCGGGGGATGCCTCCCTCGCAAACATGCCCGCGGAGTGCAACGAGACCCGCGCCGACGGTCCGAAGCGCGTGCACACCGAGCTGCCGAGCCAATACGACCTCGACACCTCGGGCGTGACGAACGTCTTTACCTGGGACGTCACGGAAGACTGGACGGTGAAGCACCTGAGCTCGTGGCAGCGCCAAGAGGTCCGCTTCGTCCAGGAGTTCGACGCCACGAGCACCCGCTTCGCGAGCGGCACCTATCTCGATCCGGCGCTCAAGCAGAAGCAGGTGACCCAGGAGCTGCAGCTGAGCGGTCGATTCCTCGACGGGCGGGCGAGCCTCACCACGGGGCTGTTCGCCTTCTGGGAGGGCACGCGGGGCGGTGACGTCGATCGCTTCTTCCTCGGTGGGCTCAGCCACAAGAGGGGCCGCGACGAGAACGACGTCCACAGCCGCGCGGTGTACGGGCAGCTCACCTACGACGTGAGCGACTGGATCCAGGTGACCGGTGGCCTGCGCTACAGCTGGGAGCGAAAGGAGGTCGCCGTTCGCGAGTTCATCCTGACGGGTGGCGTTCCGACGTCCGTCCGCACCCAGGATTGGTCGCTCAACTGGGGCAAGTGGACGCCGCTCGCGAACGTGAAGCTCACGGCGCCCGACGAATGGGCGGATCGACTCGGCCTCGACTCCGCGATGGTGTATGCGACGTATGCGCAGGGTTTCAAGAGTGGCGGCGTGAACGGGCGCGGCTTCGACGGACCCTTCGACCAGGAGAACCTGGACAGCTACGAGATCGGCTTCAAGGCGAGCGCCTTCGAAAACCGCATCACCCTGAACGCAGCGGCGTTCTGGAATTCGTACGAGGACATCCAGCTCACCACGACCGCACCCGACGACATGGGTCAGCCCAACGGCGTGATCCGCAACGCGGGCGAGGCCACCATCCGCGGTGCCGAGGTCGAGCTGCTGGCGATGCCGACGGCGGGGCTCATGCTGCGCGCATCGCTCGGCCTCACGGATGCCGAGTACGACAAGTTCGTGGATCAGCGGGTCGTCGGCTATGCCGGCATGACGGCCGTGTTCGGTCCGGTCGATCGCTCCAACGAGCCGTTCCTGGACACCCCGGAGTTCCAGGTGAAGGCCTCCGCGCAGTACACCTTCGGGCTCGACCGGCTCGGGCTGGCGGACGCGGGCTCGATCACGCCCTTCGTCGGCGTCGAGATCATCGACGACGCGTATCATCACCTGGCTCCGGGCGGATACTACGCCGTGGGCGAGCCCTACAAGCAGTCCCGGTATGCACTGTGGAATGCGCGGCTCACGTGGACGTCGAGCGACGAGCGGCTCCACGTTGCTGCGTACGTCGTCAACTGGGGCGACCGCGAGTACATCATCGGCGGCACCGACTTCACGGACCTGCTCGGAATGGGCACGCGCGTCTACGGCGATCCGCGCCGCTACGGCATCGAGGTCGGCTACCGGTTCGAGTAGGGAGGTCGCGCGGGGGCGATCGGAGGTCTGCGATGACGGCTGTACCGATGAATCCCATCGCAACGGACGAGCAGCACGAGCTCGAACGCCATGCCGTGGAGCTGTTCGCCCATCCCCGGCTCGTGTCGACTCGTGAGCAGGTGCGGGAGTACTGGACCCACTCCGCTCCTCGTAGCGAAGAGGAGCTGCGCTGCCTGGAATGGGCCTTCGAAGAGGTGATGTTCGCCGCGGTCGTGTGGTCGCTCAACCAGGATCCGCTGTATCCGCGCGTCATCACGATCACCCGTCTCTCCCACCGCGTGGGCGATCTGCGGATTCCGGGCTCGCGCTGGGGCATCGACAATCCGGATACGGTGTACCGAGTGATCCCCATCCGCGGCGCGGAGCGCTACGTGATCCGCGGCCGCGTGCCCGAGCACCGCGTCACCGAGAACTACTTCACGCTCTGGGACGACACGATGGGGACGGTCGACGTCCTCGACGGGAAGAACCTGGTGCTCGCTCCGGATGGTTCGTTCGAGATCACGGTCGACAGCGAGCCCGCGAACGGACGGCCCAACCACATCCGTTCCGCGCCCACCGCGCACGAGTTCTACATCCGCGACGTGGTCATGGACTGGAAGACCGAGCGGATCAACGCGCTGTCGATCGAGCGGCTCGGCGCACCCCCCGCGCGCCCTCCGCGCAGCCTCGACGAGCAGATCGAGCGGGCCGAGGCGTACATGTGGAAGTGGGCGAAGGAGACGGATCGCTGGAACGCGCAGTGCGCGGGGCGGCCCGACAACCACTTCGAGTACACCATCGATCGGGATACGGACGGCGCGCTTCGCAACCAGATCTACATCCTCGGACGCTTCCGCTTGGCGTCCGACGACGAGGCGCTGCTCCTCACCGTCGATCTGGGCGGCGCCGGCTACTTCATCGCTCCGATCACGAACGCATGGGGAACGACGCTCGACATCCAGAACCGGACCGCGAGCTTGAATCGCGCCCAGTCCGTGCCGAATTCCGACGGAACGCTCACCTACGTGCTGAGCGTGCGGGATCCCGGCGTGCACAACTGGATCGACCCCTGTGGCATGCACGAGGGATTCCTCACGCTGCGATGGGCGGAGTTCGCGCGAGGCAAGCCCGAGGACTCGCTGCGCGCGACCAGCCGCGTCGTCCCGCTCGCGCAGCTCGAGCGGCACCTGCCCGCAGGAACGCGCTTCGTGAGTCCCGAGGAGCGCCGCAGGCAGCTCGAAGAGCGCCGCGCGAGCTACGCTTGGCGTCTGCTCGATCACTGAGGGACGCAGCGCCATGTCGAACGAACGAGACCGCAAGGTCTGGCTGATCACGGGCTGCTCCTCGGGAATGGGGCGCGAGTTCGCCCTCGAGGCGCTGCGAAGCGGCGATTCCGTCGTCGTGACCGCGCGCGATCCGGGCGCGCTCCAGGACATCGTGGCCCAGTTCCCGGAGCACGCGCGCGCCGTCCGGCTCGACGTGACCGATCGCGAGCAGATCGATCGCGCCGTCGCGTACACCCTGCGCGAGCTCGGCCGGCTGGACGTGCTGGTGAACAACGCCGGCTACGGCTACCTGGCCGCCATCGAGGAGGGTGACGAGGCCGAGGTGCGCGCGATGTTCGAGGCGAACTTCTGGGGAACGCTCGCCATGACGCGCGCCGTGCTGCCGCACATGCGTGGCCGCCGCTCGGGACACATCGTCAACAACTCCTCGCAAGCGGGGCTCATGTCACGGCCCGGCACCGGCTACTACAGCACCTCCAAGTATGCGGTCGAGGCCCTCACCGAGGCGCTCGCCGAAGAGGTCGCGCCGTTCGGGATCAAGGTCACGGCGCTCGAAGCCGGTCCCTTCCGCACCGACTGGGCCGGCCGCTCGATGAAGCGCGCCCGGACTCCGATTCCCGACTACGCGGAGCACGTCCACGCTCGCACGCGGATGATCGCCGAGATGGACGGCAAACAACCCGGCGATCCGCGCGGCGCCGCCCGCATCCTGGTGGAATTGGTGCACGCCGAGCATCCGCCGCGGCAGCTCCTGCTCGGCCGGATCGTCCTCGATACCTATCGAGCCAAGCTCGCCCACGTGACGCAGTCGCTCGACGAGTGGGAGGACTGGACGCTACGCGCAGAGCGCGCGCCGGAGTCGTGGGACGAATAGATCGCGACGCAGCAGAGAGCAAAGAGGGTGGGGAGAAGAACCACCGTCTCCGCCCGCGGATCAGGCCTTCGGCGCGGGTGCGTCCCCGTGGCTCGCGATGAAGTAGGTGAGCGAGCGGATGCGCCCGTCCTCGACGACGAAGAGATCCATGGCGTGGATGGTGGTCGAGGGCAGGGCGATGTGGATCTCGGCGGCAACCCGCGAGCCGCTCGCGAGAAGCGGCCCCGCGAGCGTCGGCAGCGGTCCTGCCTGCTCGATCACGTTGCGGTAGAACTCGCGGATCGCCTCGCGCCCGGTCCTGCGGGTGCCGAGCCCGAGCAGGCTCGCGTCCTCGTGGAAGAGCTCGAACACTCGCGTGTCCCGCGCGCGCATCCGCTCGAAGTACCCCTTCACCACATCCACCGGCTCTGCGCTCACGGTCCGCTCCTCTGCTGCCGTTCGTCTCGCGCAGTCTACTTCAGCGCGAACGACTGCGCAGAACCGCCGGAGTGACGCGAGCAGCGACGGGTGCGAAGATGATCCCGGGAAGCTCCGGCTCCTTCGCATCGGGATCGGAGACGTCACGCCCCATTCCGGCCCCGACTGCGCGGGGCGATCGACGAAGGGCTCGAACGTGATCACGAAATTCGACGACTATCCCATCCACCAGACGCCGGAGCCGCTGGCGCACACGGCGACGAGCGACCGCTTCACCTACGATCGCTACTGGTACAACGCACACGCCCGCGACGGCTCGTTCTACTTCGGCGTGGCCCTGTGCCGCTATCCCAACCTGGGCATCCTGGACTGTGGCTTCAGCTTGGTGATCGACGGCCGCCAGTACGCCTTCCACGGCTCGCGGCGGGCGCCGCAGGAGCCGACGCAGACCGTGGTCGGTCCCTTCGAGCTGCGGATCCTGGAGCCCATGGGGCGACACCGTTTGGTGATCGGCCCCAACCAGACCGGCATCGAGTGCGATCTTGTCTTCGCGCCCCGCAGCGGTGTGATCGAGGAGAAGCGCCAGACGCTGCGCAACGATCGCTTCGTGGTGATGGACGCGACCCGGCTGGACCAGTTCGGCTCTTGGCACGGTGTGATCCGCTACGACGGAAGAGAGCTCCGGGTGGATGCGCGCGACACCTTCGGCCTGAAGGACCGCTCCTGGGGCATTCGACCGGTCGGCGAGCGCTACACCGGCGGTGCACCCATGAACGCCTACCAGGCGGTGCACTTCCTGTGGGCGCCCATCCACTGGCAGAACCGCTACACGCTCGCCGGCGTGTTCGAGGACGGCGCCGGCTATCAGTGGCACACGGACCAGGCCATCGTTCCCGCCTACGACTCGCCCGAAGCGATCCCCGATGTCAACGATCCCGGCCGACGGATCTGGGACGGCAAGGTCGGCCATCGACTGGTCTTCGAACCCGGTACGCGCCGCGCGCGGCAGGCGACGATCCGCATGAACGACAAGTCCGGAGAGTCGCTCGAGATCACCTTGGAGCCGGTGCTGCTCTTCCGCATGAAGGGCATCGGCTACCAGCACCCGGAGTGGGGACACGGCCAGTGGAAGGGCGAGCTCGCCATCGGCGGCGAGAGCTGGGCCTGCGACGACGTGGATCCGCTGGCGCTCGAGAACCTCCACATCCAGCAGGTCGTCCGGGCGCGCTGCGGCGACGACGTCGGGCACGGCGTGCTCGAGCAGATCCACACCGGGCCCTACGCGCCCTATGGCCTGCGGGACTGGTTCGACGGCGCGAAGTGAGTGGAAGGGAGAGACAGGCGCGGCATCGGACGATGTGCGCCTGGGTGCTCGCTTCCTCGGGCCTAGTCGCTCTGCCCGTCGCGCACCCCGGCGACTCCGGCGAACATGCCCGAGGTGAGCAAGCCATCCGGGCCGATGGATAGGGTGAGCATGGCATTGTCCCACTGCTTCCCGGAGCCGAGATACCGGCGCCAACGCAGCTCGCCGGTACGGAAATCGATCGCGCTGAGGTACCAGGCGTTCACCCACCCGGTATGGGCCAGCAGCTCGTGGACGTAGATCAGCCCGTTGGCGGTCGATAGCTTGGCGCCCGATCCGGATCGAACCTCGCGGTTGTACCAAACCGTGTGACAGCCGCTCAGGTCGCGCTCGACGTCGATGCGGACGAGCCCCGGCTCTCCTGCGGAGGAGTCGCCGAAGACCTCGAAGCCCTTGTTGTTCTCGATGATCAGCGAGTGATCGTAACCGATGAACGAGTTCTCCAGGGCCGCCCGGTCCTCCTCGAACACGGGGATCTTGCACACCAGGCGCTCGTCATCCGCCACATCGTCCAGGCGATAGACCAGCACGTTCGGCCTGGGACTGGCATTGTCGCCGAATGCGATCAGGTGCTCGGCGAACAAGGTGGGAGTCGTGCCCGACCCCTTGCTGATCGCGTTCGCGCCGCCCCCCGAGTCGTAGGGCAGCTTCAGGATCACCTCGGGCCCGTCGGCACCGGCGCGCAAGCCGTAGAGGTGCTGGTCGGTGACGAAGAAGACCCCTCTCTCGCTGGAAGCGAGACCATTCTCCAGCTCCTCGCCCTCCAGCCTGTGGGTGTGCAGCTTCCCCGTGGTGTCCCGGTAGCCGAGCACGGCCGGGGACCGGAAGCCGAACCACCAGTTCCCCTGCCAATCCGCCAGCAGGTCCATGGGGAAGGTTCGCGAGTCTCTCTCTGCGACTGGCACCGCAGCGTTCAGATCGATCCGCTCGCGTTGCACCCAGCGGGGTTTCGTGCCGCTGTCATCGACGGCGAAGATCCGGATCGACATGTCGCCCGCAGGGACGTACACCGAGCCCTGCGGGTCCATCCGGAAGTACCAGCCAGCGAACGCAGGCAATTCCTGGATGGCGAGCACTTCGAGCCGTCGCGGATCCAGCAGCAACAGCTTCGTGCTGCGGAAGCCCACGCAAACCGTCACGACCCTGCCGCGCGGATCGAAGTGCTGGGTCGAGCAGCCCGAAAAGCTCCGTCCGGCCATGCGCGAATGGACCTCCGTCGCACGACCCAGCGGTCCCGGGTGGGGCAACACCCCGCTGTTGTAGCTGTCGCCATGGGCGCCGGCGTACCCGTGGTTGTTCATCACGGGGTGCGCGGGCATCGGCAACGGGGGCAACGGTCGAGGGACGGCCGGCGCACCCTCGAATGCGGGCAGCTTCCCGCCGCCGGTGAGGACCGAGAACCCCTCGGAAACCGCGCGTCCACCGGGGAAGCCCTTCGCGGTGCTGCCCAGCGACGGCCACCAACCAGCCAGGAGCACGAGGGCAAGGATCATGAGTGCGCCAACCACGCGAACCATCACGTTCTCTCCCGGTGCATCGTTGCGGCCGCGGCGGGTACCGAGGACCGCTTCCGCGGCGATCATCCTAACAGAGAGGAGAGGCAGGTCTCGGCCGCGAGATCACGGCGCGCCCCACCCGGTGCACCGACTCCAGGGAAGCGCATTGAGGTTCCCGCTCCCTCGTTCGTCATGGCAGGCACGAATCGCAATCGCGCTCGGAGCCCGTGATGGGCGACGAGCGCAAAGGGGGGCCCATGAACCGCGTACGAGGATTCCTGCTCTTCCTGCTTACGACCGCCCTGGCGTTCGCGCCGGCGATCGGTTCGGCGCAGGAGGAGGGAGAAGTGGCGAAGAGCCGCACTCCAACGGCCGTCGAGGAGATCACGGTCACTGCGGAGAAGACCGAGAAGGACCTGCAGTCGACGGGGCTCTCCATCCAGGCGTTCGACTTGGAGGCCATGGAGAAGATGGGTCTCAGTCGCACGAAGGATCTCGGGCACTTCACCCCAGGTCTCGCGATCGTGCCCGCATCGTCCAGCTCCGGTCAGATGTCCTTGACCGGACGCGGGGCGGGGGATCGGGACAACAACTCGCTGCGTCCACAGAAGGTCGGGTTCTACATCGACGGGAACTACGTCGGCACCGGCAATGCGACGAACCTGGATCTGCTCGACATCGAGCGGATCGAGGTGTTGAAGGGCCCGCAGGGCACGCTCTTCGGGCGCAACACGATCGGCGGAGCCATCTCGGTGATCTCGAAGAAGCCGGATGCGGAGCTCGGCGGATCCGTGCTGGGCACCGTCGGCATGCACGACGAGCGGTCGATCCGAGCCAGCCTCAACGTTCCCCTCATCGACGAAAAGCTCTTTAGCCGCATCGCGATCGCGCGGAAGCACCGCGGGCCCTTCTTCGTGAACAGCTGGCCGGGTGCCACGAAGGAATACGATGACGTCGACGAGGTGGGGGGGCGCATCGCGCTGCGCTGGCTCGCCACCGAGCGGATCACCGCCGATTGGTCGTTCGAGCGCATCCAGCACGACAATGCGACTCCGGGGAATCAGCTCACCGATACGGCGTCCGCGGGTTCGTTCAATACCTTCCTGGCTCCCTACATCCGCACGGACAACGGGAACTTCCTCACGAACGCGCAGCGCTACTACGAGCTGGACATGTGGCAGAGCGCGTTCACGCTCACGTGGGACGTGTCCGAGAGCATGACGGTGAAGTCGATCTCGGGCTGGCGCAGCTACGACATGAAGTACGCGGGCGACTCCGATGGGACGCCGCTCACCGCCTTCCATGCGTACCAGGGGGACGACCACAGCACGTTCTACCAGGAGATCCAGGCCACGGGTGAGAACGTGCTCGGCGGCTGGCTCGACTACGCGTTCGGCGCCACCTGGTTCGAGGAGGAGGCCGAGAGCGAGACGTGGGCGAAGCCGTTCGAGTTCCTCACCGGGGGGTCTTCCAACAGCACGACGCGAGTCGAGGGAGACAACCACGCGCTGGGACTCTATACCCAGCTCACGAGCCATCTCACGGACCGGCTCGACGCCACGGCGGGAATCCGTTTCACGAGCGAGCGGCGCTGGATCGAGCGGAGCCGGTGCAACAGCGCGGCTCTCTTCATGCCCGAGAACTGCCCCAATCCGCCGGGTACCACGAACTTCCTCGGTCTCGAGCACAAGCTGCGCACCGACAACTGGTCGCCGATGTTCCGCCTGGCCTACGACTGGACGGACGACCTGATGACGTACGTGAGCTGGACGCGCGGATTCAACTCAGCGGCCTTCAACGTGCGCTTCAATACGGTGAACGAGCTCGCCCCGTACGACGACGAGACGGTTTCCCAGTGGGAGATCGGCCTCAAGTCGCAGTGGTTCGACAATCGTCTGCGTCTGAACGGAAGCGCGTTCTACAGCGAGTACGAGGACATGCAGGTGGCGGTGTGGAACGGGACCGTCAACCAGTGGGCCAACGCCGGCCGGGCCCGGATTCGCGGCTGGGAGCTGGACGTGACGGCCGTGCCCGTCGACGGGCTCCGCATCGGCGTGGTCCACGGCTGGACGAAGGCGGACTTCTCGGAGTTCATGGAGTGCCCGCCGGCATCGCCGCCGGTGGGCTGCACGAAGGTGAATCGCGCCGACTTCTACCGCCTTGCGGTGACGCCGCGCAGGACGTACGCCGGCTTCGCTTCGTACACCTTCGATCCGACCTCGATGGGCACCTTCGAGATCTCGGCGAACTTCCGCCGGCAGAGCCCGATGGGCTATCTCAACCAAGTCGATCAGTTCCGCCGGACGAGCAGCAATCGGTACACGGTGTACGGCGCGCGCGCGGGGCTGTACGATGCGTTCGGGGTTTCCGGTCTCAGCCTTGCCGTGGTGGGGAGTAACATCACGGATCGATCCTACATCGACAACTCGGTCGACTTCGGCAGTGGGGCCTCGGAGCGCTTCACGATGAAGACGTTCGGAGATCCGCGACACGTCGTGCTCGAAGTCGGGTACGAATTCTAGGAACGAGCACCCATGAAGGTCTGGGCCAGCGCGGACTACCGAATGCCCGCAAGGGATGTCGGTTCCTATGCCCGGCGCGCGGAGGCCCTCGGCTTCGACGGGATCAAGATCGCGGACCAGGTGTCGGATGGTTTTCTCGGCGCCTGGTCCGCGCTCTGCTCCACGCAGCGCATCACCGTCTGCACGCCCGCGCTCGTCGCCTTCGCCCGCAGCCCGATGATCGTCGCCATCGCGGCGTGGGATCTGCGTGGCGCCTTCGGGAAGCGCTTCGAACTGGGGCTCGGTCCGCAGGTGCGCGGAAACATCGTTCGCCGCTACAGCGAGCGGTGGGTGCCGCCGGCGCCACGGATGCGTGAATACGTCCGCTCGCTGCGGGCGATCTTCGACTGCTGGCAGAACGATGCACCGCTCCACTTCGAGGGCGAGCACTACAACTTCACGCGCATGCAGCACTTCATCAAACCCCAACCCATCGAGGATCCCGACCTGCCGATCGTCGTGGCCGGAATCGGTCCCCGCATGACCGCCGTGGCGGGCGAGGTGGGGGATGCGCTCGCGACCCATCCAACCAACGTGGCGCCCCGCTACCTGCGCGAGCGGGTGCTGCCGAATCTCGAGCGCGGTGCGGCGCGCGCGGGACGCACGCTCGCCGATGTCGAGCTACGCATCAACGGCTTCTGTGCGACCGGGGTGGACGAACGGGCGACGCAGGAGAGCCGTGAGAAGCTGCGTGCGACCCTGGCGACCCTGTTCTCGACGCCGAGCTACTGGCCGATCCTCGAGCTCTACGGCTGGCAGGACCGCGGCGAGCGATTGAACCAGCTCGTTCGCGAGGGGCGGTGGCAGGACATGCCACCACTCATCACCGACGAGATGCTCGATGTGCTGATCGTTACCGCACCCTACGGCGAGATCGCGGATGTACTGCGGGAGCGCTACAAGACGCTCGCGGACAATGTCTCGTTGCCGCTCCCCGAGGATCCCTCTCTCGATGCAGAGGTGACCAAGGTGATCGCGCGTCTCCATGGATAGCGGGCCGACATGAGTGGAACGCCACGGGAAGCGAAGGCGGTGCGAGGGGGTGCGCTCGAGGGCATCCGCGTCGTCGAGCTGGCGCAGGGGATCGCGGGCCCGTACTGCGGCAAGCTCTTCGCCGACTTCGGCGCAGACGTCGTCAAGGTGGAGCCCCCCGGGGCCGGCGACTTCACGCGCGGCTGGGGGCCCTTTCCGGGGGATCGCCCCGACCTCGAGAAGAGCGGCCTCTTCTTCTTTCTCAACACGAACAAGCGAAGCGCCGCGCTCGACGTCGACTCCGCGGAGGGTCGGGACCGGCTTCTCGCGCTGCTTGGCGACGCCGACGTGTGGATCGACAGCAGCCCGCCGCGGCAGCTTCGCGAGCGCGGACTCGATTACGACACCGTCTCGCGGTTGAATCCAAAGCTGGTGATGATCTCCTGCACGCCCTTCGGCATGACCGGTCCGTACGCCGACTGGAACGGCTACGACCTCAACGCCTACCACCTGTCGGCGACCGGGAGCCGCTACTGCGGCCTTCCGGACCGGGAGCCGCTGGAGAATGGAACGTTCTCCGCGGACTTCTTCGGTGGCTTCGCGGCGGCCGCGTGGGGGCTGGCCGCGGTGCTCGGCCGCGACGCGGTGGGCAGCGGTCAGCACATCGACTGCGCGTCGTCGGAGGTCCTGGCTGCGCTCGTCGTCGGCTCGCTCAATGTTGGCGGCTATGCACAGGATGGTGTCTTCCATCGACGAACCGGGAGAGGCATGGGTCTCGCCTGTCCCGCACGGATCTATCCGTGCAGGGACGGCTTCGTGTTCATCATCGCGCTGGAGACCCATCAGTGGAAGGGCCTGTGCCGCGCGATGGGCGATCCCGAATGGGCGCAGCCCGAGGTCTTCCACGAGCTGCGCTCGCGCGGCGAGAACCGCGACTTCATTGATCCCATGATCGAAGCGTGGACGCTGCCACGCTCCAAAGACGAGATCATGGAGGTCTGCCAAGCGCAGGGCTGTCCGGTGACCGCACTCTACGATGTGGCCGATCTCGCACGTCTTCCGCACCTGGAGCAGCGTGGCTACTGGGTGGATCTGGATCATCCCCGGCTCGGTCGCGTGCGCACGCTCGGCGCGCCCATGCGGCTCCCGGACTGTCCGGGCGGACCGCGCACCGCAGCGCCGCTTCTGGGAGAGCACACCGCGGAGGTGTTCGCCGAGCTTCACTCCACGAAAGCGATGGTCGCGACGAGCGCGGGGGTAGATTCGACGCCGCATCCGGCATCGGATGCGAAGCTGCCGCTCGCGGGCATGCGCGTGGCGAACTTCGGCTGGGGGCTCGTCGGTCCGATGGTCGGACAGCTCCTGTCGTTCCTCGGCGCCGAGGTGTACAAGATCGAATCCAGCGCGCAGCTCGATTTCCAGCGCAAGGTTCCTCCATTCCACAAAGGCATCTTCGATCCCGACCGCAGCATCCAGAACCATGCGTGTTGGGCGGGGAACGGGAGCATCACGCTCAATCTCAAGCGGCCCGAGGCGCAGGAGCTCGCCCGGAACCTCGTCGCGCAGTGCGATGTCGCGATCGAGAACTTCAGCCCCGGCGTTCTGGATCGGATGAACCTTGGATACGAGAAGCTGCGGTCGGTGAGGCCCGACCTCATCATGGTGTCGCTGCCCGCGGCCGGGGTCTCCGGGCCGCTGCACAGGCTGCGCACGTACGGCAACAGCTTGGCTGCACTCTCCGGGCTGGATTCCGTCACCGGCTATCGCGACGCGTCGCAGCCGCAGGGAATGGAGACCGCGCCGGCCGACATGCTCGGCGGAATCGTGGGTGCTCTCGCCGTGATGATGGCCGAGCACCATCGACGGCGGACGGGCAGGGGGCAGTACATCGAGTGCTCGCAGCAGGAGTCATTCATGCACCTGATGGGACCGGCGTTCCTGGACTACG
>CAZOTO010000093.1:0-13128 GCA_964582775.1 uncultured Myxococcales bacterium
GAAGACGTGGTCGTCGAGCCCGACCGCGCGGCCACGGTGGTGCTGAACGAGCGCACGGGAACCGTCGTGATCGGCGCCGAGGTCCGAATCGCCGCGGTCGCGATCTCCCACGGGAATCTCTCGATCCGCATCTCCACCCGCACCCGCGTCTCGCAGCCGCAGCCCTTCTCCGAAACGGGGACGACCGTGGCATTCGACGAGGACGAACTCGTCGTGCAGGAAGAGGGCTCGAACCTGGTCCTCGTCCAGGGCGTGACGATCGGCGAGCTCGTGCGCGCGCTCAACGCCATCGGCGCGAGCCCGCGCGATTTGATCGCCATCCTGCAGGCGATGCGGGCGGCCAAGGTCCTACAGGCAGAGCTCAAGATCATCTGAGGAACCACGATGGAGAAAACCGACCCAAGACGAGCGAGGGAGAGCCGATGACGACCCTCGAGTCCCTGCTGTCCCTCCGGCCACCGGCGCCGGGCGCGGCCGCTCCGCAGACGCAAGTGCGACGCGCGAACGCGCCTTCGCGCGTGGACATCGCCGCAGCGTCGGAAGCCGCGCCGTCGCCCGGAGCCTCCTCCGAGCTCGCGAAAGCCGCTACGGAGTTCGAGGCCTATTTGCTCAAGCTGCTGTGGCAGGAGATGCGCAAGACGACGGACGGCGGCGGGCTCTTCGGCCGCTCGTCGCTGCGTGGCTACGACACCTTCATCGACGAGGCGCTCACGCAGCGGGCCGCCGAGGCGGGCTCCTTCGGCCTCGCCACGCAGCTCCTGAACGAATGGGAGAGAAAGGCATGAGACCTCTCGTCTCCGAGCTGGTCGGAGTGCTCGAGCAGGAGACCTCCCTGCTCGCCGAACTGATCGAGCTCCTGCAGACCGATCAGCAGCGCATCATCAAGCACGATGTCGAAGGCCTCGAGCGGAGCAACCTGGCGAAAGAGGAGAAGGTCCTGCGCTTCCAGTCGCTCGAGGCGCAGCGGCGGACCGCGACGGAGCGCTTGGGCTCCTCTCTCGGCTTCGCCACCGAAGATCTTCGCGTGTCCGGCCTGTGCAGGCACCTCGGACCCGACGGGAGCCCGCTGCAGGCGTCCGCGGACAAGCTGCGCGCCGCCGTGGCAAGTCTCGGGGAGCTGCTCGCAGTGAGCCACGGTTTCCTCGAGCAGTCGATCCTCGGCGTGCGCGGAATGATGTCCCTGCTGCAGACGCTGCGAACGCCGAATCCAGGGAGCTACGACGCCACCGGTCGCATGGCAGCCGCCGCCAGCGTCGAGCCCGCCGCGGTCCGCCGGGAGGTGTAGGCGGTGAGCATCTTCGGAACCCTGGGAATCGGAAAGCTCGGACTGCTCGCGCAGTCGCGTGCGATCCAGGTCGCCTCGAACAACATCTCGAACGTGAACACACCGGGCTACACGCGACAGCGTGCCGTGTTCACGTCGGTCACGCCCACGTTCCTGCCGGAAGGCTTCCCGCTGGGCGGTGGTGTGAACGTGGAGGACGTGGAGCGGATCGTCGACGCGACCATCGACGCCCAGCTCCAGCGCGAACGGCAGGGCCTCTCCTTCGACGAGGGAGTCGAAGCCGGTCTGTCCCGCCTCGAGGGCATCCTCGCCGAGCTCGGCGGCAGTGGTATCAGTGCTTCGATGAATCGATTCTTCGCTTCGATCCACGATCTCGCGGCGAATCCCGGCGACTCGACGACACGGCGCAATGTGGTCGAGTCGGCGCAGGCTCTCGTCGGTCTGCTGCACGACGCGGACCGTCGCATGGAGCAGCTCCAGGTCGACGAGAACAACCGCATCGCGCAGACCGTGACCGAGATCAATGCGATCGCCGCGGACATCGCGGAGCTCAACATCCAGATCCAGCAGAAGGAGATCGCGGGAACCGGCGCCGTCGCGAGCAGTCTACGCGACCGGCGAGCTCAGCTCCTCGAAGAGCTCGGCGAGCGCATCGACTTCACCACGTTCGAGCGGCAGGACGGTCAGATCGCCGTATTCGTCGGAGGTGGGTTCTTCCTGGTCGACAGCGAGCAAGCCGCCCGGCTCGAGGTCCAACCCGGCGCACCCACGAATCCCTCGTTCTTCGACATCTACCAGAACATGAACGGGCAGCGAAACGGCCCGATCACGTCGAGGATCACCGGCGGAGAGCTCGGATCCGCGATCTACCTGCGCGACGAGCGGATTCCGGCCTATCGAGACGCCGTCGACGAGTTTGCGTTCACGTTGGCTCGCCGGGTGAACGACGTACACCGATCCGGGTATGGACTCGAGGACGGAGGGCTGCGCAACCTCTTCGTCGATCGCACGGCGGCGCCGGGCACCGCTCTCACGGCGATCGAGGGCGCGGCCTCGCGAATCGGGGTGAACACCGCCATCGCGGCGAATCCACGCCTGCTGGCCGCGGGCGCGACGAGCCTCGGCGCCGGCCTGGGCGCAGCCGCCGGAGACAACGAGACCGCGCTGCGGCTCGCGAACATCGAGACCGAGAACACGCCCTTCTTCCGGATCGCCCGCGATGCGAACGGGAACGAGATCCCTCCTCCCGCCCCCCCTGCGCCCGGATCGGGCTCCGAACAGACGCTCGGCGGATTCCTCGATGCGGTCTCCGGCCAGCTCGGAGCCGAGCTCCAGGGCACGAGACGCGCGCTCCAGCAGAGCGAGCTCATGATCGCCGAGCTCGAAGAGCGCCGCGGCGCCATCTCCGGCGTGTCCCTCGACGAGGAGATGGCGAATCTGATCCGCTACGAACGCGCCTACCAGGCCTCCGCCCGAGTGATCGAAACCGCGAATGGCCTGCTCGATTACCTGATGAACATCTGAGGAGATCCGGTATGGCTTTTCGGATCAGCGATGCGACGATCTTCGCGAACGCAGTTCGCTCGACGCGGTACAACCGCTTTGCCCTCTCCGAGCTCCAGAGCCAGATATCCTCCGGGAAGCGGATCAACTCGCTCTCCGACGACCCTTCGGATGCGTCCCAGATCCTCAACCTGCGGCGCGCCACCCAGCGACTGGAGAAGTTCGAGAGCAACATCCAAGCCGCGCGAAGCCGCCTCGAACCGGCAGAAACCGCCCTCGCATCACTCGGCGACGCACTCATTCGCCTGCGCGAGCTCGCGGTCTCCGCGGATACGGAGACCGCCGAGTTCGACAAGATCCAACCAGAGGTCGAGCAGCTCTTCGACGAGGTGCTTCGACTCGCGAACACGAGCATCGGTGGCCGGTACCTGTTCGGAGGCTTCGCCACGGACCAGGCCCCCTTCTCGCGTAGCGGCAGCTTCCCCCCCGGCGTGGCCGACCCTGCGAATCCCGACGTGCAGTACCAGGGCGACGGCGGAATCATCCGCCTGCAGATCGACGAGTCGACCCAGATCGACGTGAACGTCCTGGGCCGTGCCGTGTTCCAGGGGGATACGGATGGCGACGGAAGCCCCGATTCGTCGCGCGTCGACATCTTCTCGGTCGTGCGCGAGATGAGGAATCGACTCGTAGATCCGAGCGCCGGTGGTCCCGTCGAGGTGCTGGATGCGCTCGATTCGGCGATCGACCAGGTGCTCCAGACCCGCGGCGAGATCGGCGCGCGGCTCAATCGATTGGAGAACGCCGAGCAGCAGATCCAGAGCGTGAAGCTCACGCTCGAGGGCGAGCGCTCCGGCATCGAGGACCTCGACATGATCTCGGCGATCACCAGGTTGCAGAGCCTCGAGGCCACCTTCCAGGCCTCGCTGGCCGTCACCGCGCGCGTGATCCAGCCGAGCCTGCTCGACTTCCTGCGCTAGCCCATGCTCGTCCTCACCCGCAAGGCCGGAGAGAGCCTCCGTATCGGCGACGAGATCTCGATCCGCGTCCTCGAAATCAGCCGCGGGCACGTGAGACTCTCCATCGATGCGCCGCGCGAGATCGCGGTGCACCGCGAAGAAGTATGGGAGCTCGTCACCGAGGAGAACCGCCGCGCGGCCGCCATTTCTGCGGCCCACGACCTCGCGTCCTTGTGGCGCGCATCCGGATCGCAGAAGGACTCCTCGTCGAACGAAGAGGAGCAGGGGGGCAGGCCGTGAAGTTCGTATCACCGCGTTTCGGTCCGATCGAGGTGGCGCAGGACAAGATCCTCTCGTTCTCGCGCGGGCTCCCCGGCTTCCCGGATTGCACCGAGTTCATCCTGATGGATCACGACCGCGAGACGCCACTGCGGTGGCTGCAGTGCGTCGATCGACCCGAGATCGCGTTCGTGGTGGTGGAGCCCTCACAGGTGCTCGCCAGCTACGCGATCGAAGTGCCTCCCCATGTGCTCGCCTCGCTCGGCTGGAGCCAGACGACGCACACCGCCGAGGACGTCGTCACCCTGCTCGTGCTGAACATCGAAGGCCGCGAGCTCTGGGCCAACCTGCGCGCCCCGTTGATCGTGAACGCCGCCACCCGGCGCGCCTGCCAGATGATCCTCGAGGATCCGTCGCTGCCGCTGCGCCATCCCCTGCACCCGACCGACGCCGAGCCCGAGCCAACCCCGCTGCGATAGTCCGGCGCGGGAAGAGGACGGATCTCGACCGGAGCGCGAACCCGACACCTGCGGTGTATTCTGCCGGAGCATCCGTTGCGATCGCTCTTCGGTGCAGTAGACCCGTCGGTCGAGTCGCTCGCCCGGCGAAGCCATGTGAGGGAATTCGTTGCGGCGCCTGCTCCGATTCGTCACCGCGCACCCGTGGCCCCTGCTCGTGCTGGCGTTCGGGCTCGCGCTCGCCTCCACGCTGCGGATCGTCGATCCGCGCACGGGCGAGCTTCGTCTCCCGCTCGACGTCTCTGCCAACCGGCTCCTGCCCGAGGGCGATCCGACGAAGGAGTTCTACGAGCGTATGCGCCGCGTGTTCGGCAACGACGAGACCCTGCTCGTCGCGCTGCACGCCGAGGACGTGTTCACGTCGGAGCGACTTCGCGCCATCGAGCGCATCACCGAGCGGATCGAGCGTCTGGAAGACGTCTTGCAGGTGGGCTCGCTCGTACGGGCGCGAAACATCCGAGGCGCCGCCGACGAGGTGCGCACGAGGCCGCTCTTCGATGCCATCCCCGACGATCCGGCCGAGCTCGCGCGCATTCGGCGCGAGGCGCTGTCGAGCCCGCTCTTCCGGGGCACATGGGTGTCGAAGGACGGCCGAACGGCCGCGATCCTCGTCTCGTTCGTGGACCTCTCGGACGCCGAGCTCGCGCGCCGCGGACGGATCGAGCAGATCGCCCGGATCGTCCGCGAGGAGCGCGGCGACCTCGAGTCGTGGATCACCGGACAGCCCCGGGTGAAGGTCGCGCAGATCGAGGCGGCTCTCGACGAGCTTCGTCGCGACATCCCCCTCATCTTCGCCGTCTTCGCGGTCGTGCTCGCGATCTCGTTCCACACGGTGAGAGGCGTCGTCGCCCCCCTCGCCTCCCTGCTCGTCGCCCTCGTGTGGATGCTCGGCATCGCCACCTGGATCGGGCGTCCGTTCCACATGGTGACGATCCTCGCGCCTGCACTCGTGGCGATCATCGGCCTGTCGTACGCGATCCACGTCGTCTCGGAATACTACGAGGAGCTGCGGCGCGACCCGAACCGCACATCCGCCGACATCGTCGCGGCGGCGCTGCGCAGCATCTGGCTGCCCCAGGTCCTCACGGCGCTCAGCACCTCCGCCGGTTTCGCGGCACTGCTCGCCAATCCCGTGATTCCCGTGCGCGAGTTCGGACAGCTCGCACTCGTCGGGGTGGCACTGGCCCTGCTCACCTCGCTCACCGTGCTCCCCGCGCTCCTGGCGGCGTGGGGCGTTCCCACGCGCGGCCGGCGGGCGGCCCATGCGCCCCCGAGCGATCGCTTCGGGCGCTTCTCGCAATCCGTTGCGACCTTCGTGCTCGAGCACCGGCGCCACGTGTTGTGGGGCGCCGCGCTTCTCGGCTTGCTCTTCGCAGTCGGAGCGACGCGCATCGAGGTGACGAGCGAGGGGATCCGCAGCTTCGCGCCGTCGGCACCCGTCCGCATCGACTTCGAGCGGATCAACGATCACCTGGACGGTGCAACCGCCTTCCATGTGGTGGTGGAGGCGAGCTATCCGCGCGCGTTCGAGGATCCCGAGGTGCTGCGCGAGATCGAGCGTCTGCAGGGTTGGCTCGAGGAGCAGCCCGAGATCGGTCACGTGACCTCGATCGTGGATCTGCTCCGCGTGCTGAACCGCGCGCTCCACGCCGACGATCCCGCCTATGCCACGATCCCCGACTCGCCTCGCATGGTGGCGACCCTGCTCTTCTTCGGCGCGGGAACCGAGCTCGATCGCTTGGTCGACACCCAGCGAACCCTCGCGAATCTGCACCTGCGCACGCCGCTCGTGCGCTCCCACGACGTGGACGCCCTCGTGCGCAGGATCGAGTCCCGGCTCGCGGAGCTACCTCCCCACTTGCGCGCAACGGTGACCGGCAATCCGATCGTGCTCCAGCGCATGGTCGACGACATCGTGCGCGGACAGGCGATCAGCGTGCTCGGCGCGCTCGCGATGATCCACGCCTTGCTGTCCGTCATGTTCCTGTCGGTGCGCACGGGCTTTCTCGCCCTGCTGCCGAACACCGTCCCCGTCGCTGCGCTGTTCGGAGGACTCGGTTGGTTCGGGGTTCCGCTCGGCACCGCGACCAGCATCCTCGCGCCGATCGCGCTCGGCATCGCGGTCGACGACACGATCCACTACTTCCACCGCTTCCATCGCGACGCGAAGCGGCTGGCCAACGAGCGCACGGCCACCGTCGGCGCGCTGCGTACCGTGGGCCGGCCGATGGCCTACACCACCGCGGCCCTCTGTGCCGGCCTGCTCGTGCTCACCACGAGCGATCTCACCAGCCACGCACAGTTCGGGGCCATGGGCGCGTTCACGCTCGCCATCGCGCTCGTGATGGACTTCACGCTCACTCCCGCCCTGTGCTCGGGCCTGCGCGTGGTGACGCTGTGGGACACGCTCACCCTCGACCTCGGCCCGCGACCCCAGGAGTCCATCCCCCTGTTCCACGGACTCTCCACCGCCCAGTGTCGCATCGTGGCGCAGATGGCGACGGTTCGCCGCGTGAACGCCGGCGAGCCGCTGCTGCGCACGGGCGAGCAGGGGCGAGAGATGTACGTCGTGATCGATGGCAAGCTCCGCGTCTCGATCGATACGCCCGAGGGTCCGGTCGTGCTCGGCCGTCCGACCCGCGGCGCCACGATCGGGGAGGTGGGCTTCTTCCATCGCCGTCGCACGGCCGACGTCTGGGTGGAGGAGGACGCGCGGCTCCTGCGCCTCACGCAGAAGAACATGACCGAGCTGCTGCGTCGCCGGCCGCGAATCGCCGCCGTGCTCTACCGCAACCTGAACGCGGTGATGGCGGACCTGGTGAGCCGATCGACCGATCGGCTGCGTTAGGAAGGCGGCGGCGACGGGCTTTCGGAGCGAAACGGCAGCTCCGACGCGAAGCGCTTCGAGACCGCGGCGATCTCGCGCTCGACGCGCACCTCGTCCCAGCCCAGTCGCGCCGCCATGCGCGCCGCCGCGGGGGCAAGGAGCTTCTCGCGCCACGCGGGCTCGTAGACCGCAGCGCGGGTGCGGCGGTAGAGCGCGTCCTCGAGCCCGAGCGCGCCCTCGACCTCGACGGCCCAGTCGATCTCGCCCACGAGAACCGGCGCTCCGGCCGCGAGTGGCTCGGGACCGAGCGCAAGGACGCGGACAGACTCGGCTCCGTACAGACGCACGAGCCTCGACGCGACGCGAGGGTCGAGCGCCCACTCGCGGGCGATCCTACACGCATTCGTGTCGAGGTCACCCGCGAGATCGCCGCCGGGGAGCGGCGGCTCGTCCGCGACCGGAGCGGGCCGCAATCCGCTCTCGGCGCAGGCACGCTCGAGCACGCGCTGCGCCATGGGCCGGTAGCCGGTGAGCTTGCCGCCCGCGACGGTGACGACGCCGCGGGGACCGACCCAGACCTCGTCGCGGCGCGAGATCTCCGAGGGGGAGCGCCCCGGCTCGCGCACGAGCGGGCGAAGTCCGGCCCACGATCCGAGAACGTCGGGCGCGACGAGATCGCGCGCTCCGAGGCAGCGGCGCGCGACCTCGAGCAGATACTCGACATCGCCGGCCTCGATCGCCGGCCACTCGACGGGCGGCTGCGGATGGCTCGTATCCGTCGTCCCCAGGTACACGACGTCGCCCCGGGGGATCGCGAAAACGCGACGTCCATCGGACGCGGGCAGGAAGAGCATGTGCCGCACGGCGAGCCGGGAGGCCGACACCACGATGTGGATGCCCTTCGAGAGATGGAGGAGCGACGGCGCCCCTGGATCCTCGAGCCGCCGCACGGACTCGGCCCACGGCCCCGCGGCGTTCACGACCGATCGCGCGCGGATGCGCAGCCGCGCGCCGCTCGTACGACACCGGGCCTCGATCCCCGCCGCCCGCCCGTCCTCGATCACGAGTCCCCCCGCCTCGACGTGATTCACCGCAACGGCTCCACACGCGGCCGCCGCTCGCAGATTCGCGAGCACCAGCCGCGCGTCCTCCGTGAGGTACTCGCGATAGACACACGCCCGGGGGAAGAGCGCGCGATCGAGCGCGGGCTCCTCGCGCGCGAGATCGCCGGCCGACCACACGCGGTGCCGATCGGCGCGAGCGACGGCACCCAGCCGCTCGTAGAGCGCCACGCCCGCTCGATACCGCCACGCCTCGAGACGCGATCGCGCGGGGATCACCATCCACAGCGGCTCCGCCAGGTGCGGCGCCAGCCGCGCGATCCGTTTGCGCTCGAGCGCCCCCTCGCGAACGAGACGGAAGTCTCCCATCGCCAGATAGCGCAGGCCGCCGTGCACGAGCTTCGTGGAGCGGCTCGACGTTCCGGCCGCGAAGTCGTTCGCCTCGACGAGGGCCACCCGCAGTCCGCGCAGGCTGGCGAGCCGCGCGACGCCCGCACCCGTGATCCCCCCGCCGATCACGACGAGATCGAAGCGCTCCGCCTCGAGCGAGCGAAGACGGGCCGCACGTTCGAGACTCGAAAGGGTCGCCGGATTCGACATGGCCACTCCTCGGCATCCGCGCACTCCGACGCGCGCATCCGTTAGAATGAGGAGCCCACGGGAGGAGACGCCAGGGTGGACCTTGCTTCGCGCAATTGCACGCCCTGCCGAGGGGGTGTCCCACCGCTCGGCGCAGACGAGATCGAGCGGCTGCGCGGCCAGCTCGTCTCGCCGTGGGAGGTCATCGAGCACCACCACCTGCGCCGCACCTACCGGTTCCCGGACTTCGCGACGGCGCTCGCGTTCACCCAGCAGGTGGGTGCGCTGGCCGAGGAGCAGGGCCACCACCCCGACCTCCATCTGGCATGGGGACGCGTCACGGTCGAGGTGTGGACCCACGCCATCGACGGCCTGCACGAGAACGACTTCGTGTTCGCGGCGAAATGCGAAGCGCTGTACCCGCCGAAATAGCTCGGCACCCGCTCGAGTGCGTGAGGGAGCGCACCGCCCGGGTCGCGGCACGAGCGCGCTTCGTACGGATCGATCCGGAGGGACTCGAGACCTACGCCCGCGCGCTCGCCGACGAACCGCTGGCCGCGGATGCCGTGGACGTGCTGCCCAGCGGATCGCACGACGACGAGACCCGCGCCGCGTTCGTGCTCTCGCTCGACGCGATCAATTTCGGGTCCGGCTGGTTCCCGGTGCTGCGCAAGCGCGCGGGGTGTTCGGGCTATCGCACGATCGAGGCCGCGGTGATCGAGCGCTTCGAGACGGTCGGTCCGTGGACGGCAGCGCAGATCGCCTCGATCGAGGCCGCTGCGGTGGCGGACTGGCTCGGCCAGCCGCGGCCGCCCTCCCCCGTCGACGATCTCATGGAGCTCTTCGCACGGGCGCTTCGCGACCTGGGCAATCGCGTCACCCGGCACCACGGCGGATCGTTCGCGGCGCTCGTCGCCTCGGCGCAGGGATCGGCCGAGTCCCTGGTGCGCGAGCTCCTGGCCATGCCGCTCTACCAGGACATCGCGGACTACGACGGGCTCACCGTGCCCTTCCTGAAGCGGGCGCAGATCACGGTGGCCGATCTGGCGCGCGCGCTCCCCGGCGAGGCCGGACGCTTCCGGGACCTCGATCGGCTCACGATGTTCGCCGACAACCTGGTGCCGCACGTCCTTCGGCTCGATGGCGTGCTGCGCTGCGATCCCGCGTTGGTCGAGCGCATCGAGCGCGAGGAGCTGCTGCCGTGGGGCACGACCGAGGAGGTGGAGCTTCGCGCCTGCGCGGTGCACGCGGTGGAGCTCCTGGTCGAGCGGCTGCGGGCCACGCGGCCCGAGGTGAACGCGGCGCGCCTCGACGCGTGGCTCTGGCTGCGCGGAGGCCAACCCCGATACAAGGAGCGGCCCCGCCACCGGACGCGCTGCCCGTATTACTGATCGATGCGGGTGGACCCGCGAAGCTCCGCCCGGAGGCCGGGATTCCGGCCCACGCACGCGATTCGCGAGGTGGCAGGAGACACACGGCACGGCTACGGTTCCGTCCCTCGCCGAGAGGATTCAGCAGAGCGGATCCACCCCCTCCTCGGAGAAGAGCATGGAGTGCCGGCGCCTGCCGGCGCGATCGGAGGGCAGCAGGTGATCATCGGTGTTCCCCGCGAGGTGGCGGTACAGGAGCGACGCATCGCTCTGGTTCCCGAATCCGTGAAGCGCCTGGTCGCGAAGGGATTCGAGATCCACGTCGAGACCGCCGGCGACGCGACGGTGTTCCTCGACGACACCTACGTCGACGCGGGAGCGCGCATCGCCGCGGACGCGGCAGCGCTCTACCGCACCGCGGACGTCGTGGTGAAGGTGCGGCCGCCGCGGGACCATCCGCGCGCGGGCCAGCACGAGGCCGACCTGATGCGCGAGGGCGCCGTGCTGATCGCCGCGCTCGCCCCCTATGCGAGCGCGGATGCGATCCGACGCCTGGCCGCGCGGCGGGTGACGTCGTTCGCGCTCGAGCTCATGCCGCGCATCACGGTCGCGCAGGACAAGGACATCCTGAGCTCGATGAGCACGATCGCAGGCTACAAGGCGGTGCTGCTCGCCGCGAACGTGCTGCCGAAGTTGATGCCGATGCTCATGACCGCCGCAGGGACGATCAAGCCGGCGCGCGTGCTCGTGCTCGGAGCGGGCGTCGCGGGACTCCAGGCGATCGCCACCGCGCGGCGCCTCGGCGCGGTGGTCGAGGCGTTCGACGTGCGTCCCGCCGTGAAGGAGCAGGTCGAGAGCCTCGGAGCGCGCTTCGTGGCGCAGGAGGCGATCGAAGAGGCCGGCGAGGGTGCGGGCGGCTACGCGAAGGAGCTCACGGCCGAGCAGCAGGCCCGCCAGCGCGAGTCGCTGGGCAAACACATCGCGGATGCGGACGTGGTGATCTGCACCGCGCTCGTCCCCGGCAAGCGATCCCCGGTCCTGATCACGCGGGCGCAGGCCGAAGCGATGCGGCCCGGCGCAGTGGTGATCGATCTCGCCGCCGAGCAGGGCGGCAACTGCGAGCTCACCCGCGCGGGCGAGGTGGTGCGGCAGGGCGGAGTCGAGATCCACGGGCCCGTGAACCTGGCCTCGAGCGTTCCGATCGACGCGAGCCAGATGTTCTCGCGCAATGTCGAGAAGTACCTGCTGCACATCTTCAAGAACGCGCAGCCGGATCTGGATCTCGAGGACGAGCTCGTTCGTGCACCCATGGTGACGCGCGAAGGGCGGATCGTGCACGACGACGTCCGCGCCGCGGTGGAGGGGAACTGATGGAGTCGAGCTTCCTGTTGGTCGTCACGGTCTTCGTGCTGGCCATGTTCGTCGGCGTCGAGCTGATCAACAAGGTGCCGCCCACGCTGCACACGCCACTCATGTCGGGCTCCAACGCGATCTCGGGCATCGCCATCATCGGCGCGATCATCGCGGCGGGCGCCGAGGACAAGGGGCTGTCCTCGATCCTCGGCGTGATTGCGATCGCCTTCGCCACGGTGAACGTCGTCGGCGGGTTCCTGGTGACGGATCGCATGCTCTCCATGTTCAAGAGCAAGAAGGAGCGGCAGAACCCATGAGGGAGACGCTGATCGCCGTCGCATACCTGATCGCCTCGGTCTGCTTCATCTTCGGCATCAAGCGGCTGAGCTCTCCCCGCACGGCCCCGAGCGGCAACTCCTTGGCGGCGATCGGCATGGCGATCGCGATCGCCGCCACGCTCTTCGAGCACCACGTGGTGACCTACGGCGGCATCGTGCTCGGCGCCTCGATCGGCGCCGTCGCCGGAGCCGTGCTCGCGCTGCGGGTGCAGATGACCGCCATGCCGCAGATGGTGGCGCTGCTGAACGGACTGGGCGGCGGAGCATCGCTGCTGGTGGCGGCCGCCGAGCTGCTGCGGGCGAACGCGGGGCTGGCGGAGCCGACCCCCTTCCTCACGATTCCCATCGTGACGGCCGCGCTGATCGGCGGGGTCACGGTCACCGGAAGCCTGATCGCCTACGCGAAGCTGCAGGAGCGGATGAGCGGCGCGCCGCTCGCGTTCCCCGGGCAGAACGCGATGAATGCGGTGCTCGCCCTCGTGCTGCTCGGGCTCTGTGTTGCCGTGGTGGCCGACCCGTCGGGCATGGGACACTTCTGGGGGCTGTTCGCGCTGTCGCTCGTGTTCGGCGTTCTGCTCGTGATCCCGATCGGCGGCGCAGACATGCCCGTCGTGATCTCGCTGCTGAACTCCTACTCCGGTATCGCCGCGTGCGCGACCGGATTCATCCTGCAGAACCAGGTGCTGATCATCAGCGGCTCGCTCGTCGGCGCCTCGGGGATCATCCTCACCCAGATCATGTGCAAGGCGATGAATCGCTCGCTCGCCAACGTGATGTTCGGCGCGTTCGGTGCCGCCGCCGGAGCAGGCACGGCCGCAGCCGCCCAGGCCGGGGGGGGAAGCGTGAAGGCGGGCTCGGCCGACGATGCGGCGGTGATCCTCGATGCGGCGCGCTCCGTGGTGATCGTTCCCGGTTACGGACTCGCCGTGGCCCAGGCACAGCATGCAGTGCGCGAGCTCTCCGATGCGCTCGGCGAGCGTGGCATCGACGTGAAGTTCGGCATCCACCCGGTGGCCGGACGCATGCCGGGGCACATGAACGTGCTGCTCGCCGAGG
>CAZOTO010000094.1:0-13126 GCA_964582775.1 uncultured Myxococcales bacterium
CCCAACGGCTTCGAGCAGCCTTTCCAGACGCCGGAGGTGCGACCCGAGCGATGCGGGCGCCGGAGCGGATCCACTCGTTTCGTCGGATCGGTCGCCTTCGCCCGCCATGACCCTCCCCGAACGCGGCCGTTGGGGCGAGGGTACCGCGGCCGGTCCCGGCGTCACCTCTGCGTGTCGCGGGTCGACCCGGCACGGAGGCTGTGCCAAGCTCGCGCGCCCACGCCGAGGGAGCCCGCTCGATCGATCATGCCTCGCCCCATCCTGCTCGCCGCGCTCACCGCGTTCCTCGTGATGATGGGGCTCGGGGTGCTGTTCCCGGTGCTGCCGTTCTTCACGCGCGAGCTGGGGTTGTCGGATCTCGAGATGGGCCTGCTGCTGAGCAGCTATCCCGCAGCCGGTGTGCTCGTGAGTCCACTCTGGGGCCGATTCTCCGAGCGGCGCGGGCGCAGACCGGCCATCGCGATCGGGCTCCTGGGTTTCGGGGCGAGCTTCCTGTTGTTTGGATTCGGGCATCGCTTCGCAGAGCTGCTGGCGGCGCGACTGCTCGGGGGCCTGCTCTCGGCGGCAGCGATTCCCGCGATCTTCGCGTACGCCGCCGACGTGACGGATCCCGCCCGGAGGAGCGCGGCGATGGGAGTGCTCGGGGCAGCGATGGCGCTCGGGGCGAGCCTGGGTCCGGCGATCGGCGGGCTGCTCACGGAGCTCGGGCGCTGGATGCCGTCGGCGTTCGGCGGCCTGCTCGCGCAGCATGCGCTGCGGATCCCGTACTTGTTCTCCGCGGCGCTCGGTTTCGCGACGGCAGCGGCCGTGCTGCGGTGGCTGCCGGAGAGCGTGTCCGGAGCCGGGAGGCAGGGATCCCACGGTGAGCGTGCGGCGGGTGGGGAACCGGCGAACGGCTCGCTGCGGCTCGCGCGCTCCCTGTGGCCGTTCCTTGTCTACGCGTTCCTGGTGAACACGGCGCGGCTCGGAGTCGACACGACGATCGGCTTTCTCATCGCGGATCGTTTCGGCGGCTCGGCCGGGCAGGTGGGGCTCCTGCTCTTCTCGATGGGGATGCTGGCGGTGCTCGTGCAGGGCGCGCTCGTGCGCGTGCTTGCGCGCCGGCTCGGCGATGCCGTGCTGGTCGTCGCGGGAACCGCGCTCATGACGTTGGGGCTCGCGCTGATCCCACCGGCTGCGGACTGGTCCGCGCTGGCGGCGGCGGGACTGTGCATGGCGGCCGGCTTCTCGCTGCTCTCTCCGGCCTTCCTCGGGATGCTCAGCCGCAGCGCGGAAGGCAGCCAGGGGGAGGTGCAGGGGCTGCACAACAGCGCGCAGCAGCTCGGCCGCGTGGTGGGACCGGCGCTGTTCACGGGGCTCTACCAAGAGGTCGGCCCCTCTGCGCCCTATCTCGTGGCGGCGGGCTTGTGCGCGCTCGGGCTTGTGCTCGCGATCGCGAGGCTCCTCGGAGCGGAGCCTCGCGATCGGACGTAGTGGCCCCGAGCGCGAGGAGCCGCGCGCCGGGGCAGATCCCCGAACACGACGCTCAGTGATGCAGCTTCTTGAAGCGCATGCGGTGCGGGCGATCCGCCTCTGCGCCGAGGCGCCGCCGCAGATCCGCGTCGTACTCCTGGAAGTTGCCCTGGAAGAACTCGACGTGGCTGTCGCCCTCGAAGGCGAGGATGTGGGTGGCGATGCGATCGAGGAACCAGCGGTCGTGCGAGATCACGAGCACGCAGCCGGCGAAGCCGAGCAGCGCTTCTTCGAGCGCGCGCAGCGTGTCGACGTCGAGATCGTTCGTGGGCTCGTCGAGCAGCAGCACGTTGCCGCCCGCGCGCAGCACGCGCGCCAGGTGCAGGCGGTTGCGCTCGCCGCCGGAGAGCATGCCGACCTTCTTCTGCTGGTCGCCGCCCTTGAAGCCGAGCGAGGCGACGTAGGCGCGGCTCGGGATCTCGCGCGGACCGACGCGCAGCACGTCGTCGCCCTGGCTTACGGCCTGGAACACGGTCTGCTCGGGATCGAGGTTCGAGCGCGACTGATCCACGTAGGCGAGCTTCACCGTCTCGCCCAGGCGGATCTCGCCCGCATCCGGCTTCTCTTCGCCGACGAGCATGCGGAAGAAGGTCGTCTTCCCCGCTCCGTTGCCTCCGATCACGCCGACGATGCTGCCCGGCGGAATCGACAGCGACAGATCGTCGATCAGCAGCCGCTCGCTGTAGCCCTTCGAGAGCCCGTTCGCCTCGATCACCACGTTTCCGAGCCGTGGTCCGGGCGGGATCGCGATCTCGACGGTCTCGGGCAGTCGCTGTTCCTCCTCGGAGCGCAGCTTCTCGTAGGCGTTGAGCCGCGCCTTGCCCTTCGCCTGGCGTGCGCGCGGGGACATCTTGATCCAATCGAGCTCGCGCTGCAGCGTGCGCGCCCGTGCGCCTTGCTGCTTCTGCTCCTGGGCGAGCCTCGCCTGCTTCTGCTCGAGCCAGCCCGAGTAGTTGCCCTTGTACGGGATGCCGCGACCGCGATCGAGCTCGAGGATCCAGCCTGCGACGTTGTCGAGGAAGTAGCGGTCGTGGGTGACCGCGACGACGGTGCCGGGATAGTCCTGCAGGAAGCGCTCGAGCCAGGCCACGGACTCCGCGTCCAAGTGGTTCGTGGGCTCGTCGAGCAGCAGCAGGTCGGGCTTCTGCAGCAGCAGCCGGCACAGCGCCACGCGGCGGCGCTCACCGCCCGAGAGGTCCGAGATCTTCGCGTCCGCCGGCGGCAGCCGTAGCGCGTCCATCGCGATGTCGAGCGTGCGGTCGAGTTCCCAGGCGTTCACCGCGTCGATCTGGTCCTGCAGCTTCGCCTGTTCGTCGAGCAGCGCCTGCATCTGGTCGTCGTCGAGCGGCTCGGCGAACTTCGCGCTCACCTCTTCGAAGCGCTCGAGCAGGCGGCGCGTCTCGGCCACGCCTTCCTCGACGCACCCCTTCACGTCCTTCGCGGGGTCGAGCTCGGGCTCCTGCTGCAGATAGCCGACGCGCACGCCGTCGCCGGGACGCGCCTCGCCCACGATCTCGCGATCCACGCCCGCCATGATGCGCAGCAGCGTGCTCTTGCCCGCGCCGTTGTGGCCGAGCACGCCGATCTTGGCGCCGGGCAGGAAGGCGAGGGTGATGTCGTCGAGAAGGATGCGATCCGGCGGGACGACCTTGCGGACGTCGCGCATGGTGAAAACGAATTCGGGCACGGGTGGACCTCCGGCGTCCGCCGGCCACGTGGGGCGCGGACGAGGCTCGCGAGAGAGCGGGCCGGCAGTATAGCTGGGCCCCCCGGAACGGGTACAATGCGCCTTGCGCGCCTGCGAGCGCGACCAGCGAGAGACGAAGAAGAGCTTCTTGCCCTCCTCCGATCCAGACGAACCTCTCCCGAGACGGTGTCCGCCGCGTCTGCCGACGGACGCCGCGGCGATGGGTGTGCATCGCGCCGGGCGTGACCGCGTGCGGTGTCACGGCGTGCGGTGCCGCGTGGGTGGGAGTCGTCTCGCGTGCCTCCCATGAGGCGCGCCCCCAGGGAGTTCCCATGGACCCGGTCGTCACCGTAATCGCCATCGTCGCCTGCCTGATCGCATCGGGCTTCTTCTCGGGAAGCGAGACGGCACTGCTGCGCCTGCGGGCCCACGACATCGAGACCGATGTACGCGAGGCGCGCGAGCCCGCGCCCGTCGCCGTGCGGGCGCTCCTCGGGTCGACCTCGCGTCTGCTCGTCACGATCCTGCTCGGGAACAACGTGGTGAACACGCTCGCGACGGGTCTCGCCGCCACGCTCGCGGTGTCCATGCTCGGCGAGCAGAACGGTATCCTCGTCTCCACCATCGCGATGACGACGGCACTTCTCATCTTCGGAGAGGTGCTGCCGAAGGCCGTCGCGGCGCGCCACCCCCGGCGGATCTCCTACGCGGTGGGACTGCCGCTCTATCTGCTGCACTGGCTGTTCCGTCCCGTGCACTGGATCTTCGACCTGATCATCGAGCCCCTGCTGAAGCACCTGCCCGGTCCGGTGCCCGGGGAATCACCGGCGACCTCGGAGGAGGTGCTGCGGATCGCCCATCAGCTCACGCAGGCGACGCCCGAGAGCCCGCTCGTGGCGATCATGGGAGCGACCGCGGGCGCGGCGAAGATGACCGTCGAGGAGATCATGGTCCCGCGCACCGAGATCGTCGCGTTCCCGGTCCAGACCCCGGCAGCGGATCTGCTCGAAGAGATGATCGAGGAGCGCTACACGCGCGTGCCCATCTTCGAGGGCGACATCGACAAGATCCTCGGGATCGTCCACCTGAAGGATCTGATCAAGCTGGTGCGAACGGGCGGAACGGACCTGCAGGGGATCGTGAAGCCGGTGCTGCGCGTGCCCGAGCGCAAGCCGATCCTGCGGCTGCTCACCGACATGCAGCGCGCGTTCGTGCACGTCGCCATCGTGAAGAACGAGTTCGGCGTGACCATGGGGCTCGTCACGCAGGAGGACATCCTCGAGGAGATCGTCGGCGAGATTCGCGACGAGTTCGATCGCGACGAGCTGCTTACGATTCGCAAGCTCCCCGACGGCAGCTTCCAGACGCTCGGTCGCGTGAAGGTCCTCGACTTCAACCGCGAGACGGGCTGGGACGTGCCCGCGGAGCGAGGAGACACGCTGAGCGGCCTCGTCTTCAATGAGCTCGGCCGCGCACCGCGAAGGAACGACGTCGTGCGCCTGCGCGGCTACGAGCTCACCGTGACCGACATCTCGGGAACGCGCATCACGCTGATGCGCTTGCGCAAGACTCCCGAGTCCGCGGAAGAGATGCACGGCGACGGCTGGGGCGTGTAGCGCCGGGTGCTAGACGTCCTCGTCGGGATCGACCTCGCGTAGCGCCACGGGAAACGGCGCATACTCGGGGCCATCGTTCCAGCCCGGAAGAAGGCTCGCCTGCTCGAGCCACGAGCGCGCGAGCGATTCCTCGAGCACGATGGCGCTGGTGTCGAAGCTCTCGCAGATGCTCTCCCACAGGTCGCGACCGCCGCTCTCCCACCATGTCTTGGCGGGATTCTCGAAGTCGATGGCGAGTCGCACGAGCATGGCTTCCTCCTGGCAGGAACCGCAGGATACGGAAGGTGCACCGGAGGCTGCTACGCGCGACCCGTGCGCAGGGCTCCCTCTCAGTGGAGGGACGAGGAGCGCAGCCGGCTGCGCAGGCGGCTCACGGCCTTCGAGTGGATCTGGCACACGCGCGATTCGGTGATCCCGAGGATGTTCCCGATCTCCTTCAGATTCAGATCCTCGTAGTAGTAGAGCGAGATCACCAAGCGCTCCTTGTCCGGCAGCGCCTCGATGCCCGCGGCGAGCGATTGCGTGAGCTCGCGCGCCTTGAGCTGTGCGAAGGGATCCTCCGAGTTCGGATCCTCGATGTTCGCGCTCGGAAGTGGGTGATCGGAATCCCCGTGCCCGCCGCGGACGTCGTCGAGGTTCACCATCGAGACGCCGCGTGTCTGGTGCACCATGGTGTGGAACTCGCTCAAGCTCATGCCGAGCATGTCCGCGATCTCCTCCTCGCGCGCGGGACGGCCGAGCTGCTGCTCGACCTGCTGATAGGCATGCTCGAGCTGGCGGCTCTTCTGGCGAACGGAGCGCGGGACCCAGTCGAGGGAGCGGAGCTGGTCGAGAATCGCGCCGCGGATCCGGAACTCGGCGTACGTCTTGAACTTGCAGTCCTTGTTCGGGTCGTACTTGTCGACGGCGTCCATCAACCCGATCACGCCAGTGTTGTGCAGATCCTCGAGATCGACGTGGGAGGGAAGCCGTATGGCGATGCGGCTCACGATGTAGCTGATGAGTGGGGTGTGATCGAGAACGATCTGGTTCTTGAGGTCGGTCGGGATGCGGCCATGCCTCTCCCACGCATCGCGGATCAGAGCCTCCATATCTTGCCTCCCAGGTGCGTCGGTCATGCGTGTCCTCTGCGGGCGCACGGATGTGCAAGGGCGGTGCCCGACTCGTTCCCGGTGTTGGCCTTTGATCGATCGCGGGGAATCATCGCGGGGATCGGTATCGCCAACTCCGCGACAATCCTTCAGTTGTGAGCCTCCGGGCCGGGCGGACCGGGGGCGCGGGGGAGGGCGCCGCGAGGGCGGCCGGGGAGCGATCCAGTCGGAACTTTGACGTTCCACCGGCTGGCCGTGCTGGAATCTCGACGCTGCGCGCGGCGGGCGTCGATCGCGTACGCTGGTGGCATGGGCTCGCCGTTCCTGCGCTATGCGCTGCTGCAGATCCCCGGTGCGATGATCGTGTCCGGCGTGGCGTGGCTCCTCCACGCATGGGCAGGGCTTTCCACGGTGGGCGCCGTCGTGATCGTGGCCGCATGGATCGGGACGGATCTCGTGCTCTATCCGTTCGTACGTCGATCCCTCGCTCCGGAAGAGGGGCGGTGGGTCGGAGTGGGACGTCTGCTCGGCGCGCACGGGATCGTGGATCGGGAGCTCGCGCCCGACGGATGGGTTCGCATCCGCGGTGAGCTCTGGCGCGCGCAGGGCGTGGACGAAGCGGATCCGATTCCCGTCGGTGCGCGCGTGCGGGTGTGTGGGCTGCGCGGGCTCACGCTCTTCGTGCAGCGGGCGGACCGCACGAGTGGCGTGCACGAGTGAGCAAGGATGCAAGCCGCCGGATCTCGGGGGAAACGAGCAGGACATCCACCAAGATGCGCGAGTTGCGTTCCGAACTGCCGATAGGAGCGGTACGCAAACCGGTGGTGCATGTCCCGTATGCGACGGGAGTGCACGGGAATGCACGTCATGATTGATCCGATCCTGCGAGACGAGGTTCCGAAGGCGATCTCCTATCCCATCCACGAGTCCTTCTTCGAGGAGTCGTTCGGCGACGCGACGCTCGCCGCGCCGATCGGCCTGTACCTGATCTACACCTCCGGAAGTCAGGTGACGCACTACGACCCGCTCGTCTCTGCGGCGACGCGCTACCCCGTGCTGGCCCTCGACGTGCGGGTGCCTCCGCTCAATGCGAACGTCGTCTCGGGTCTGTTCGAGGCGAAGATCCGCAAGAAGCGCTTGCCCATGGCCGGGTACGATCGCGCCGAGAAGCAGCTTCGCGGCGAGACGGGCGCCGAGTGGTGGGAGCGCATCGACCGGATGACGGGTGCGGAGAAGGTCGAGGCGCAGATCCGCTATCTGGAGCTGCCGGAGCTGTCCATCGCGGTGTTTCCGGTGAAGCGGCGCTTGCGGGCGCGGGTCGCCGACGCGATCGAGCTCCAGGGGCTGCGGCCCATGGCGAACTGGGTCAGCGCCTCCTTTGCGCCGCACGGCTCGCAACGGCCCCTCGTGCTCGTCTACGACGAGGAGTCGGGTGCGATCCAGACGAAGTTCGCCGACTCCGAGGGACTGCAGCAGCGAAATCGCGTCTATCGCTGAGGACCGGCCCCCGGCGAACCGGCCGCGCGAGCGCGACGCTTCCCGAATCGTGCGATGCTCCGGCATCGTGATGCGTCGCCGCGACCCATTCCTGCGAGCTCCCCTGCCGCTCCTCCGGCTGCACCTGCTCGCCGCCGTCTGCGTGCTCGCCTGCACCGGCGGGTGGCATCGCGAGCCACACGCGTACCGGATGCCGCCCGCGAACGCCGGACCCGAGCGCTACGCGGCGTGGTTCGCGGACAGCGACGGCCGCGTGTTGTACTTCGGACTGAGCCCGTTCTGGTCGCTGTGGTGGAGCCGCGGGGGAGATCCGCTCGCCGATCTCGAGACGCCGGGCGATCACCTGATCGGGCGCTTCGATCTCGCGCGCCGCGCGTTCCTGCCGCCGCTGCGGGTGCACACGGCGGCCTCGGGTGCGCGCGGCAGCGTGTGGGACGTGCTCGTCCACTCGAACGGCTGGATCTACTACACCGCGTTCACCGAAGGGATGGGTCGCGTGGATCCTCGCACCGGTGCCGTCGAGCGCTTCGCAGCGGCGGGTGAGGGCCTGAACGAGCTCGCCGAGGGACCGGAAGGCCTCGTCTTCGCGACCCGGTATGCAGGCGCGCCGCATCCCGACACGAACGTGCGTAGAGGGGGAAGCCTGGTGGTGCTCGAGCCGGAGGGAACGGTGCTGCGCGAGGTGTTCCTTCCGGGCCCCGTGGACGGCATTGCTGCGGCGAAGAGCGTGGCGGTCGATCCCGGGTCCGGAGCCGCGTGGGTGAATGCGGACCTCCTGCACGACGACGGCCGCTTGGGCTACGCGGCGTACCACATCGCATCCGACGGACGCATCGTCGAGGTGCGGCCCGCTCCGCCCGAGCTGCTCTTCGCGCGCTTCGACGGACGCGGGCGGCTGTTCCGCATCGACGACGAATCCGGGCGCATCGTCCTGCGCGTGGAGCGCCGCGGTCGCTTGCTCGCACGCCTCGACCTGGGCCTCCGTCCCGCGCTCGACTTCGCGCAGGACATCCACTTCGCGCACGACGGTACCGCCGTGATCGCGTTCTGGTCGGGGCGCGTCGAGGTCGTCTCCTTCGACGAGGAGCGTGGGATCGGGCGCCGATCGATCCGGATGCGCTTTCCTCGCGACTGCCGGCCGCCGCGCGGCCGGGGCGTCGTCTACAGCGCCGTCCTGCACGGGGGCAACGTCTGGGCGACGCTCACCTGCGGTGCGACGGTGCTTCGGGAGCCGGTAGGGACCGTCGATGCGGCAACGCCCGCGGGAGCGGATCCGCGTGTCTCCGCGCCTCCGCGCCGGGGGCCCGTGGCGGCGGGCTCGGGGGCTGCGGTCAGCTGATGATGCGGCTTCCGCCGGGGCCGCCCACGCCGGGAACGGGTCCGGTCGGGACGACGATTCGCGAGGCCTCCTGGCGCTGGAGCTCCCGCACCTCTTCGATGAGCCGCTCGACGGCCTCCTGGATGGCTCGCGGGAAGTCGGCGAGTGCACCCTCGAGCGTCTTCGCCTGGAGCGTCGCTTGTACGGGGACGGGGCCGGCCTGGGACATGATCTGCGTCTGTGCGAGGAACAACGGCTCACGGGTCGGGTCGTCCGCCCCGGAGGGCGTCACCGGGACCAGCCGGCGAACGGAAGCCACCTTGAGGTCGGTGAAGATCTCCTCTCGGTAGAGGTTCTTCGCGTCCACTGCGATTTCGCCGAGGATCCTGCTCGCTTCGCTCACGGCCTTCTCCCTTGCTCGGATATGCTCGGATTTCCAGGAGCGCCCGAGACTAACGAATCGCAGCCCGGGGCGCGCGCCGGGCTGCGGGCTAGATTGAGGCCGTGGCTACCGGTTCGCCCTGCGTGGTCTTCCGTTCGTCGGAGTGTCGCCGTTCGGTGTCGCGTGCACCGCGAGGCAGGGGTGTGCGTCGAATCGTCGGGCTCCTGGCGCTCTCGCTCGTGGCGGGGTTCGGGCCGGCTGCCGCGGCTCTCGCGAGCGGACCGCCCGAGGTCCCGCCGGCCGCGCGGGCGCGCGGGATCGTGCACGGGGGTGAGCCACGGGTCGAGGCGCGTCTGCTCCTGGATGCGACGGCCGTTGCCGCGGGCGAGTCGCTGCACGCCGGTGTGCTCTTCGATCTCGCCCCGGGCTGGCACGTGTACTGGAAGAACCCGGGCGAGACGGCGCTTCCTACGCGCCTCGACTGGACGATCGAGCAGGGCGAGGCGGGGCCGGTCGAGTGGCCGGCGCCCGGGGTCTTCCGCGAATCCGACGGGACGCTGCTCACCTACGGCTACGAGGACCGCGTGCTGCTCTCGAGCGAGGTGCGGTTCTCCGAGGCGGCCGCGGGGGAGCGCACCGTGCGCGTGGCGGTCGACTTCCTCGCCTGCCAGGTGCAGTGCGTGCCGGGGCGATTCGAGCTCGAGCGGACGGTGCGCGTCGATCGCGCGCGCGAGCCCGCGGACGCCGCGACGCAGGCCCTGTTCGCCGAGGCCGCGCGACGCCGGCCCGTTGCGTTCGAAGCGATCGGCCTGGCGATCGAGCCGACGTGGTCGCAGAGCGCGATCCGGCCCGGAGACGAGATCCGCGGTGCGATCGCGGTGAGCTCTTGCGCGAGCGAACACGGCTGCGGCGCCTATCGCCCGGCCACGAGCGATGCGCCGTCGGTTCTCGCACTCGAGTCCGTGGAGGGCATGGATCTGCGCGTCACGGGCATTCGTTCGCACCCCTTCTCCGAGGGCGACTTCCTGGTCACGATCGCGGGACGCGCGGCTGCGGATGCGACGTCGACCGGCGATCGGCTGGCAGGGGTGCTCGCTCTGCGGGGTCCGGGGCGCGATCGATCGCACGTCGAGGTCGCGCTTCGTCTTCCCTCCTTTGCGCAGGCCGGGACTCCGGTCGCGAAGCTCGAGGCACCGTGGCTCGAGCCCGAGGCGCCGGCGGCCGCGATTCCGCAGGTCGAGCTCTGGCAGGTGCTGCTTCTCGCGCTCGTGGGCGGCGCCGTCCTCAACCTCATGCCCTGCGTGCTTCCCGTGTTGGCGATCAAGGTGTTCGCCGTGGCACGGCTCGCCCATGCGCCGCGGCGCGAGGCGATCGGCCATGCGGCGGCATACACCGCGGGCATTCTCGCGAGCCTGTTCGCGCTCGCGGCGGCCGTCGTCCTCCTGCGGATGGGCGGCCGCTCCGTCGGCTGGGGATTCCAGTTCCAGGAGCCCGTCTTCTTGGCGGTCGTCTCGGCCGTGCTCGTGGTGTTCGCGCTGAACCTGTTCGGTGCGTTCGACCTGTGGTGGACCGGGGGCGCGATCGGCCGTCTGGGGGAGCAGAGCACGGGGCATCGACGCAGCTTCTTCGAGGGGCTGCTCGCAGTGGTGGTCGCCACGCCGTGCTCGGCGCCCTTCCTCGGCACCGCCGTGGGCTTCGCGTTCGCGAGCCCCGCGTCCGTGATCGTTGCGGTGTTCGCCGCGATCGGGCTCGGGCTCGCTGCGCCCTATGCTGCGGTGACGCTCGTTCCCGGGCTCGCGCGCTTCGTGCCTCGTCCGGGGGACTGGATGGTCCGCCTGCGCCAAGGGCTCGGCTTCGCCTTGCTTGGAACGGTGGTGTGGCTCGCTTGGGTGTTCGGCCGTGTCGCGGGTGCGAACGGGATGACGGCGCTCCTCGCCTGGCTGCTGTTCGTGGCCGCAGGGACGTGGGTCTTCGGGGTGTTGCGCGCCTCGGGACACGCGTGGGCGGCGCGGGGATGGGCCGTCGCGCTGGTGCTGCTCGGCACGAGCGGGCTCGTGACGGCGCGCAGCGTATTCGAGGCGGGGGCGGAAGGGATCGGCCGACCGGCGGAGGCGGCGCACAGGGATGTGCTCGCCTATACGCCCGAGGCGCTGCGCGCCGAGCTTGCGCGGGGGCGTCCGGCGCTCGTCGTCTTCACCGCGGACTGGTGCCTCACCTGCAAGTGGAACGAGCGCATGGTGCTGCGCGACCCGCGCGTCGTGACCGAGCGGGAGCGGCTCGACGTGGCGTGGATGGTCGCGGATTGGACCCGCCGCGACGAGTCGATCCGGCAGGAGCTCGCCCGGTTCGGGCGCGCCGGTGTGCCCATGTATCTGGTCTACGGGCCCGATGCACCCGATGCGCCGCGTCTGCTTCCCGATCTGATCAGCGTCGACGTCGTGATCGATGCGCTGCGCGCCTCGGCGCCGCGTCATCATGCGGCCGCTCGCGACGGGAAGGCGCATCCGGTTCGGGAGTGATCCAGCCCTCAACGAAGCGCGAGGGTGTGCCGATCCGACCCAGCGTGGTGAGGAGCGGAGCGCGCGCGACATGAACGACAATCTCGCCGATCGTGGCCGTATCGCGCCGCTCGGTGACGTGCTCGCGCACGCGAGCACGCGCTTCGTGAGCGAGGGCGCCCTCGGGCTCGTGTGTGTCGATGCAGCCCCCCTCGCGGAAGTCGAGACGCGCTACGGCCAGGAAGTGCACGAGCGCACGCTTCGCGAGCTCGCCGACATCGTTCGCGCGGCGTCGGCGACAGCGGTGGGCAGCGAGGCCCTGCTCGCCGCCGGAGAGGTCGGACGCAGCGAGGTGCTTCTCTTCCTGCCCCGGCCCGCCGCAGATGCGGAGTTCTACACGCGCGGTCTTCCCGGTGTGGTGCGCGAGCTGCGGCAGAGGCTCGATCGCAACGGTCACCGCGTGGTGTACCCCTATCTGCGAAAGCTTCCGCCGATCGACATCGGATTCTCCTTCGTGATCCGCAATCCGCTGCTCGGGCCGACGACGCAGATCCGCCGCGCCCTCGGCGACGCACGCGAAGACGCACAGCTGAATGGCCGCTTGGCGCAGCGGCGTCGGCGCTGGGAGTTCGTCGACCTCCTGCTCTCGGGCCGCGTTCGCTCCGTCTTCGAGCCCATCGTCGATGCGAAGAGCCTCACCGTCTTCGGCTACGAGGCGCTCGTGCGAGGCCCCGAGGAGAGCAGCTTCGGCTCGCCGCTCGAGCTGTTCTCGATGGCGGAGCAGGAGGACCTGCTGTTCGAGCTCGACTGCCTGTGCCGCCGAAAGGCGCTCGAGGGCGCGGTCGACTTCCCCGAGGGAGCGAAGCTGTTCATCAACATCCGCCCCACGGCGATCCACGACCCGAGCTTCCAGCCCGATGCGCTCACGCGCACGCTCGATGCGTGCGGGCTGGCGCCGACGGACTGCGTGTTCGAGATCTCGGAGCAGGAGTCCATCGAGAACTACGCCATCTTCCGCGAGGCGCGCGACGCCTACGGCAAGCTCGGCTTCCAGTTCGCACTCGATGACACGGGCGCGGGCTATGCCTCCCTCGAAGCGGTGATGGAGCTCGAGCCCGAGTTCATCAAGGTGGATCGCGCGTTCGTGCAGGGAATCGACGAGGATCCCGCCCGTCAGAACATGCTACGGGCCTTTCTGGCGATCGCGCGCGACATGAACGCGCGGATCATTGGCGAAGGCCTCGACAAGCTCGAGGAGCTGCGCATGCTGGGCGAGCTCGGCATCCACTTCGGGCAGGGCTGGCTGTTCGGCAAGCCCTCGCCGCTGCGCGCACAACGAAGCTAGCCCGCGTTCGCGGTGGCCGAGGCTCCGGCAGGCCGCGCGCGCACGCGCGCGAGCACGGGTGCGTGATCCGAGGCGCCCTTGCCCTTGCGCTCGTCGCGGTCGACCGTGACCTCGACGAGTCGATCCACCAGGTCCCGTGACACGTAGATGTGATCGATGCGCAGACCCTGGTTGCGCGGG
>CAZOTO010000095.1:0-13009 GCA_964582775.1 uncultured Myxococcales bacterium
CTGGCACGCCCTCCCGGATTCGAACCGGGGACCTGCGGATTAGAAGTCCGCTGCTCTATCCATCTGAGCTAAGGGCGCGTGGGGAGGCAGGATAGCAGGCTCACCGGCCCGGTAGCTTCGGGCAGGGCGATTCGGGGAAGCAGTCGTCGGCGACCCAGCGGCGGAAGCTGGCGTAGGCGCGTACCTCGCTGCGCTCGCGCAGGAGGGTGGCCATCGGATAGAGCCCCGGCGTGAGGACGAGCGCCGTGCGTCCTTCGACGAGTACGTGCGGCACGCTGCCGAGCCCGGCGCGCTCGGCGATCGAGGACGCGATCTCGCGGTAGCGCCGCGCGAACTCCACCGCATCCGCCGGCGTCCTCCAGCGCGTGAGCCAGACGAGCTCCGCACGCCCACTGCAGTCGAGCTGCACGAAGCGATCCCCTCGCCACTGGCGCAGCAGCGCATCCACTCCGCGGCTCGCACCGTGATCGTCGAAGAGCACGCCGATCGTGAGCACCCCCGCGCTGCTGTGGTGCCCCACGCTGCAGTGGCGCTCCTCGAGGGGCTCTTCGAGAACGTCGAACGGAAGTCGCACGAACTCCACGGCATCCCGGAGGTCCGGATCGATCACGTGCAAGGTGGAGAGCGGCGGATCCTCGAGCACGCGATCGAGCGCGCGATTGCCGCCGTCGGCGTGGCGGCGCGCCGCGTACACCGTCCCGTGTGCATACGGAAACGCCAGCGACACACGCAACAGCCGGGGCACCTGCGCCATCGCACCCGTTGGCTGCGCGAGCTCGGAGAGCAGGGAATCGCGGACCCGCTCCGCGCCGGCCACGTCGCGCGACGTCGGGATGCCATCGGGTGCGCCGAGCATCGCAAAGGACGCATCCCCCTCGACCGCGGCGCCGAGCGCACTCACGACGTCGTCGTTGTGCCGTAGCGCTTGCATGAGCTCGAGCGTGTGCCGGAAGTGCTGGTGCTGCAGCGCGTGCACGAGCTCGTGCACGATGAGCCCGGCGATCTCGACGCCCGCATCGGCGGCGGGCACGTCCGAGCGCGCATACATGCGGCGATCGATCGTGCTGTACAGCCCCACGAGCTGCCGCGTGTACAGCGAGACCAAGGACGCGAGCACATCGATGTCGGGATCGAGCACACCGAGCGCCGCGTAGGCGTCACCATAGTCCCGGGCGAACTCGGGCGTGAAGGCCACGCCGAGCTCGCGACGGATGAGCGACTGCGCCCGATCGCGATCGATCCAGACGAGCTCCACGGGCTCGCGGAACGCGAGCCCGCGCACGGACTCGGCTCGCACCTTCCAGTGCGCGAGATCGCGGGCATCGCGCGCCGCGTCGCGTGGCGCTTCGCGCGAGGTGACGGCCGCGTCCGGCACCTCGGGCAGCGCGGCATCGCGCGAGGCCGGCGCCGACGGCTCCCTCGCGTCGCGCGACGATCCGGCGCACGCGACGATCGCAAGCACCATCGCCAGGGATACGACCGACCGTCCCACCCCATTCGAAAGCCTCACCGCCGCTTCGCTCCTTCTCACTCGTCCCATCCCGAGCGATGCACGATGGGCAGCCGGCGGCCGGTCCCGAACGCCTTGCTGCTCACCTTGAGCACGACCGGCGCCTGCCGCCGCTTGTACTCGTTACGGTCGATCTGGTGCAGCACCCAACGCACGGTCTCTCGCGTGGCGCCCGGCGGCGGCTCGATCTCGCTCGCCGGCAAGCCGAGCTCGAGCACCTGTGACAGGATCTCGTCGAGGACGTCATAGGGCGGCAGCGTATCCGTGTCGTGCTGATCCGGCGCGAGCTCCGCCGAGGGTGGCTTGTCGACCGTGCTCCGGGGAATGCGCTCCCCCCTTCGATTCGCATGTCGCGCCAACCGGTAGACGTCGCGCTTGAGCACGTCTCCGATCACGGCGAGTCCTCCCACCAGGTCTCCGTACAGCGTGGTGTAGCCGACCGAGAGCTCGCTCTTGTTCCCGGTGGCGAGCACGACGCGGTTCTCGAAGTTGCTCTCCGCCATGAGCAACGCACCGCGGATGCGCGCCTGGATGTTCTCCTGGGTGACGCCGAAGCCATCGCGATCCCCGAACAGATGACAGAACTGCTCCAGATAGGCCTCGTAGATTCCGTCGATGCGGACCCGCTTGGTGCGGATGCCCAGATTCCCGGCGAGCCGCTTCGCATCGGCGATGCTGTGCTCGCTCGAGAACGGCCCGGGCATGAGGATGCCCAGGACGTTGTCGGCACCGAGCGCATGCACCGCCAAGTGGGCCGTTACCGCCGAGTCCACTCCGCCCGACAGCCCCACCACCACACGGTGTAGATCGAGCTTGTGCAAGTAATCGCGCGTTCCGAGCACGAGTGCGCGCTCGAGCAGCTCGATCGCCGGCTCGAGCGGGCCCACTTCGGGCCGCCCGGTCTCGAAGGGATCGACGATCGCGAAATCCTCGTCGAAGCGCGCCAGTCGATGCACCACGCGGCCCGTGGCATCCACCACGAAGCTCGTACCGTCGAATACGAGCTCGTCGTTGCCGCCCACCACGTTCACGAAGACGAATGGGACCCGGTGTCGCCGGGCCGCGTCGCGAAGCATCGCCTCGCGAAGCTCGATCTTGCGCTGCTCCCACGGCGACGCGGACACGGTCACGATCAGATCCGCACCCTGCGAGACGAGCTCCGCCACTGGATCGATCGCATACGGCCGCCGCGATCCCCAGAACTCACCGCTCCACACGTCCTCGCAGATCGCGAGGCCGATGCGCCTGCCGCCGTGCTCCCACAGGCGACGTTCCCGAGCCGGCTCGAAGTAGCGGGCCTCGTCGAACACGTCGTAGGTCGGGAGCAACGTCTTCGCCTGCACGTGCGCGATCTCACCGTCGACGAGGGCGACCGCCGCATTGGCGATGCGCCGGGCGCCGCCCTGCGGCGCGGGCACGATCGCGCCGGTCACGATCGCCAGGCCGAGCGACTCGCCAACGAGCTCGTCGAGCGCTCGCATCTGGCTCGACAGGAAGCTCGCGCGCTCGAGGAGATCCATCGGGGGATAGCCCGAGAGACCGAGCTCGGGCAGGACCAGCAGATCCGCGCCACCGTCCCGCGCGCGCCGGGCACAGGCGCGGATGCGAGCGAGGTTGCCCTCGAAGTCGCCGATGGTGAGGTCGATCTGTCCGATCGCGATGCGCATCTCGAGTTGCGCGGGCACTCGAGATCACAGGGATCGCCCGCGAGCCCCTTGGGGCTCCACGATAGCTCTTCCCGGATCGGGTGACAGCCGTCGCCGTCGTCAGTACGAGCCGTCGATGTAGCGGCGCAGCGACTCCACCTCGCCGGTGCGCTCCTCGAGCTCGTCGAAGAGCAGATCGCGCATCGACAACATGTCGATCACGCTGCTTTCCACCACGACGGGCAGGTGGCGGCATCCCACGGCCTGCATCTTCGACACGGCATCGAGCCGTTTCTCGCCGGGCTCGGCCGTGACCGGATCGCACGTCATCACGTCACCGACCCGCGTGGTTGCGGGATCCCGCCGCTTGGCGATCACCCGGCGCAGCACGTCGCGCTCGCTGAAGATGCCGACGAGCTTGCCGGCTTGGACCACGAGAACGGCGCCCACCTCGTACGACGCCATCACTGCCACCGCTTCCGCAACGCTCTGGTCCGGCGTCACGATGTGCACGACCGGCGAGCGCCTCTGGAGGATCCGACCAATCTGGCCCATGTCGCCCTCCCGATGTTGGCTGACTCCACCCATCTTCTCGCGAAGGGAGCCGGGATGACAAGAGACGAGCGCGGGCCCGCCACGCGGGCCGGCGGGAAAGCCCCCTTCCCGGCCGGGATCCGGCCGATCCGCCGGTCTCGCGGAGAGCTGCACGGGGTTTCGCGGAAGACTCGCGGGGCCTCGGGGTTGAGGTTTTCCGCGGGTGCGCAGACAATCGGGAGCGCGAGGCACGGGCTTCGCGATCGGAAGCGCGCGGCGCGAAACCCAGCCCAGGATCTGGAGGAGGATCCCCCCCATGCCCAAGCTCCACGGCGTGAACCTGTCCCCTTACGTGCGCAAGGTACGCGTCGCGCTCGGCGAGAAGGGCGTGGCCTACGAGCTCGTGCCCGTCATGCCGTTCCAGACACCTCCCGGCTTCGAGAAGCTCAGCCCCACCGGGAAGATCCCCGTGTGGCAGGAAGACGACGGCTGGGCGCTCCCCGACTCGTCCGCGATCCTCGCGTACCTGGAGAGGATCTACCCGCAACCTGCACTCTATCCAACGGATCCTCGGAGCTACGGCCGTGCGCTGTTCCTCGAGGAGTACGCAGACACGAAGCTGCTCGAGGTGCTGAGCCCCGTATTCATGGAGCGTTTCGTGAAGCCCATGCGCGGGCAGGAGCCCGACGAAGCCGCGGTCACCCGCGCGCTCGAAACGCGCATCCCTCCCGTCTTCGACTACCTCGAGGGCCAGGTCGGCAGCGGTGAGGGCATCGTGGACGGCGCGTTCGGCGTGGCCGACATCGCCATCGCGTCGCAGATCGTCAACTACACGATCGCCCGTGGGACGATCGACCCGAGGCGCTGGCCGCGGCTCGCACGCCACGTCGAGGCGACGCTCGCCCGGCCGGCGTTTGCGGTCCTCCTGGAAGAGGAACGAAAGGGCTTGCCGGGCCTCTCGTCCTGAGCCGGCATCCGACCGCTCCGCCGCCGGCTTCGCGCGAGCTGCCCGCATGCCGTGCACCCGCTGATCGCTCTCTGAGCAGAGAGGGGCCCTTCGCGCCCCTTTCCACTCGTTCGAGCTGGCACGCCCCTTGCCCTGTGCGTCCGCAGCGCTCGTCGCAGCGAAAGGGAGACGCACATGGAAGGGGCAGCTACGACAGGACTGAACTCCGGTGATACCGCTTGGGTGCTGATCTCATCGGCCATCGTGCTGATGATGACCATCCCCGGCTTGGCTCTGTTCTACGGCGGACTGGTCCGCGCGAAGAACGTCCTCTCGATCCTCATGCAGTGCTTCATGTCGCTCGCGATCGTGAGCGTCACGTGGGTGCTCTGGGGCTACTCGCTCGCCTTCGGGCCGGATCACGGCGGGCTCATCGGCGACCTGTCGAAGTTCGGTCTCGTCGGCGTGAGCCACATCGCCGGCCCCGAAGAGAACATCCCCGAGCAAGCCTTCATGATCTTCCAGCTCATGTTCGCGGCGATCACCCCGGCGCTCATCACCGGCGCCTTCGCGGAACGGATGAAGTTCTCGGCCTTCGTGCCGTTCGTCGTCGCTTGGTCGACCTTCATCTACGCGCCCCTGTGTCATTGGGTCTGGGGGCAAGGCGGCTGGCTCGGCGCCCGCGGCGCGCTCGACTTCGCGGGCGGGACGGTCGTGCACATCTCGTCGGGGATCTCCGCGCTGGTGGCGGCGTACATGATCGGCAAGCGACGCGGCTACGGCGTGCGTCCGATGCCCCCCCACAACCTTCCGTTCACCGTGATCGGCGCGGCCCTGCTCTGGGTCGGGTGGTTCGGCTTCAACGCCGGCAGCGCCCTCGCCGCGAACGAGACCGCCGTGCTCGCTTTCGTCACCACGAACACGGCCACCGGCGCCGCCGTGCTGGGATGGATGGCGGCGGAGTGGATCGGCCGCGGCAAGCCCACCATGCTCGGCGCGGCGACCGGCGCCGTCGCGGGGCTCGTCGCGATCACACCCGGGGCGGGCTTCGTCGACCCACGCGGTGCACTCCTGATCGGAGGTGTGGCCGGTCTGCTCTGCTACAAGGCGATCTCGTGGAAGGACAAGCTCGGCTACGACGACGCTCTCGACGTCGTGGGTGTGCACGGCGTGGGCGGCACCTGGGGCGCGCTCGCCACCGGGCTGGTCGCCATGGAGTCCGGCCTGCTCGCCACCGGCAGCCTCGGGCAGCTCTGGCTCCAAGTCGAGGGCGTGCTCGCCACGTTCGCCTTCGCCGGCATCGGGACGCTGATCATCCTGAAGGCGATCGACGCCACCGTTGGGCTACGCGTGCACGACGAAGGCGAGGAGCTCGGCCTCGATCTGCACCTGCACTCCGAGGCCGCGTACACGAGCCTCGGCTCGTCCATGGCGGAGCCGATGCCCATGCGCCTCGAGGAGGGCTACGGCCACGCGGTGCACGGCGCACCCATCCAGGAACGGGCGCACTGAGCCAAGGGGGATCCCCCTCCTCCTCGGCAGGCAGCGCGGCGGGTGCGGCGGTCGTTCAGATCCCTTCGCTCTTGCGGATCAAGCGCCAGAGCAGGTTCGGGACGAACCGTCGCATCCGCCACAGCATCTTCGCCTCGCCCGGGAACAGGATCGATTTGCCGCTCTCGATCCCCTTCTCGATCTCGTCGACGATGACCTCCGGATCCGCGAGCCGCCCCTGCGAGATCCCCTGCTGAAGGGAGCGCGGATTCGAGGTGTCGAGCGCCTGCTTCAGCAGCGGCGTGTTCACCATCGGCGGGCACACGAGCAGGATGCGCACGCCGCTTCCCTCGTTCTCGCGGATCAGCAGCTCGCCGAACGCATTCACCGCCGCCTTCGTCGCGCAGTACGCGCCCATGTGGGGCGTCATCACGTAGCCCGCGACCGAGCCGAACAGGATCAGGTCGCCCGAGCGGCGAGCGAACATCGGACCCACCGCAGTGAGCGCGACGTTGACGGTGCCGTCGTAGTTCACGCGCATCAGCCGCTCGACCCATTCCGGAGTGGCCTTCGCGAGCAGACACGTCGGCATGATCGCCGCGGCGTGCGTCACGCGGTCGATCGTGCCGAGATCGCTCTCCACGCGCGCGAACAGGTCGCGCACGGCCTCGAGATCGGAGACGTCGCACGAGTAGCGACGCATCGTGTCGAAGCCCTTCGCGGTCTCCTCGAGACCGGCCTCGTTCAGGTCGACCGCCGCAACGGTCGCGCCCTGCTTCGCCAGCCGCTGAGCGGCGATCCGGCCCATTCCGCTCGCCGCCCCCGTAACCAGGGCCACCTTGCCATGGAACGCCATCGTGAACTCCCCTCTCTTCCGCCTGGATCAGCTCGCGACGGGATACGCCGACGCCGCCGTCGCACGCACGCGCTCGACCTCGACCGCCGCACCGCGCGGTCCGTGACCGGGCGAGCCGTAGAACATGCGGTAGTGCAGGTGCGAGTAGCCGCCCGCCAAGTGGATCGGCTTCCACGGCGCCGCCACCGGATCCTGCTGTCCCTTCCACCCCTTGAACTGATGGGGCTCCCAGGCGTGATAGATGATCACCTCGCCGGGCTGCGCGGACGGCGTCACCTTCACCATCGCCTCGAACTCGCCCGTCTGGTTGAACACGCGAACGCGATCGCCGTCGCCGATGCCGCGCGGACGGGTGTCTACCGGGCTCATGAAGCACACGGGCTCGCCGCGCTCCAGCCGCAGCATGAGATCGTGATCGCGCCAGATCGCGTGGATGCTCCAGCGCGTGTGGCCGCCGTTCACGCGCAGCGGATACTTGCCATTCCACGTGGCGGGCGGCTCCTTGTGCACGGGCAGCGCTTCGCCGGCCTCGAGATACCACTCGTGATCCAGGTAGAACTGCTGCCGCCCGGTGAGCGTGGGCCACGCCATCTTGTCCTTCACGAAGTACTGGTGCGGCCAGTAGGTGTCGTTGGGATCGTAGTCGGAGTACGAGGCGTAGATGGGCGATGGCCGTGCGGTGCCGATCACGCGAACGGCCCCTTTCCGCAGCGCCTCCTCGCCGCTCATCGGCTCCAAGCTATCGCTTCCGCGAAGCACGTCGTCGATCACCTTCACCGGATCCTTGGGATCGTACGGATCGTAGTGTCCGTTCGCGGTGTAGATGTCGTACACCTTCGAGAGGTCGAGCGGACGGTCGTTCAGCCCGCGCACCGGTCCGAGGTTGCGCTCCTTCGCCTTCGACGCGATCCGATCCGCGAGCATCGCGAAGATCACCCACTCCGAGAGCGACTCGCCGAGCGGCCGCACCGCCTCGTCGGACAGGATGATGTACGGCGAATAGCTCTGGGTGTACTTGATGCCGTGCTTCTCGTAGTAGCCGGCCGCGGGCAGGATGTAGTCCGAGTACATCCCCGTCGTGTTCATGCGGAAGTTCACGGACACGATGCACTTCAACTTCGGCCACAGGTGCTGCTTCGCCGTCTGGGGTGCCGGCCAGCGGCGCAGCGGATTGCACCCCGTGTAGAGGTAGACCTGCGGAGGGCGGTCCTCGGGCGGATGGACCTTGAGCCAGCCCCGATCGACGGCCTGCCGCACGTATTCATCGATCCCTCGCGGAAGGTCCGGGTCGTTCAGGTGAGGCTTGGACCACAGCTCGCGATAGCCGCCGTGCACGTACAGGAACGGCATCAGCGGCATGTTCCCTTCCTTCTCGCTCACCTGGACGAAGAGGTCCTCGTAGTCGCGAGCGGTGAGGCCGCGAATCGCCTTGGGGATGACCCGCAGCTTCTCCCCGAGAGACAGCGTCGTCGGAGCGACCTTCTCCAGGCCGTCCATGCCCCACCACGCCGCTACGCGCAGGCCGCCGCCGGCCTTGCCCTGATTGCCCGTGAGGGCCATGAGCAGGATCATCGCGCGCTGGAACAGGTCGCTGTGGTGGTGCTTGCAGGCGCCCCACGACGCGAAGATCATCGCCGACGGCGCGGCCGCGAGCTCGCGCGCGAAGCGGCGGATCAGTGCGGGCTTGAGTCCCGTTACCTTCGCCGCCTTCTCCGGCGTGTAGTCGCGCTCGAGCTGCTCGCGCAGCCCCTCGAACACGGGGCGGACCTCGACGGTCTTCCCGTCGGCGAGCTTCACCGGGTAGCGGCCCGCGAGTGCGGGCTTCAGGTCTCCGAGCGCGAGCGAGCGACCTCCACCGCCGTCCCCCTCGCAGCCCGGCACCACGGCGAGCCGGTTCTTCGCCTCGTCCCAGAAGTACAGCCGATTCTCCGCGCCGCCCTTCTTCAGGTCCGATTCGCGCAGGAAGCGGCCATTGTCCTCGCGCACGAGGATCGGCAGATCCGTCTGCTCCCGCACATACTCGGCCTTGTGTAGCCCCTCGGACAGGATCACCTGTGCGGCCGCCAGTCCGAGCGCTGCGTCCGTCTCCATCTTCGGATTCAGCCACAGGTCTGCGTGCACCGCTGTCGGGCTGTAGTCGGGAGCGATCACCACGAGCTTGCCCCCGCGGTAGCGTGCCTCGTGCATGAAGTGGATCTCGGGGATGCGCGTGTAGTTCGGGTTCCCCACCCACACCACGATGTAGTCCGAGCGGAACCAGTCGTCCGAGGTTCCCTCGCTGTTATACATGCCCCAGGTCTGCACCGCGCCCATGGGCATGTCGCCGACGCCGGACCAGGAGTCCATGATCGTGGCGTTGAAGGCCCCCGCGAAGCGCATCTCGCCCATGCTCTCCGGCCCCATGCCCGCGTTCGTCGTCCCGTTGTCGTAGACGACCGTCTCGGTGCCATGCTCGACCGCCGCATCGAGCATGACCTCGGTGATCTCGTCGATCGCCTCCTCCCACGAGAGGCGCCTCCACTTGCCCGAGCCGCGCTCGCCCACGCGCTTGAGGGGGTAGAGCACGCGCGAGCCCGACACCTGCAGGTCGCTGTAGCAAGCACCCTTCTGGCAGCCGCGCGGATTCATGTCCGGGATGCTTTCGTTCGGGGCCTCGTACGGCGACGCCTGCTCCTCGCGCCACACCACGCCGTCCTTCACGAAGATGTCCCAGGCGCAGTTCGCGATGCAGTTCGCACGCGTGTGCGTCCCCTTGGCGATGCGATCCCACGTCCACTTGTCGCGGTAGACGTCGCTCCAGTCGCCGTAGCTCTTCGGGGTGATCCGCTCCCTGACGACGGCGTCGGCGGCGCTCGACGCCGAAGCCGGGATGCGCTCCGCATCGAGCCGGCGCAATCCCAGCACGACCGCAGTCGTGCTCGCGCCCGCCAGGAACGTTCTTCGCGAGATCCGCGCCGCATTCGACACCGTCCCACCTCCTTGTCGAGAATCGTGTGACCGAAAGCTCATATGGACGTGAACCGCTCAGGCCGGCTGGACTTCCACGCGCGTATCCCGATCCGTATGGCTCGGCTGGAGCGCGATCGTGATCGGGCGCAGGTGGAACTGGCCACCCGCGAGCTCGACGGCATTGAGCGGTGCCGGGATCAGGTTCTGGAAGCCCTTGCCGTTCTTGAACTGGAAGTTCTCCCACGCGTGGTAGATGATGACCTGCCCGCGCCGCACCGACGGGGACACCTTCGCGATCACCTCGAACTCGTCGATGTCGTTGAACACGCGCACCCGCGCGGCATCCGCCACACCGCGATCCAGCGCGTCCTCGACGCTCATGTACATCACCGGCTCGCCGCGCTGCAGCTCGAGCATGAGCTTGTCGTCGCGCCAGGCCGAGTGGATGCTCCAGCGGGTATGCCCGCCCGTGAGCGTGAGCGGGTAGTTCCCGCCCGCCGTTGGTGGCGCCTTGTGCACCGGTAGCTCCTCGCCCATCTCCAAGTAGAGCTCCTGGTCCAGGTAGAACTGGATGCGCCGCGACAGCGTCGGGTACGGCATCTTCTCGAACACGTGCTTGGTGAGCGGCGTGATCGTGTCGTCCGCAGGGATGTCGGTCGCGTTCCCGATGCTCCCCATGCTGTTCCCGATCGAGCTGAAGCGGTGGAACCCCTTCTTCTTCAGGTCCTCCCACTTCACGCCGCCCAGGTTCGTCGCGTGCTCGATCATCCGGGCGGCGACCTTCTCGTCATCCTCGTGACCGTACGTGCCGTCGTTCGAGAACTGCCGGTACAGTCCCTCGAACGTGCGCTCGCCGCCGAATCGATCGACGAACTTCGTCACCCCCCGCTCCGCCGCCCGGCGATCGATCGTCTCGGTGAGGCGCGAGATGATCTCCCAGTCCGAACGCGCCTCGTAGTACGTGGTCGCCTTCTCGCCGGAGTGGATGTACGGCATGAGCGTCGTCACCCACTTGTGGTCGTTGCGCTCGTACCAGCCCGCGGCCGGAAGCACGTAGTCCGACTGCAACGCCGTCGACGTCATGCGCCAGTCGAGCGTCACGATCGTGTGCAGCTTGGGCCACAGGTTCTTCAGGATGAGCGGGTAGCAGCGCACGCGGCGCAGGGGATTTCCGCCCAGCACGAAGAGCATCTTGGGATCGTTGCCCGGCCTCGGCCAGACGCTCTGCCACTCCTTGTCGAGCGACTCCTGCAGCACCTCGCTCACGGGGCGCTTGAGATACGGATCCCACTTCTCGAGATCCTTGCTCGCCTCGAGCAGTCCGCCGTGGATGTACCAGAACATCGCACCCGACGTCATGCGGCCCGTCTTGAGCACGTCGCGCGCGCCCTCGAACGCGATCATCTCGTCGGTGTAGCCCTGCAGCTTCCACTTCACCTTGTTCATGAACATGCCGCCGAGCGTCTTGATCGCCGTGGGGTTCATGAGATCGGAGATCGAGAACATCTCCATGATGAACGGCTCGAGGCCATCCTGGTCGAGCCACGGGAATCCGACGTAGCCGCTGCCCTTCTTGCCGTAGTTCCCCGTGAGCGCGAAGACGAGCGCCTGCGTGCGCTCGATCAGGTTGCCGTGGTAGTACTTGGCGAAGTTGCTCGTCGTGACCATCGCCGCAGACTTCGCATCGGCCAGCATCCGCGCCAACCGGCGAATCGTGTTCGGCGGCGTGCCACACATCTGCGATGCCTTCTCGGGGGCATAATCTGCCAAGCGCTCCGCGAACACCGAGAACACCGTGCGCACGAACACCTTCGAGCCGTCGGCGAGGGTCACCTCGAAGCGCCCCTCGAGCTCGGGAGCGAGCCCCTCGAGCGCCAGCGTGCGCTTTGGCACGAGAGTAAGCCCCTGGGCCCGATCCCAGAAGTAGAGCTCTTCGTCGCTGCCGCCCTTCACGACGTCCGCGCGGCGCAGATAGCGCCGCGTGTCCTCGCGGACGAGCAGCGCAAAGTCCGTCTGCTCCGCCAGGAAGGCGCGATCGATGCGATCCTCCTCGACGAGGACCTGTGCGATCGACAGACCGAGCGCCGCGTCGCAGCCCGGCATCACCGGAACGAACAGATCCGTGTGCACGGAAGAGGCGCTGTAGTCCGGTGCAATGCACACGATTCTCGCGCCGTTGTAGCGCGCCTCGGTGAGGTAATGCGCGTTCGGGATCTGCGTGTAGAGCGGATTGCCGCCCCAGATCAGGATCAGGTCCGAGTAGAAGTAGTCATCGGCGGATCGTTCGAACGTGATCTTCCCGAACGTCTCTGCGGTGCCACGGTGGCCGTCGCCGATCTCCGTGTTCATGTCGAGGTTCGTCGAATCGAGCAGGATCGCGTGGCGCTGATGCGCCGCGGTCATCGTGCCCTCGGTGTAGAGCGGACCGAGCTCCCACACGATCCGCTCCGTCCCGTGCTCGACGATCGTGTCGATCATCGCGTCGGCGATCTCGCGATTCGCCTCGTCCCACGAGATCCGCTTCCACTTCCCCGAGCCGCGCTCACCGACGCGCTTGAGCGGGTAGCGCACGCGCGCGGCGTCGTACATGCGCTCGCTGAAGCACGCGCCCTTCTGGCAGCCGCGCGGATTCGCATCGGGGATGTTCGGCTTGATCTGCTCGTACTCCGCGACCTGCTCCTCGCGCCAGACCATCCCGTCCTTCACGTAGACGTCCCACGCACAGTGCGCCTGGTACCAGCAGTTCACGAAGTGCGAGCTGCGCACCACGCGATCCCACGTCCACTTCTGGCGATAGACGTCGCGCCAGTCGCCATAGGCTTTTGCGGCGGCGGCCACCGCGCCCGGCGCGGCAGCGGCCGGCCCGAGCTTCCACAATCCAAGGGCGATCGACGCCGCACCGGCGGCGCTCGCGCGCAGGAATTCCCTGCGATCGATCCGAATCACGCGCTTGCTCCTATGACAGGCGCTGCATCCGCGGCGGAATCCGCTGCCGATGCAGCCGGGTGGATGGGACGTCCTCCCCTCAGGCGAGGGGTCCCTTGTCCCACTCGATGGTGGCGGGGTCCTTGTCGAAG
>CAZOTO010000096.1:0-12848 GCA_964582775.1 uncultured Myxococcales bacterium
GGGACGCAGGCCTGCAAGGCGCTCGCAGAAGAGGGCATCGAGGTCGTCCTCGTGAACTCGAATCCGGCGACGATCATGACGGATCCCGAGTTCGCGGCGCGCACCTACATCGAGCCGGTGACGCCAGCCACGGTCGCGCGCATCATCGAGCGCGAGCGGCCGGACGCGGTGCTCCCCACGCTCGGGGGCCAGACGGCGCTCAATACCGCGATCGCGTTGCACGAGCAGGGCGTTCTCGCGCGGTTCGGCTGCGAGCTCATCGGCGCACAGATCGATGCGATCCTCACCGCGGAGGATCGGCTTCGCTTCCGCGAGGCGATGGGCGAGATCGGGCTTTCGACGCCCCGCTCGATGTACGTGTCCTCGCTCGCGCAGGCGGACGAGGCGCTCGCCCTCGTGGGCATCCCGGCGATCCTGCGCCCGAGCTTCACCCTGGGTGGCTCCGGCGGAGCCATCGCGGAGACCGAGGCGGAGTTCCGGGAGAAGCTCGCGTGGGCGCTCCACATGTCGCCCAAGCACGAGTGCCTGGTCGAGCAGTCCGTGCTCGGCTGGAAGGAGTTCGAGCTCGAGGTGATGCGCGACCGCGCGGACAACGTGGTCATCATCTGCTCGATCGAGAACCTCGATCCGATGGGCGTGCACACGGGCGACTCGATCACCGTCGCACCGGCGCAGACGCTCACGGACAAGGAGTATCAGAGGCTGCGCGATGCCTCCGTGCGGATCATCCGCCGGATCGGCGTGGAGACCGGCGGCTCGAACATCCAGTTCGCGGTGAATCCGGTGAACGGCGACGTCGTCGTGATCGAGATGAACCCACGCGTGTCGCGCAGCAGCGCGCTCGCCAGCAAGGCGACGGGCTTCCCCATTGCGAAGATCGCCGCGAAGCTCGCGCTCGGCTATACGCTCGACGAGATCCCCAACGACATCACGCGCGAGACGCCGGCGAGCTTCGAGCCTACGATCGACTATGTGGTGACGAAGATCCCGCGCTTTACCTTCGAGAAGTTCCCGTCCGCCTCTCCGGACCTCGGCGTGCAGATGAAGAGCGTGGGCGAGGCGATGGCGATCGGCCGCACCTTCCGGGAATCGCTGCAGAAGGGCATGCGTTCCCTCGAGACCGGCACGTTCGGTTTCGAGTCTCGCAGCGAAAGCGACGCCGAGCTGTGGGAGAGCCTTGCGCGGCCGCGGCCGGAGCGGCTGTGGCAGGTGGGCGAGGCGCTGCGGCGCGGACGGACCATCGAAGAGGTCTACGAGCGCACGAAGATCGACCCCTGGTTCCTGCACCACATCCGCGAGATCGTGCGCGAGGAGAAGGTGTGGGTGGAGACCTCGGATCTCCGCCGTGCCAAGCGCCAGGGCTTCTCCGATCGGCGACTGGCGCTCCTCGCAGGGACGACGGAGGACGAGATCCGTGCGCGCCGGCTTTGCGAGGGGATCGTCCCCGTGTACAAGCGGGTCGACACCTGTGGTGCCGAGTTCGAGGCGTTCACGCCGTATCTCTACTCGACGTACGAGCAGGAGTGCGAGGCAAATCCGAGCCATCGTCCCAAGGTGATGATCCTGGGCGGAGGTCCCAACCGCATCGGTCAAGGGATCGAGTTCGACTACTGCTGTGTGCACGGCGTGATGGGTCTCGAGAAGGACGGCTTCGAGACGATCATGGTGAACTGCAATCCGGAGACGGTTTCGACGGACTACGACACATCCGACCGGCTCTACTTCGAGCCGCTCACGCTCGAGGACGTGCTCTCGATCGTGGAGCGCGAGCGCCCGACGGGTGTGATCGTGCAGTTCGGTGGACAGACGCCACTGCGGCTCGCGGTTGCGCTGGAGCGCGCGGGTGTTCCCATCCTCGGCACGAGCCCGGATGCGATCGATCGCGCCGAGGACCGGGAGCGCTTCGCCGCTGTGCTCGACAAGGTCGGACTTCGGCAGCCGCCGAATGGCACGGCGCGATCTTTCGAGGAGGCACGGCGGCTCGCCGGATCCCTCGGGTATCCGGTGCTCGTGCGGCCGTCCTACGTTCTCGGTGGGCGCGCGATGCAGATCGTGCACGACGATACGGAGCTCGAGCGCTACATGCACGAGGCCGTCCTGGTGAGCCCGGAGCATCCCGTGCTCGTGGATCGCTTCCTGGCCAACGCGATCGAGGTCGATGTGGATGCAATCTGCGACGGAGAGATCGCCGTGATCGGCGGGATCATGGAGCACATCGAAGAGGCGGGGATCCACTCTGGCGACAGCGCTTGCTCGCTGCCCCCGTACAGCCTTCCGCGTTACCTCGTCGAGGAGATCCGTCGCGCGACGCGCGCACTCGCGCTCGAGCTCGGCGTGCGCGGTCTCATGAACGTCCAGTTCGCCGTGGTGAACGATCAGGTGTACGTGATCGAGGTGAATCCTCGCGCCTCGCGTACGGTGCCGTTCGTGTCGAAGGCGATCGGTGTTCCGCTCGCGCAGCTCGCAGCCCGCGTGATGGCGGGGAAGTCGCTCGCGGAGCTGGGCTTCACCGCCGAGATCGAGCCCTCGCACATCGCGGTGAAGGAGGCCGTGTTCCCCTTCGTGAAGTTCCCGGGCGTCGACACGCTGCTCGGTCCCGAGATGAAGAGCACGGGTGAGGTGATGGGGATCGATCGCGAGTTCGGACGCGCGTACGCCAAGGCACAGAGCGGGGCAGGGATGGAGCTGCCGACGACGGGTGCGGTCCTCGTCTCGCTTCGCGATGCGGACAAGGAGCCGACCTTCGGGGCGTTGTCCACCCTCGTCGAGGAGGGCTTCCGCCTGTACGCGACGAGCGGGACGGCTGCTTTCCTGAAGGATCGCGGGCTTCCGGTAGAGAGCATCCTGCGGGTGAGCGAGGGATCTCCCAATACGGTCGAGGTGATCGCGGCAGGAAAGGTCTCGCTGGTGATCGTCACCACGCGGTGGGGTGATCCCATCGCGGTTCGCGACTCGTTGGCTCTGCGCCGTTCGGCCCTCGAGAACGGGATCCCCTACTTCACCACGATGGCGGGTGCACGTGCGGCCGCCGACGCGATTCGCGCCCTTCGCGCAGGCGAGGTCCTTCCCCTGGCTCTGCAGGACGTCCATCCCGGCTGATCCATGTCGCGCTACCAGAGCGCCGTCGAGGCGATTCGCGGTCCTCTCGCGTTTGCCGTCGAGCATCCCGATCACATCGACCGGGTGCAGGGGCTTCGCGACACGCTCGTGGCGGCACTGCGTCGTCCGCTCGAGCTATGCATCCCTCCGGCGGCGAAGCAGCGCTTCGAGGCGGCGGCGCGCGAGGTCGAGGAGCACGGAGCGGAGGCGCGGATCCTTGCGCACGTCCGCGATCAGCTTGCACCGCTGCTCGATCCGAGTTATCCGCAGCGGGCTCTCTCGCAGCCCGTGACGCGCGTGCCGGGGGTAGGTCCGAAGATCGCGCAGGCGCTCGAGAAGAGGGAGATCCGGCACATCGAGGATCTGCTCTTCTTCCTTCCACGCTCCTACGAGGATCGGCGCGAGATCGTCCCCATCCAAGCGCTCGAGGTGGGACGGAGTTCGTGCTTCCGTGGCACCGTGACCCGGGCGGGTGTCGTTCGCCTGCGCAATGGGCGCAAGTTCCTGCAGGCCGTGGTGACCGATGGCACGGGAGCCGTACAGCTCAAGTGGTTCCGTGGCATCGCGCATTTCGAGAACCGCCTGCGGCCTGGTGCGACGGTGCTCGTCTCGGGGGACGTGCGACGCTACCGCTATGCGAAGGAGCTCCACCACCCGGAGATCGAGATCTTGTCCGCGGACGTCCCGATCGACGCGTTGCCCCGCATCGTTCCGGTGTATGGGCTGGTGGAGGGTGTGCCGCCGAGGACGGTGCGCCGCCTGGTGGAATCGGCGGTCTCCTACGCTGCGGATCTCATCGAGGACTTCCTGCCCGAGGACTGCGCGCGGGCCCTGGGGTTGGCAGAGATCGGGGTTTCGATCCGGGAGGTGCACTCCCCCGGAGTGCACCTGGATCCCGCGGAGCTGCGAGAACGGCGCACTCCCTTCCATCTGCGGCTGGTGGCCGAGGAGCTCTTCCTGCTCCAGGTGGGGCTCGGGTTGCGTCGCTCCAGCCTTGCGCATCGAGTGGCGAAGCCGCTCGCCGTGGGTGATCCGCGAGTCGCACGCGCCATCGCGACGCTTCCGTTCGAGCTCACGGGCGATCAGAAGCGCGCGTGGAGCGAGATTGCGGCCGACCTGGCGCGGCCGCGACCGATGCACCGTCTGCTCGTAGGTGACGTGGGAACCGGCAAGACGGTGCTCGCATTCCTCGGTGCGGTTGCGGCATGCGCGAGCGATTGCATGGCGGCCGTTCTCGCACCCACGGAGATCCTCGCGATCCAACACCACGAGACGTTCTCCCGCCTGGCGAAGCCTCTGGGGCTGCGGGTGGCGCTGCTCACCGGGAGCACGCCGGCTGCAGAGCGCCGATCGCTGCGCCGGCTGCTGGCGCTCGGCGAGATCTCCATCGCGGTGGGAACACATGCGCTGCTCTCGGCGGGCGTCTCGCTGCCGCGGCTCGGCTTCGCGGTGATCGACGAGCAACACCGGTTCGGCGTCGATCAACGCCGTGCGCTCGGCGACAAGGGAGACAACCCGCACGTGCTCGTGATGTCGGCTACGCCGATTCCCCGCACGCTCGCGCTCACCCTGTTCGGCGACCTGGATCACTCGACGCTGCGCGAGCGGCCGCCCGGACGCGCGCCCGTGAAGACGAAGGTGGTGCCGCCGACGGCGGGCCGCGCCGTGCTCGACGAGGTGAAGGCCACGCTCGCACGCGCAGAGCAGGTCTTCGTGGTCTATCCGCTCGTCGAGGAGTCCGAGAACCAGGATCTGAAGGACGCGACCCGTGGCTTCGAGCGGCTGCAGAAGGCACTTCCCCACGTTCCGATCGCACTCGTCCATGGGCGGCTCGACCCGTCGGATCGCCAGCGTGCGATGCGCCGCTTCGCCGAAGGGGAGGTGCGGGTGCTCGTGTCGACGACGGTGATCGAGGTGGGCGTCGACGTTGCCGCGGCGACGCTGCTCGTGGTGCAGCACGCGGAGCGGTTCGGGCTCGCGCAGCTCCACCAGCTTCGCGGGCGCGTGGGACGGGGCCAACGGCCGGGACAGGCGATCCTCATCGCCGAGCCCGCCACCGAGGATGCCTCGCGCCGGCTCGGGATCCTGGAGGCGAGCGACAGCGGTTTCGACATCGCCGAGGAGGATCTGCGCATTCGCGGCGCGGGCGAGTGGCTCGGCACCCGCCAAGCGGGGCACCTTCCGGAGCTGCGGCTCGCGGATCTCGTCCGCCACGCCGCGCTCCTGGATCCGGTCCGGGAGGCTGCCGCGCGCCGGCTCGACTCCGATCCGGATCTGCGGCGGCACGCGAAGCTCCGCGCGGCCGTGGAGCGTCGCTGGGGGCGCCGACTCGACTTCGGAGCGGTGGCCTGAGGGAGCGCTACCCGGGCGGGTCCGCGGCGTTTCCCGGCGCCGGAACCGTATTTGCGTCGGCGACTTACGTCGAATACTCTGGCCTCACTCATGAGGGAAGTGGCACGAGACGAACTTTCGCGGGACGCGCGATCGAGGCAGCTGCGGCTTCCCGTCCATTGCCGATCGGAGGGGCAGCCGAATCCGCGCGCGGTCGAGCTGCGCCGCTGGCTCCGCACGCGTGCGCTGCACTCCGTCTGCGAGGAGGCGCGTTGCCCGAATCTATCGCGCTGCTTCGAGCGCAGCACCGTCACGTTCCTGTTGCTCGGCGATGTCTGCACGCGCGCCTGCCGCTTCTGCAACACCTCGACGGGGCTTGGCCGACCCGTCGATCCCGGTGAGCCCGAGCGCGTGGCCGAGGCCGCAGCCGAGCTCGGTCTGCGGCACGTCGTGCTCACCAGCGTGAATCGCGACGATCTACCCGATCAGGGTTCGGGGCAGTTCGTGCGGACCCTCGAGGCGATCCGCCGACGTGCGCCCGAGACGAGCACCGAGGTGCTCACTCCCGACTTCCGCGGTGATCTCCTGTGCATCGATCGGGTGACCGACGCGGATCCCGACGTCTACAACCACAATGTCGAGACCGTCCCGCGTTTGTACCGCCGCGTTCGCATCGGGGCGAAGTACGAGCGATCGCTCGCGTTGCTGGCCCATGTGAAGGCGCGGAATCCGGCGCTCCTCACCAAGTCGGGTCTCATGCTCGGGCTCGGAGAGACGCGCGAGGAGCTACGCGAGGTGCTGCGGGATCTGCGCTCCGCGAGGGTCGATGCCCTAACCCTCGGTCAGTACCTGCGCCCGTCGCTTCGCCACCTTCCGGTCGAGCGCTACCTCGAGCCCGCGGAGTTCGACGAGCTGCGCGTCGAGGCGGAGTCGCTCGGATTTTCCCACGTTGCGAGCGGCCCCCTCGTTCGCAGCTCGTTCCACGCAGACGCAGCCTTCGATCGTCTGCGCACCCCGCTGCAAGGGAGTCGGCCATGAGCCGTTTCGAAAAGGTCGATCGTCTTCCCCCATATGTGCTCAGCATCGTGAATCAGCTGAAGCTCGAAGCACGTCGCGCGGGCGAAGACGTCATCGATCTCGGATTCGGAAATCCGAATCACCACCCGCCGGACTTCGTGGTCGAGAAGCTCGTGGAGGAGGCAAGAGATCCGCGCAATCACGGCTACTCGGCCTCGCGGGGGCTGCCGAATCTGCGTAGGGCGATCGCCCGCTGGTACAAGCGCCGCTACGACGTCGATTTGGATCACGAGACCGATGTGCTCACGACGATCGGCGCGAAGGAGGGGCTCAGCCATTTCGTGATCGCGGCCGTATCGCGAGGTGACACGGTTTTGTGTCCGGATCCCGGGTACCCGATCCACAGCTTCTCTGTGGCGATTGCCGGTGGTGACATCGCCCGCGTGCCATTGCATCCGCTCGACAATTTCCTCGACCGCATGCGCGAGACGATATCGCTGGCTTGGCCGCGACCGAAGATGCTGATCGCGTCGTTTCCGCACAATCCGACCACGGCCGTCGTTGACCTGGCGTTCCTGACGAAGCTCGTCGACTTCTGCCGCGAGTTCGATCTGATCTTGGTCCACGACCTGGCCTACGCCGAGATCTGCTACGACGGTTACCTGCCGCCGAGCATCCTGCAGGTCCCGGGCGCTCGCGATCTGGCGATCGAGTTCACGTCGCTTTCGAAGTCTCACGCGATGGCGGGATGGCGCGTGGGATTCGCTGCTGGCAACGCCGAGATGATCCGCGTCCTGGGCCGGGTGAAGAGCTACCTCGACTACGGCACGTTCCAGCCGATCCAGATCGCAGCGATCGTGGCACTCGACAAGGCGCAGGCCACCGTCGACGAGATCGTCGAGGACTATCGTCGGCGGCGGGATGCGCTGGTCGATGGCCTCGAGTCGTGCTGGAAGATCGAGAAGCCGCTGGCGACGATGTTCGTGTGGGCTCCGGTGCCGGAGCCCTTCGCGGAGCTCGGATCCCTCGAGTTCTCGAAGCTGCTGCTCGAGCGCGCCCAGGTCGCCGTCTCTCCGGGTGTGGGTTTCGGCCCCTCTGGGGAGGGATTCGTGCGCTTCGCGTTGGTGGAGAACACGCATCGGATTCGGCAGGCGGTGCGCAACATCCGGAGGCTGCTGAAGCATGGCTGAGCGCGCGATTCGCGTGGGTCTCGTGGGCCTGGGTACGATCGGGACGGGAGTGGTCCGCCTGCTGCAGGAGAACGGGGCGCTCATCCGGGAGCGTCTCGGTGTCCCGCTCGAGCTCGTGAGCGTCGCGGATATCGACCTCGAGCGCGATCGCGGGGTGTCGCTCTCGAGCTACCGCGCGACGACGCGCTGGCGGGAGATCGTGGACGATCCCTCCATCGATCTGGTGGTGGAGCTCATCGGCGGTACGAAGGTGGCGCGCGAGGTCGTGCTGTCTGCCCTGGGCGCGGGGAAAGGGGTCGTGACCGCGAACAAGGCGTTGCTCGCGCACCACGGTGACGAGGTCTATGCCCTCGCTCGGTCCAAGGGGGCGGACATCGCCTTCGAGGCCAGTGTGGGCGGAACGATCCCGGTGCTTCGCGCCCTGCGCGAAGGGCTCGCTGCAGACCGCATCGAATCCGTGCTCGGGATCGTCAACGGTACCTGCAACTTCATCCTCACCCGGATGGAGGCCACGGGCTCGACGTATGCGCAGGCCCTGCACGAGGCCCAGGAGCTCGGTTATGCCGAGGCGGATCCGACCTTCGATGTGGACGGAACGGACTCGGCCCACAAGCTCGCGATCCTCCTCGGGCTCGCCTTCGGAGTGCACGTGAAGCCGGGCGATTTCGCAGTGGAGGGAATCTCCCGGATCAGTCCTCTCGACATCCGCTATGCGAAGCGCATGGGCTTTCGCATCAAGCTGCTCGCGGTGGGTAAGCGAACCGATGTGGGCCTCGAGGCGCACGTCCACCCCACGATGATTCCCGAGCGCAGCGTGCTCGCGCAGGTGGATGGCTCGATGAATGCGATCGAGGTGCGCGGGCGGATGTCGGGCCCGACGCTCTACTACGGCGCCGGGGCAGGAGCGCTTCCCACGGCGAGCGCGGTGGTGAGCGACCTCATGGAGCTCGCGCGAAACCGCTTGGTCGGGGCGGCGCGCCGGGTGCCTCCGCTCGGCACGCCGGAGCTCCGCACCGAGGGTCTGCGCGCCTCGGGCGATCTGGAGGGGGAGTTCTATCTGCGGCTGTTCGCGCGGGACGTACCGGGCGTGCTCGCACATATTGCCGGCGCCCTCGGTGGTCGCGGCATCAGCATCGCATCCGTCCTCCAGGAGGAGCCGGAATCCGCGGATGCCGTTCCGATCGTCATCACCACGCACACCGCGCGCCAGCTCGCGCTCGAAGAGGCGCTGGCCGAGATCGAGTCGATGGAGCAGGTGAGCTCACCTGTGCAGCGGATCCGCATCGAACGGGAGATCTAGGGATATGTCGGACGTGACGGAGCTGGGCCCGCTGGATTCCTGGTTCGAGTGCTTCCGCGGCTGCCCTGGGCGCTGGGAGCTCACCGACGTCATCTACCGCTGCCCGAGCTGCGGTGGCTTGCTCAACGTTCGTCACGACTTCGAGCCGTTGCGCAAGCGCTCCGGAGAGGAGTGGAAGCGGGTCTTCATCGAGCGCGGACATACGACGAAGTGGCCGTACGGGAGTGGGGTGTGGGGCAAGCGGGAGCTCGTTTGTCCCATCGTGAGCGAGGAGAACGTGGTCTCGATGTACGAGGGCCACACGAATCTGTTCTGGGCGAAACGTCTGGGGCAGCAGCTCGGTCTGTCGGATCTATGGGTGAAGCTCTGCGGGAACACGCACACGGGCAGCTTCAAGGACCTCGGGATGACGGTGCTCGTCTCGGTGGTGAACGAGATGATCTCCCGCGGAAAGAACGTGCCGGCCGTGGCATGTGCGTCGACCGGGGACACCTCTGCAGCGCTGGCAGCCTATGCCGCGTACGCGGGAATTCCTGCCATCGTCCTCTTGCCCAAGGACAAGATCTCGATCGCGCAGCTGATCCAGCCGGTCGCCAATGGTGCGATCACGATCTCCCTCGACACCGATTTCGACGGCTGCATGGAGATCGTGCAGCAGGTTGCGGAGCGGGACGGAATCTACCTGGCGAACTCGATGAACTCCCTGCGGATCGAGGGCCAGAAGACGGTGGGGATGGAGATCGTCCAGCAGTTCGACTGGGGAGTTCCCGACTGGATCGTCATGCCGGGAGGAAACCTGGGAAACATTTCGGCACTGGGGAAGGGCCTGCTCGAGTTCTACGAGCTCGGCATCATCGATCGGTTGCCGCGGTTGGTATGCGCACAGGCCGAGGCGGCGAATCCACTCTACCGAAGCTACGTGCGGGGATGGGCAGACATGGAGCCGATCCGCGCGAAGAAGACCCTGGCCAGCGCGATTCAAATCGGGAACCCCGTATCCTTCGAGCGGGCGGTGGCCGTGCTCAAGCGCTTCGATGGAATCGTGGAGCAGGCGAGCGAGCAGGATCTGGCGGATGCCGTGGCCGAGGCGGATCGGACTGGCTTGTTCAACTGCCCCCATACGGGGGTAGCGCTCGCGGCGTTGAAGAAGCTGCTTGCACGTGGGGAGATCTCGCCGAACGATCGCGTCGTGGTGGTCTCCACGGCGCATGGGTTGAAGTTCACCGATTTCAAGGTGAAGTATCACCGCAATACCTTGGAGGGCATCGATTCACGGCTCGCGAACGAGCCCATCGAGCTGCCTGCGCACTACGACATCGTACGTAGCGAGATCTTCCGCCAGATCGAGCGCCGGTTCTAGGCGGAGGCCAAGACATGTTCACGGGGATCATCGAGGGAGTGGGCCAGATCTCTCGTCTCGATCGAGTCGGCGATCGCATAGATCTCGACATCGAGACGCCGCCCGGCATCGCCGAGGGGGTTCGACTGGGCGACAGTGTGGCCGTGGATGGGTGCTGCCTCACGGTGACGGCGACCGGTGCGGATGGCCTCTCCTTCCAGGCCATCCCGGAGACCCTGCGCATCACGTCGTTGGGCACCCGGCGAACTGGTGATCGGGTGAATCTGGAGCGTGCGCTGCGCGCGGGCGGTCGACTCGATGGCCACATCGTGCAGGGGCATGTCGATGCGACAGGAACGGTGACGGCGATCGAGCGCGCCGGGGATGAGGTGCAAATGCGGGTTGCCGTTCCCTTCGAGACTGCGCGGATGCTCGTGCACAAGGGCTCGGTGGCACTCGACGGAGTCTCTCTCACCGTGGTCGAGCCCGACGACGCCGGATTCGGGGTGGCCCTGATCCCGCACACCCTCGCGGTCACGACCTTGGGGATTCGCCTCGCGGGCGATCGCGTGAACGTCGAGGTCGACGTGCTCGGGAAGTACGTCTTCGAGTACCTGAGGCGCCGCGAGGGGGCGGGATCCGCGGGCTCCTGAGGCCAGCCCATTCCCCAGCCGACTTCCGGAACCTTCCCGGCGGTCCCTCCCGTTGTAGTAGGATAGGAAGGTCGGTGCCGAACGTCTGCTGAATGGAAATGGAAGCGGTGCCCGACCCGCAGGGATTGGAGGGTCCAGTATCGCCGCTGAGCCGCTGGTGGGTGGCGTCCAGGAGTAAGCGATGACGATGAAGGAACTGGTGGAGCATATCGTAAGGGCGCTCGTGGATCAGCCAGAGGCTGTCGAGATCCACGAGATCAAGGGAAATCATGCCCATGTGATCGAGCTGAACGTGGCGAAGGAGGATCTGGGAAAGGTGATTGGCAAGGGCGGAGCCCATGCTTCCGCGATCCGAACGATTCTCGCGGCTGCGAGCGGCAAGGAAAACAAGCGCTACATCCTCGAGATCATCGAGCACTGAGAGTCCTCGATGACTTCGGTCCCGATGTTGCCGGGGCCCATGGGGTGTGCCCCTATTCTTGGGGGTGGGACGCGCGACGGTTTCTCCTCGTGAGGGATCCGTGTCGCACGGTCTCCTGTTTCGTGGACTCCCGCATACCATCTAATGATTGGCGGTCTCGTTCCGATAAGGGCGCGGGGGGCAGGAGATCGGAGCAGGTGACAGACGCGATGCATCACGAGACGCAGTTCAGCCCCGAGGAACATCACCGACGCGGTCTTGCGCTCCTCGAGGCAGGTCATGGTCCCGAGGGGTTCGAGCATCTGAGCCGGGCGTATTTGAGCGATCCCCAGTCTGCGCGGTATCGATCGTCATACGCACTGGCGTTGGCGCTGGTCCGGGGTCAGTTCCTGGCCGCCGTCGATCTCGCGAAGGCGGCCATTCGGCAGGAGTTCTACAACCCCGACCTCTACCTGAACCTGGCAAGGATCTACCTCTCGTTCGAGTTCAAGGCCGAGGCGGTCCGCTTCCTGCGCCGCGGGCTCATGGTCGATCCGGAGAACGAACGAGTGCAGAGGAAGCTCGCCGAGCTCGGTGTCCGGCGTCGCCCTCCCATCCGCTTCCTTCCCCGCGGCCACGTCTTGAATCGGGTCCTCGGGCGCGCGCAGGCTCGGATGCTCGGACCGTCCGCACGCTGGTCCGAATCCCGGATGCAGAGCGCTTGACAAGGGGCTGGTTCCGGATAAGATCCCGCGCCTGCTGGGGGCGGAGGAACCATGGGAAGTGTCGTCAAGAAGCGCCGAAAGAAGATGCGCAAGCACAAGCACAAGAAGCTGCGCGCCCGTAATCGGCACAAGAACAAGCAGTAGCCGATAGGCCGGAAGAATCGTCGAGCGCACCGGTGGGGTCTCCATCGGTGCGCTTTTTTTTGCGTTCTTCATTGACACCGTGAATCGACTGCGATTAATGTTTGCAGCAACCGAGTGTTCGAACCCTTTGTTTCCTGTGACGAATATCGGGTCCGGTCATAAAGTTCGATTCGACCGGGCCGATAGGAGACGCAGCCGGGTTCGGGCTCGGCGGTGTTCGGGGCCGCGCAGCATGGCTTGATGCGATGACGCGGGGCACCGAGCGCGATCAGCAACACGTTGTTCGCAACCGGTTGCGAACAACATTTGGGGGGTGAGAAGAGCATGGCAGCTCGAAAGAAGGCAGCACGGAAGAAGGCCGCGCGAAAGAAGACCGCGCGCAAGGCAGGCCGGAAGAAGGCCGCACGCAAGGCAGGCCGGAAGAAGGCCGCACGCAAGGCGGGCCGGAAGAAGGCCGCACGCAAGGCGGGCCGGAAGAAGGCCGCACGCAAGGCAGGCCGGAAGAAGGCGAGCCGCAAGAAGCGCGCTCGTCGCAAGGCGGTCCCCGCAGGAGAGTAAACCCCTCCGCGGGATCTTCGAAGAGGCCTCCGTCGCGAATGCGACGGAGGCCTCTGGTCTTTTCTGGGAGGGCGATGTCCGGTCGGCGAGCG
>CAZOTO010000097.1:0-12747 GCA_964582775.1 uncultured Myxococcales bacterium
GATCGCGGCTCCCTCCGCGCCCATCGCACGCGCGAAGTGCCCGTCGACGGGCGTGGAGACGTGACGCAGACGCGTCGCGTAGCGCTCGACGCGGCGCTGCGCGGAACCGGACGTCGCGCAGTACAGCGCGAGCAGCCCGGCTTCGGAGAAGCCGGAGAGCCGCGCGTCCACCTCACCCGCGGAGAGCGCGCGGTCGAGCGAACGGCGCACGCGAAGCAGCGGCTCCAGGTCGCGCGCGTAGGCCTCGGCCCGGCGCCCCTTGAGCCCCAATCGATCCAGCGCCGCGATGCGCACCCGGCCGGTATTGCCGGCGAGCAGAATACGAAGGCCGGTCTCGTGCAGGAGCTCGGGATCGTCGCCGAGCGGCCAGGGAGGCTTCTCGCGAATCACGGCCAGGCGTCGCAGGGAGCGGTGCGCGTCCGCAGAGAGCTTCCAACCCGATGCGACGGCCCCCAGCAGCCCGAGCTTCTCCGTTTCGGCCGCCATGCGCGACGGATCGCGCTCATCGAGCATGCGAACCAGCTCGGCGAGGATGCGCTCTCCCGACACGGGGGCAAGGCAGCGCCCGCGAACCGCGCTGCGCGCGAGCTCCGCCGTGCGCGGCTCCAGGCGAAAGCCCAGCCGCGCCGCATAGCGCGCGGCGCGGAACAGGCGCGTCGGGTCGTCGAGGAAGCTTCCTTCGTGCAGGACACGCAGCCGGCGGCGCTCCAGATCGACGAGCCCGTTCATGGGATCGACGAGGGACTCCCCAGCCGTCGGATGAAGGGGAAACGCAATGGCATTCACGCTGAAGTCGCGCCGCGCCAGATCCTGCTCGACCGCCGCAGGCGCCACCTCGGGCAACGCCCCCGGCCGCGCATACGTCTCGCAGCGTGCGCGCGACAGATCGATCCGGAATCCGGCTCCCTGGATCGTCGCCGTGAGGAACGCGTCGTGGATCCGCAGCTTGCCATCGAGCCGATCGGCGCTCGCCCGCGCGACCTCTTCGAGGCGGTCCGACAGGAGGATGTCGACGTCGCGCACCGGCTCCCCGAGGAGAAGGTCTCGCACCGGGCCTCCGACCAGGTAGGCACGCACACCGCGGCCTGCGGCCTCGCCCACGACGACGTCGACGAACGCGACGCACTCGCCGAGGGATCGGCGCAGCCGTCGCGTCCACGCCGCGGTCCTCGGATCGCTCATGCGGGCAGGCCTCGCGGATGGCGCCGCTCGACGAGCTCGTGCAGGCGCTTCCGGCTCACGTGGGTATAGATCTCCGTCGTACCGATGTCCGCATGCCCGAGCATCTCCTGTACGGAGCGCAGATCCGCGCCCCCCTCGAGGAGGTGCGTCGCAAAGGAATGGCGAAGGACGTGCGGTGTGAGCCGATGCGCGATGCCGAGCACGAGTCCGTACCGGCGGATCCGGCACCACACGGCCTGCCGCGTGAGGCGCGCGCCACGAGCCGATACGAAGACCTCCTCACGGCCGCCGCGCCGCGCCCACACCGGGCGGATCTCGGCGAGGTAACGCTGGAGCCACGCCACCGCGGGCTCGCCGAGCAGGGCCACGCGTTCGCGCCGGCCCTTGCCGAGCACGCGACAGCAGCGGCTCTCCAGCCGGAGGTCGGCGAGGCGCAGCGAGACGAGCTCCGAGACGCGAAGCCCACCGGCGTAGAGCACCTCGAGCATGGCGCGATCGCGCACCCCGATCGGCGTGTCCGGCGGTGCGTGCAGTAGCGCCTCCAGGTCCTCGCGTGCGAGCGCCTTGGGGATGCGACGGCCTCCCTTCGGCCGCGCCACCTCCGCCAGCGGATCCGTGTCGATCCGCCGCTCGGCACGCAGGAAGGAGAGCATGCGCGAGATCGCAGACAGCGCGCGCGCGCGGGTCCGCTCCCCGCACCCGCGCGACTCGAGCCGCCCCAAGTGCCTGCGGAGGACCTCTGCGCTCACGTCCTCCACGTTCACCGATCCGACCGTCCGCGCGAGATCCGCCAGATCGTGCCCATACGCCTCGATCGTCGCTGGTGAGAGTCCCCGCTCCACCTTGAGGTGCACGAGAAAGGCTTCGATCGCTTCGTCGAGATTCACGGGGGCTCCACGGCGGCCTTGGATTCGATCTTGTACCACTCCTCGCACCGCGGATGCCAGCGAGCCCGGCGATGGCACGAGACGAGTGCGAAGCGGTCAATCCGTGCCCGAGCGGATGGCCTCGAACAGCCGCTCGCGAATCGCCTGCTGGCGTTCGGGATCGAGGATCTTGTGACCTCCGTCCGTCACGTAGAACGAATCGATCGCGCGGTTCGCCCGGGTGGAGGCCCGCGAGATCACCACGTCGAGCCCGAGCTCGGCCATCGTGCGGGTGATGTCGTAGAGCAGCGCCGGCCGATCGTTCGTCGCCACGTCGATGATGGAGTAGAAGTCCGAGTCCTGGTTCGTGATCCGCACGTCCGGCGGCTGCTCCCGCATCGCGCTCGGACGCGCCTCTGCGCGCCGCACCGGCCGCATCGCCAGGGCCTCCTTGCCCGAGAGCACCGCCCGCAGGCGGCCCCCGATCCGCTCGAGCTCGGTCGCCTCTTCCGCCTCTCCCCCGGCGATGGGACGCATGCGATAGACCTCGACCGCGAGCCGGTCCCGGGTCGTGTAGGCGTCCGCCGCGAGGATGTCGTGACCGCAGGCGGTGAGCACGCCCGTCACGCTGGCAAACAGCCCCGGGCGATCGCCCGCGATCACCACGACTCCCCAGTACGGCGCCTCGCCCTCTTCGGGCCGGAGCGCATAGACGCCCACGGGCTCGGGCCCCGCGCGAAAGGCGATCGACGCCCTCATGTGCGCCGCCATCTCCGCGGCGCCGTGACGCAGCAGATACCGGCGCGGCATGAAGTCAAGAGCCTCCTCCGCGCGCTGGGCATCGAGCCCCTCCGCGACCAACAGATCCTTGGCCGCGCTCTGCATCGCGGCCGCGCGCTGCATCGTGCGCTCGACGAACTGCTGCGTCGCCTCTTCCTCCTCTCCCGCCTCGAGCCACTCCGCCGCATTCCGGTACAGGCGCTCGAGCAGCTCGCGTTTCCACTGCGTCCAGGCCTCGGGCGAGACGCTGCGGATGTCCGCGATCGTGAGCAGATAGAGCGAACGCAGCCGGCGCCGCGTCTGGCACAGGTTCGCGAGCCGCAGGATCGTGCGCGCATCGTTCACGTCCCGCTGCTCCGCCATCTGGCTCATGCTGAGGTGGTGCCGGACCAGGAAGCGCACGAACTCCGTCCGCTCGTCGTCGAGCCCCATGCGCCGCGCGATGGCCGGCACCATGTCCGCACCCTTCTGGGAGTGTCCACCGCCCAGACCCTTTCCGATGTCGTGCAGGAGGCACGCGAGATAGAGCTCGGCGGGGGCGATCTCTTCCCGCATGAGCTCCGTGGCGTGGGGGAGCTCCTTGGCGTAGCGCCCGCGGCGCAACCGCCGCAGCTGCTCGACGAGGAAGAGCGAGTGGATGTCGACCGTGTACGTGTGGTAGAGGTCCTGCTGCCACAGACCCACCAGGTGCGCGAACTCGGGGATCAGCGCGCCGAGCAGACCCACCTCGTTCATCGCACGCAGGGTACGGTACACCCGGGTGGGCGAGCCGAGGATGCGCAGGAGCAGATCCGCAGCCTCGGGATCGGAACGAAGCGCCTCGTCCACCCGATGGATGTTCTGACGGATCAGTCGCTCCGATCGCGGGGAGAGCTCGACGTCGTGGTGCTGCGCAACCGCGAAGGCGGAGAGCACGCGCATCGGCCGGTCCTCGAGCAGCGAGGGATGCGGAACCTCGAGCCGCCGGTCCGCGATCGCGAAGCCCTCTGCCACGGGATACGGCGACTCCGGACGATGCCCGTGACGGATCCGCAGCAGCCGCCGCGCGTGATCGATCACGCGCGTGGACACCCGCTCGATGGCCCGCACGTGCAGGTAGTATGAGCGCATGAACTCCTCGACGGGGAGCAGGCGGTCGTCCCCCCGGAAGCCGAGCTTCGCCGCCATCTGCTCCTGCGCGTCGAAATGCAGGTGATCGTTCTTGCGCCCCTTGCGGTGCAGCTCGTTTCGCACGCGCCACAGGAAGTCGAGCGCGCCGAGGAGCGCTTCGAGCTCCTCGGCGTCGACGAAACCGTGGAGCAGCAGCTGCTCGGGCCGACGGCACTCCCAGTGCACGGCGCGCGCCACCCACATCGCCGTGTGGTAGTCGCGAAGCCCGCCGACTCCTTCCCGGACGTTCGGCTGCAGCAGATAGGGGGACTCGCCCGAACGTTCGTGCCGCGCATGCATCTCCGCGAGCTTCGCGCGCACGAACGGGGCGGAGTCCTCGCGCAGATGATTGCGGACGGCCTTCTCGAACGACCCGTAGACGTCGGCGTCCCCCACGAGGAAGCGCGCGTCGAGATACGACGTGGCGGTGGAGAGGTCCTCGCGCCCGATCCGCTCGCACTCCTCGAGCGTGCGCGTCGCCGCACCCACGACGAGACGCGCGTCCCACAGCCGATTCGTGATCGCCTCGGCGATGGCCTCGACGTAGGGGCTCGCACTCCCCTCGTAGAGGAAGAGCAGGTCGACGTCCGAGCCGAGCGCGAGCTCCGTACGGCCGTATCCGCCCACGGCGATCACCGCCAGACGCCCTGCGCCCGCGGCGTTCTCGTCCTGGAAGCGCGTGTCCGCGATCCGGTGCAGCGCGCGCACCAGATCGTCCACGAGCGAGGTCCGCTCCTCGAGGACCCGCCGCGCAGGCTCACCCGCGTCGTGCATGTGCAGCAGGTAGGCCTGCACGGCATCGAGATAGGCGCGCACGAACGGGGTGAGATGCGCCGTCGTGGAGCCGATGCCGGGAACGTCCTCGGCACCGAACAGGAAGCCGTCGCAGTGCGGCCGATTCATCGCCCCGCCACGACGCTGCGCCCGTGTTGCTCGCGATGGCGCAGGATCCCCTGGGCGATCCCGGACGCGGCGGACTGCACGAATGCATCCGTCCCCATGCGCGGTCCCTCGACGCGATGCGTGAGGAAGCCGACCTCGACGAGGATCGCCGGCATGTCCGCCTGGAACAGCACGAGGAACGGCCCGCGCTTCACCCCGAGATCGCGCGTGTCGCGGTAGCGCCGTCCGAGGTCGCCGACGAGCGAGCGATGCACCGAGCTCGCAAGCGACGCCGCGAAGCGTTCGTTGTAGCCGAGCCGCAGGGCCGCGAGGATCTTCTGCAGCTCGGAGAGCTCGGCAATGCTCGTGCCGTTCTCGCGCGCCGCCACGCGCGCGGTCTGACGGTCGTACCGGGTGTCGAGCAGATACGTCTCGGCGCCGCTCGTCCGCGCATTGGGCGACGCGTTCGCGTGGATCGACACGAAGAGATCCGCACGGGCACGGTTCGCGAAATCCGTGCGATCGAGCAGGGTGAGGTACGTATCGCGATCGCGCGTGAGCAGCACCTCGAGACCTTCGCGCTCGAGCCGGGTCCGCGCGGCGCGAGCGATCCGCAGCACGATGTCCTTCTCGCGGATCCCCTTCGGCCCGAGCGCCCCCGGATCCTTCCCACCGTGGCCCGGGTCGAGCACCACCCGCTGCACGGGACGGCTGTCGAAGTCGAGCGCGGCGCGGCGGTCGGACTCCGGGGCCGTCGCCCTGCCCACGGCACCGTCCGCCTTCGCCGCAGGGGCCTCCCGCGTCGCGCCGCCCGCCGGCCCGGCCGAAGCCACCGCCGGCGGATCGCGGAACACATCGGCCACGATCCGGTAGGGATTCTTCAGATGGAACACGCGGTGGTGTCGCGAGCGGTCGAGCTCGATCACCACGCGGGTGCGGCGGAGCGTGTTCTGTCCACTGCGAACCGCGCGAACGGAGCCCTCCGTCCTCGTCTGGGACTGTGCGCGCAGCGGCTGCGCGAGCCACGTCTCGTCCACGTCGACGTAGATCCGCGGAGGCGACTCGAGCTCGTGCACGGCGTACGCCGCCTCGCGCGAGACGTCGATCACCACGCGCGTATGGGTGGCGTGGTCGAAGACGCGCACGTCCGTCACGTCCGCCAGCCCCTCGGGGCGCGGCGGACCGTCGGCCCCCGCTCCGAGGACGAACCCCAAGAGCACCAGCGCGATGCGCGCGAGTCTGCCCTTCACTCCGTCTCCCGCAAGAGACGCTTCAGGCGATCGAGCTCCGCGAGCGCCTCGATCGGAGTCATCCGCTCCGGCTCCAGCGTTCGCAGCGCCGCACGGATCGGATCCGCCGCCTGCGCGAACAGGGCGAGCTGCTGCGTCTGCCCCTTCCCCACCTCGTGGGTCGATTCCCGCGCCAGCCGCGGCTTGCCCCGATCATCGAGCTCCCCCCCTTCGAGATTCGCGAGAACCTCTCTCGCGCGCCGGATGACGGAAGGGGGGAGTCCGGCGTAGCGTGCGACCTCGATTCCGTAGCTTCGACTCGCGGCCCCGGGCTCCATCCGGCGCAGGAAGAGGATCTCTCCGCCCCGCTCCGCGCACGTGAAGTGGAAGTTCCGAACCGCCGCGCGCGTGCGGGCCAGGTCCGCAAGCTCATGATAGTGGGTCGCGAACAGCACGCGAGGCCGCAAGCCCGGCGCATCGTGCAGGTGCTCCGCGACGGCCCACGCGATCGACAACCCGTCGAAGGTGGACGTGCCGCGCCCGATCTCGTCGAGCAGCACCAGGCTGCGCGGCGTGGCTTCGCGCAGGATCGCCGCCGTCTCGCGCATCTCGACCATGAACGTGCTCTCGCCCGTCGCGAGCGAGTCCGAGGCGCCCACGCGCGTGAAGATCCGATCGGCCACGCCGATGCGCGCCCGCGTGGCCGGCACGAACGATCCCATCTGCGCGAGCAGCGTGAGGAGCGCCACCTGCCGCAGCAGCGTCGACTTTCCGGCCATGTTCGGTCCCGTCAGGATCAGGAAGCGCGACTCCGTGGGATCGATGTGCACGTCGTTCGGCACGAAGCCCTCGGTCGCGAAGCGCTCCACCACCGGGTGCCGGCCGCCCTCGATCTCGAGGGTGAGCCCGCGGTCGAGCTCGGGCCGCACGTACTCGCCCTCGCGCGCGACCTGCGCGAGCGACTGCGCCACGTCGAGCTCCGCGATCTCGCGGGCCACCCCTCGCACCCGCTCGCTCTCGGCGGCCACGCGCTCGCGAAGTGCGGCGAGCACCCGCACCTCGGCATCCGCCGCGCGCTCGCGCGAGCGCAGCACGATGCCCTCCCAGCGCTGCAGCTCGTCCGTCGTGAAGCGCTCGCCGTTCGACGTGGTCTGCTTGCGCACGTACTCCGCCGGAACCTTCGCCAGGTGCGGCTTCGTCACGTGGATCGAGTAACCGAACACGCGGTTGTACTTCACCTTGAGCGACGGGATCCCCGTGCGCTCGATCTCGCGCGCCTCGAGCGTCGCCAGGTACCGGTCGCCCTCCACTGCTTCGCGACGGATACGGTCGAGCTCCTCGTCCACGCCGTCGCGGATGTATCCGGTGTACGGCTCGCCACGCGGCGCCGGCGGTGGCTCGTCCACGATCGCGTGCGCGATCGCGTCCGCGACTGAAGCGAGCGAGTCCGAGAGCGGCGCCTCGGCGCACACGCCCTCGACGGCGCGCAGCGACTCGCGCAGCGCCGCGAGCTCGCGCGGCCCGCCACCGGGGAGTGTTGCCCGCGTGAGGTTGCGCTCCAGATCCCCCACGCGCCGCAGCGCCGCCTGCAGCGCATGCCGCCGGCTGTCCGGCTCGATCCACTGCGCCACGCGGTCCTGCCGCGCACGGATCGCCTCGGGATCGACGAGGGGCTCGCCGATCCACTGTGCGAGCCGGCGTCGCCCCATGGGCGTGCGCGTGTGGTCGAGCAGCTCGACGAGCGTGCCTCGCGTGCCGCCGTCGCTCGTGTTGCGCAACAGCTCGAGGTGCCGGCGCGTCGACGCGTCGAGCAGCAGGCGATCGCTCGCGACATAGCGGCGCAGATCCACGAGCTGCGCGAGCGCCACCGGCTGTAGATCCGCCACCGACGCCCAGATCGCCGCCGCCGCGCGCGAGGCCGGATCCGCGTCGTGCGCGGCGAGCCCCGCGGGAAGCCGCCCCACGCGCTGCGCCACCGCACGCGGATCGAAGTCCGCATCCGCCACGCGGCGCACGCGAAGCGCCGCGGGAAGCCCCTTCTCGGAGTCGCGCGCCAGCACCTCGCGCGGCGCCAGCCGATCGAGCTCGGAGTCGAGCACCTCGCGCTGCGCGGTCTCCGTCGCCGCCATCTCGCCCGTCGACACGTCCACGTAGGCGAGGCCGTAGCGACCTTCGTCCGAGATCACCGCCGCCAGGTAGTTCGCACCCGCGCCCTCGAGCCGGTCCGGATTCGCGACGAGGCCCGGCGTCGCCACCTCGACGATCTCGCGCCGCACGAGGCCCTTCGCGAGCCGCGGATCCTCCACCTGCTCGGCGATCGCCACCGAGTAGCCCATCTGCAGCAGCCGCCGGATGTAGCCCTCGGCCGCGTGGTAGGGGACGCCGCACATCGGCGTCGCGTGCTCGGTGTCGCGGTCGCGCGTGGTGAGCACCAGGTCGAGCAGCGGCGCCGCGAGCTCCGCGTCGTCGAGGAAGAGCTCGTAGAAGTCGCCCATCCGGAAGAAGAGCAGCGCCTCGCCCGCCCGCGCCTTGAGCGCGAGGTACTGCTTCATCATCGGGGTCTCGGTGGGCCGCCGGGACATGCGGGATCGACCTCCTCGGCGCAGGCAGTCTACCCGACCGCAACCGCCCCGCACCGGCCCCCTGCGAGCGAGCGCTCCAATCCGCTGCACGTGCCTGCCCCGTTCCCTCCGCGCGCCATCTCGGGTACAACGAGGATCACGGGTTTTTCCCGGAGGAGGAGAGCCGATGACCACGACGGCGGGGTGGGCTGCGTGCGGGATGCGAGTGCTGCTGCTCGGTGCGCTCGTGTTCGCGTCGGGCTGCGGATACAACCGCATCCAGGGCGCGGACGAGGGCGTGAAGGCGGCGTGGGCCGAGGTGTCGAACCAGTACCAGCGGCGCGCGGACCTGGTCCCCAATCTGGTGGCGACGGTGAAGGGCGCGGCCGACTTCGAGCGCGAGACGCTCGAGGCGGTGGTGAATGCGCGCTCGAAGGCAACGAGCATCCAGGCCACCCCCGAGCTGCTCGACGATCCCGCCGCGTTCCAGCGCTTCGAGGCCGCGCAGGGCGAGCTCGCGGGTGCGCTCTCGCGCCTACTCGTCACCGTCGAGCGCTACCCGGAGCTCAAGGCGAACGCCAACTTCCGCGACCTGCAGGCGCAGCTCGAGGGCACCGAGAACCGCATCGCCGTCGCGCGCAAGCGCTACATCGAGTCCGTCGCCGAGTACAACAAGCTCGTGCGCTTCTTCCCCACGAACCTCACCGCGCGCTTCCTGCTCGGGGCCGAGGTCCGCCCGACGTTCGAGGCGACGACGCCGGGGGCCGAGCAGCCCCCGCAGGTGCAGTTCTGAGCGCACGCGCGGAGACGATGCGCAGCCGGCGAGGAGCGGTGCGTCTCGGCGCGTGGATGCCGATGGCGCTCGCGGCGCTCGGGGTATGGCTCGCGGCGACCGCCACGGCCGAGGTCGCGGTGCCGGCGCTTCGCGCGCGGGTCACCGATCTCGCGGGTCGCCTCGCGCCCGATCGCGTGCGCGCGCTCGAAGCGAAGCTCGCCGCCTTCGAGCGCGAGACGTCGCACCAGATCGCGGTGCTGATCGTACCGACGCTCGACGGCGAGCCGATCGAGAGCTTCTCGCTCCGCGTCGCCGAAGACGCGAAGCTCGGACAGCGGGGCTTCGACAACGGCCTGCTCCTCGTCGTGGCGAGCGAAGATCGCGCCGCGAGGATCGAGGTGGGCTACGGGCTCGAGGGGGTCGTCCCCGACGCGATCGCGAAGCGCGTGCTCGAGGACGTGATGTTCCCGCGCCTGCGCGAAGGGGACTTCGGCGGCGGAATCGAAGCGGCGGTGGACGCGATGATGCTCGCCGCGCGCGGCGAGGAGATCCCCGTGGAGCGGCGCCGTCCCCGCAGCGACGCACCGGTGAACGATCCCATGGCGCTCCTCTTCACCGTGGCCTTCGTGGCCTCGATGCTGAGCCTGCCGCTGCGCGGTCGTGCGCCCGCGCTCGCGGCACTCGTGGGCGGCGGCATCACGGGGCTCGTCGCTTGGATCGTGCTCTCGAGCGTGGCCTGGACCGCGCTGGCCTTCGCCTTCGGCGCGCTGCTCGGCCTGTTCGGACCGCAGCACGGAGCGCCCGGCCGCTCGCGGCGGGGTGGATTCCATGGAGGTGGCTTCGGGGGTGGTGGCTTCGGAGGCGGCGGTTTCAGCGGGGGCGGCGGCGGCTTCGGAGGCGGCGGCGCCTCGGGGAGGTGGTGATCGTGCGGGCCGCGGATCTCTTCGGCTCCGCCGAGCGCGCGCGCATCGAGGCCGCCGTACGCGAAGCGGAGCGCGCCACGCGCGGCGAGATCGTCGTCGCGGTGGTGCGCGCCTGCGACGAGTACGCCGGGGTGGGCTGGCGCCTCGGTGTCTTCGCGGCCGCACTCGTCTTCGCGGCGGTGCATGCGTTCGCCGCGCCCCTTCCCTGGTGGGGACTGCTCGCCGCGCAAGCCGCGGCCGTCGGGGCCTCGCTCGCACTCGTGCGCGTCGATGCCGTTCGCCGCGCGCTCGTGTCCGACGCACTCGCCGATGAACGCGTGCGGGCACGCGCGCAGCGCAGCTTCGCCGAGAACGGCCTCGCGCGCACGCAGGGCCGCACGGGCGTGCTGATCTTCGTCGCGCTCCTCGAGCACCGCGTGGTCGTGCTCGGCGACGAGGGGATCGACCGCGTGCTCGATCCCGCCGAGAGCTGGCAGCAGGTGGTCGATCTGGCCGTGGCGGGCCTGCGCGGCGGCCGCGCGGCCGAGGGCATCGAGGCCGCGGTGCGCCGTGCGGGCGAGATCCTCGCGCACCACGTTCCCGCCGACATCGAGCGCAACCCGGACGAGCTGCCGGACACATTGGTCCTCGACGATCGTTGATCCTCGAGGACACATTGGTCCTCGACGATCGTTGATCCTCGACGGGCCGCGCGGATCGAGCGCGGCGGTGATCGGGGGGCGCCGGTTGCTGGTATCCCCTTCCCTCGTCGGCTAGAAACTCGGCGCCGGGGCACTCGAGCCGTCGATCCGCCCCGAAGGAGCGAAGGAGATCCCATGAGCCAACGACCCTTCTGCGTGCTCGGCCTCCAGCAGATCGCCGTCGGAGCGACGGACAAGTCCGGCCTGCGGCGGCTGTGGATCGACCTGCTCGGCCTCACCCCCGCGGGCACCTTCCGCAGCGAGTCCGAGAACGTGGACGAGGACATCGCCACCGCGGGCGCCGGCGCGTTCACCGTCGAGGTCGATCTGATGCAGCCGATCGATCCCGAGAAGCGGCCGCGCGTGCACGAGCCGCAGCTCAACCACGTGGGGCTGTGGATCGACGACCTTCGCGCGGCCGTGGCGTGGCTCGAGAAGAACGGCGTGCGCTTCACGCCCGGCGGCATCCGCAAGGGCGCCTCGGGCCACGACGTCTGCTTCATCCACCCGAAGGGCGGCGGCGACTTCCCGCAGGGCGGAGAAGGCGTGCTGATCGAGCTCGTGCAGGCTCCCGCCGAGGTGATCGCCGCCTACCGCGCGCTGGGGGCGTAGGGCCTCCTACCCCTTCACGACCGCCAGCGGGACGAGCTTCGCGACCTTGCGGGCGAGGCCGGCGCCGTGGATCACGTCGACCACGTCGGCGACGTCCTTGTAGGCCTCGGGGATCTCCTCGGCGACCGTCGCCGCGCTGTCGCTGCGCACCCAGATGCCGCGGTCCTGCAATTCGCGGAAGATGGCGCGGCCCCTCGCCTGCTTCTTCGCGGCATGGCGCGAGAGCTTGCGGCCCGCGCCGTGGCAGCACGAGCCGAACGTCTCGCGCATCGCGCGCTCGGTTCCCACGAGCACGTAGCTGTAGCGGCCCATGTCCCCGGGGACGATCACCGGCTGGCCGACGTCGCGATAGCGCGCGGGCACCTTCGCGTGGCCGGGACCGAACGCGCGGGTCGCGCCCTTGCGGTGCACGCACACGCGCCGCAAGCGGCCGTCGATCTCGTGCTCCTCCCACTTCGCGATGTTGTGGCAGACGTCGTACACGAGATCGAGCCCGAGGCGCGCCTCCGACTCGCCGAAGAACGCCTCGAACTCGCGGCGGACGAACGCGGTCATCATCTGCCGGTTCGCGAATGCGAAGTTGATCGCGCACGCCATGGCCCCGAAGTACTGCTGCGCTTCGCGGCTGCGCAGCGGAGCGGCACAGAGCTGCCGGTCGGGCAGATCGATGCCGTGCTTCGCGGAGGCGCGCAGCATCATGCGAAGCGACTCGTCGCAGATCTGATGCCCGAGGCCGCGGCTGCCCGAGTGGATCAGGATCGTGACGCCTCCTCGTGTCAGGCCGAAGCGGGCGGCGGTCTCCGGCTCGTACACCTCGGCCACGTAGCCGACCTCGCAGAAGTGGTTGCCCGAGCCGAGCGAGCCGAGCTGCGGGCGCCCGCGCTCCTTCGCGCGATCGGACACGAGCGCGGGATCCGCGCCGTCGAACTGGCCGCCCTCCTCGATCGTGTCGAGATCACTGCGACGGCCGAAGCCCTGATCGACCGCCCACACCGCGCCGCGGCGCAGCACATCGTCGAGCTGCTTCGCGTCGAGGCGATAGTGGCTCTTCGAGCCGACACCGGAGGGGATCGCATGATACAGCGCGAGGGAAAGGTCCTCCAGCCGC
>CAZOTO010000098.1:0-12689 GCA_964582775.1 uncultured Myxococcales bacterium
GATCCGGACGCAGATCTCCGCTGCGAGCAGCACCGGATCCGACAGCTCGAGGGGCTCGAGAAACGTCCCTTCGAGGCCGCGCTCCTCCAGGCGATCGGTCACGGTGCGAAGAATCGCGCGGACTTCCGACGATACCTCGCGGTATCGCTTGAGGTGCGTCGAGCGAAGCTCTGCCTCGGGACAGAGATCGAGCGCCCTCGCCGTCTCCATGCCCTCTTGGATCCCGAGAGCCCGCGCCTCGGGGCTCGCACTCGCGACGACGCCGCGTTTGCGGGGATCGCCGCCTACGAGCAGCGGCCGACCGCGCAACGAGGGGTCGTCCGCCCGCTCGACCGCGGCGTAGAAGCCCGGAATCCACACGAAGAAGATCCGTCGTCCGCCGGCACTCACCCGGTGTCGTCAGCCTCCTGCGGGCACGACCTCCCACACCCCGAGCGCATGATACGCCCAGTCGTCCCGATGCATCCACAGCGGGGCCGCCCCCCCGGTGAGCCACTCCTCGAGCAGGTCGTCGTAGTGACGGCTACCCGGCTGACCGGACTGCCCCCCTGCGAGCGCAGCCCTCGCGTGGTTCGCGTCGCCCATGTCGATCACGTAGCGCAGAGCCGGACCCACCATCGCCCGCTTCGAGGGAAGCTCTTGGTGGAACATCGCCCAGACCGAGCTCGGATCCCCGGACACGGGGAACGGTCCCCGGCCGAACACCCGGCCGATCCAGGGCAGCGACCCTTCACCCCTGCGCTCGAAGTCGTGTGACAGCCGCAGCTCGTGGATGTGTCCCCATGTCCATTTCCGCGGATTCGCACTGATGGCGGTCCGCAGGAAGCTCCAGGTCTGCTCGAGCGCCTGCTCGACGTCTTCCGGCGAGACGTCCGCACGGGCGCGATCGAAGAGCCGGGCCGCCGCTGCGCCGGGCACGGGCTCGCCGAGGGCGAGCACCTCGCGGGCGAGATCGGGAGACATCCGCCGCGCCACGATCGTCGCCAGGAGCTGCCTCTGGAACAGGTGATAGAGCGCGGCGCCCGGAGAGTCCCGGTCCGTGCCACCATCCCACGCGAGGAGGAGCTCGCGGACCTGCCGAGCCTTCGGCGACGCTGGAAGCACGTCCGACAGGATGCCCAGGATCACTCGTGGACCGTCCGCGGAGACCGTCTCGCGCTGCAGCTCCGTGGCCTCTTCGAGCGTCATGTCCGGCATCCGCTCGAGCCGTTGCCGCAGGCGATCCGCGCCCCCCGGGGCAGCCCACAGCCACGTGACCACGCCATCGAGCTTCGCGTCCGTCACGCGGGGAGAAACCACGATCCAGCCGATCTCCGCCCCGTACCGCGACGGAAGATCCTCGAACGGCACGAATCCACGCCAGTCGTAGAACCGCGACCCTCCGGGAACGGGCAGGAGACCGGAAGGAATGGACCGCAGCGGAAGCCGGCCGGCGACCTGGGTCCCGATCGCACCCTTGCGATCGGCGTAGAGGAACGTCGCTGCAGGACCGGGATACGCACGAAGAGCGGCGCGAAAGCCCTTCCAGCCGCGCGCCACCTGTAGCTGCAGCAACGCGTCCATGGCTCCTTGCTCACCGAATCCAGTCCACCCCAGCGAAAGGGTTCGCAGGCGTGGATCGTCCGGACGCAGCGCGCCCAGCAACGGACCGCGATGCGTCGACACGACCTCCACCTCGACATCACGCGCCCCGCGCACGGCGATCTGCTCCCGGCGACGCGACGCCCTCCTCCAGCGCCCGTCCTGCTCGTAGCGCAGGGGATCCTCCGGATGGAGCGTCTCGTCGAACAGATCCGAGGCAGCGGCGTGCAACGCCACCTGCCCCCAGGCGATCGAGCGATTCGTCCCTACCCAGAACACGGGAACACCGGGAAGTGTCGCTCCCGAGATCTCCATGCGGGGCGCATCGATGTGCGCCAGGTAGAAGGCCGCCGGGAGATCGAGCAGGAGGTGCGGGTCGTTGGCGAGGATCGGCGCGCCGCTGCGGGTACGGCCGGCCCCGACGAGGAACCCCAGGCTGCCCACGGGTCCCACCTGGCCGGTGCTGCGTGCGAGGCGATCGGCGACGCCACCCAGATCGAGCAGTGCATTCACGCGCGGAGCGGATTCCCGCGTGGGTGCCTCTGGGAAGAGATCCCTCGTCCCCACGACGCCGAGCTCTCGCACGACGCGATCGAGGAACAAGGAGGCGCCGAGCGATCGCCCCTGGTTCCATGCCCGCATGCGCAGGATCGCCAGCGAGTCCTCCGGCGTCCACGGCTGCGGATCGACGCCGAGCCAACGCATCTCGAAGGGCAGCGGTGCGCTCCCGGTCCGGATCTCGTCCATCCACCGGTTCACACCCGCGGCGTACGCATCGAGCAGATCCCGGGATTCGCGCGGCAGCACCCGCAGCTCCGCCTCGGCGAGCGACCGCAAGCCGAGCAAGCGCGCCAGACGGTCCCCATCGACGGCAGGGCTCCCGACGATCTCCGCGAGCCGGCCGGCCGCGCTCCGGCGCAACGTCTCCATCTGCCACAGCCGATCCTGCGCATGCGCGACACCGAGGGCAAACATGGCGTCGCGCAGGCTTCGGGCCTGGACATGGGGCACACCTCGGGAGTCGCGCATCACGGATACCGGGTCGGAGATCCCCCCGGCCACCAAGCTCCCGCTGGCGGGAAGCTCTGCCACGGCGGAGCTCCACAGCGAGCCCGCCCAGAGCCCCCCCACGATCAGCGCCGCCGAGATCGCCAGCGCCACCAGGCGATGGATCGCACGGTGCATCAGCCGCGTTCCGTCCCTTCCAGCACGACGTGCGCGAGCGCGTGGGTGCGGGTATACGACGCCCCGATCCACGCGCGGAAGAAGCCGCGCGCGCGTGCGTGCTCGAGGGCACATCCCCGAAGCTCGAGCTCGAGCCCGCGCCCGGTCTCGATCGTCTCGAAGTCGCGCCACCCGACACCGCGGCGCCAGCCGGTTCCGATCGCCTTCATCCCCGCTTCCTTCACTGCGAAGCGAAGCGCCAGGTGCGGCAGGGGACGCCCCCGCCTCTCGCAGTCGGCGCGTTCGCGTGCCGTATAGAGGCGGTCGAGCATCCGCGTGCCTCGGCGGGCGAGCGCGCGCTCGAGGCGCGCGATGTCGAGCACGTCGATGCCGGCTCCCACGATCACGGGCCGGACGGTAGCAAAGTGCTCCGCCGACACCCTCGCTCCACTGCCAAGCCTGCGATTTTCCTGCGATTCCTCGCAGTTTTCGGACGTTTGACTCGCCGGAGCCCCCTGGGTATCCTGCGCGCCCGAAGGAGGTCACCCATGACGGCTCGAGTTGGCATCAACGGTTTCGGACGAATCGGACGCTGCGTGGTCCGCACGGCTCTCGCGAATCGCGACCTCGAGTTCGTTGCGGTGAACGACCTCACGGACGCACAGACCCTCGCTCATCTGATCAAGTACGACTCGGTCCACGGCACGATCGCCGAGGACGTGAGCGTGACGGACACCGGGCTTCGCATCGGGAATCGCGAGATCCGCGTGCTCGCCGAGCGCGATCCCGCGAAGCTTCCGTGGGGTGAGCTCGGCGTCGACATCGTGATCGAATCCACCGGGATCTTCACCAAGCGCGCAGATGCGGCGAAGCACCTCTCCGCGGGCGCGAAGAAGGTGATCATCACCGCGCCCGCGACGGAACCCGACGTCACCCTCGCCCTCGGCGTGAACGAAGCGGCCTACGATCCGAAGAACCATCACGTGATCTCCAACGCGTCGTGCACGACGAACTGCCTCGCGCCGATCGCGAAGGTGCTCCACCAGGAGTACCGTCTGAAGCGCGGCTGGATGACCACCACGCACGCCTACACGAACGACCAGCAGATCCTCGACCTGCCCCACAAGGATTTGCGCCGGGCGCGGGCCGCCGCGGTATCGATGATCCCGACGAGCACGGGCGCAGCGAAGGCAGTGGGTCTAGTGCTGCCGGAGCTCAAGGGCAAGCTCGACGGCATCGCGATCCGCGTGCCGACGCCCGACGTCTCCGTGGTCGATCTGGTCGCCGAGGTCGAGCGGCCGACGACCGCCGAGCAGGTGAACGAGGCGTTCAAGAAGGCGGCCGCGGGCCCGATGCGCGGCATCCTCCAGGTGTGCGAGGCACCGCTCGTCTCGATCGACTTCCGGGGCAATCCCTCGTCCTCGATCGTCGACGCAGAGAACACGAAGGTGCTCGAAGGCACGCTGGTGAAGGTCCTCTCCTGGTACGACAACGAGTGGGGCTACGCGACGCGCGTGGCGGACCTCGCCCAGATGATCGCATCGAAGCTGTGAGTCGACTTCGATCCCTCGACGACGTTCGCGTGCGCGGGAAGCGGGTCTTCCTGCGGGCCGATCTGAACGTCCCCATCCGCGACGGCGAGGTCGCGGACGACACCCGCATCCGCGCGAGCCTCGAGACCCTCGAGGAGCTGCGGCGCGCGGGTGCGCGCATCGTGCTCGCATCGCACCTCGGCCGGCCGAAGGGCCAGCGCGTCGAGAAGTACTCGCTCGCGCCGGTGGCGCGCGCGATGGGAATCGCGCTCGCATCCGACTGCATCGGCACCGAGGTCGAAGCCCGGGTCGCTTTGCTTCGCGACGGCGAGGTGCTGCTCCTCGAGAACCTTCGCTTCCACGCGGGCGAGGAGAAGAACGATCCCGCGTTCGTCGCCGCACTCGCGCGCCTGTGCGACGTGTACGTGAACGACGCCTTCGGCACCGCGCCTCGCGCGCACGCGAGCACCGAAGGCCTCGCGCGGGTGTGCGCGCAGGCGGCGGCGGGCCGGCTGCTCGAACGCGAGGTGCGCGCCCTCACCCGCGTGCGCGACCACGCCGAGCGGCCGTACGTGTGCATCCTGGGCGGGGCGAAGGTCTCGGACAAGCTCGCCGTGCTCGAGGCGCTCACGCAGCGGGCCGATGCGATCGCGATCGGTGGGGCGATGGCGTACACGTTCCTGCTCGCGCGCGGCGAGCCCACGGGGCGGTCCCTCGTCGAGCCCGAGCTCGTCGACACTGCGCGGCGTCTGCTCGAGAGCCCGGCGGAGATCCTGCTCCCGGTCGACCACGTCGTCGCGCAGAACCCCGACGCCGGCCGAGGGGAAACCGTCGTGCGGATTCCGGAGGATCTGGCTGCGTTCGACGTCGGCCCCGCGAGCGTGGCAGCCATCCGCGAGAGGATCCGCACCGCGCGCACCGTCTTCTGGAACGGCCCCCTCGGTTTCTTCGAGAAGCCACCGTTCGACGCGGGCACATGCGAGGTCGCTCGTGCGCTCGCGGAGAGCTCCGCCTACACCGTCGTGGGTGGGGGGGATTCGCTCGCCGCCGTCGCCGCCGCCGGTGTTGCGGACCGCATCTCCCATCTCTCGACGGGTGGCGGCGCATCCCTCGAGTTCCTCGAAGGCCGCGAGCTGCCCGGCATCGCGGTGCTGGAGACCGACGCGTGAGAACGCCGCTCATCGCCGCGAACTGGAAGATGCACAAGACGATCGCCGAGACGCGCGCCTTCGCGGCGGATCTGCTGCCGCGCATTCACGCAGTGGACGGGGTCGAGGTCTCCATCGCTCCCGCGTTCACTGCGCTCGCCGCGCTGCGCGATGCGCTCGCAGGAAGCCCCGTCGCCGTCTGCGCGCAGGACGTCCATCCCGAAGCGCAGGGTGCCTTCACGGGCGAGATCTCCGCGGGCATGCTGGCGGACACCGGCTGCCGCTACGTGATCGTGGGCCACTCCGAGAGGCGCCAGATGTTCGGCGACACGAACGAGTTCGTGGCGCGCAAGCTCGCTGCCGTCCAGGCCGGTGGAATGATCCCGATCCTGTGCGTGGGCGAGACGCTCGCGGAGCGCGAATCCGGCCGGACCTTCGAGGTCGTGGGGGGGCAGCTCGACGGCTCGCTCGCCCTCGCGGACGCGGGCAAGGCCGCCGAGCTCGTGGTCGCCTACGAGCCCGTCTGGGCCATCGGAACGGGCCGGACCGCCACCCCCGAGATCGCCCAGGAGGCCCACGCCTTCATCCGCGGGAGCCTCTCGAAGCGCTTCGGCTCGGACGCGCAAAGCATCCGTATCCTGTATGGCGGCTCGGTGAAGCCCGACAACGCGGAAGCGCTGCTGGCCCAGGACGACATCGACGGCGGGCTCGTGGGGGGTGCGAGCCTTGACCCCGCGAGCTTCTCTGCGATCATCCGCTTCCGCGACAGTGGGTCGGAGGGCTAGACGCAGTGGAGTTCCTGATCACCACGCTGCACGTCCTCGTCTGCTTGTGCTTGATCGTCATCGTCCTGCTCCAGCACGGCAAAGGGGCGGACATGGGCGTGACGCTCGGCGGGGGGGCCAGCAATACGGTCTTCGGTGCGCGCGGTGCGGGAAACTTCCTCACCAAGCTCACGACCGGCGCCGCCGTCGTGTTCATGCTCACGAGCTTCGTGCTCGCGCGCTTCGGGCAGAAGGGAGACGTCGAGAAGATCCTCGCTCCTCCCCCGTCGGCCGCCGCCCCCGCCGCGCCCGGAACGGACGCACCCTCGGCGACCGAGGGAGAAGCGTCGGCGCCGTCCGGCTTCGAGACGATCCCGTCGCCCGCCGGGAACGAGGCTCCCGCTGCGAGTGAAGCGCCCTCACCGGCTCCCGCCGAGGGTGCTCCCACGAACGGCGGCGGTTGAAACTCCCGTCGACACGAGTAGAGTCCACCTACCTGCCCAGGTGGTGAAATTGGTAGACACGCCAGGTTGAGGGCCTGGTCCCGGTTATACGGGGTGCTGGTTCGAATCCAGTCCTGGGCACCACTCGCCGCACCGCGGCTCGGAGCGCGTCAGAGCGGCTCGATGCGGCGATAACCGCTGCGGAAGTAGACGAGCGGATCACCGTCCTTCACGACGGCATCCACCACGCGGCCGAGCAGGATCACGTGATCGCCCGCATCGAGAGAGCTCTCGAGCGTGCAATCGATCCAGGCCAGTGCACCGGGAATCCGTGGACAGCCGGTCGCTCCCTCCTCGCACGGAAGGCCGGTGAATCGCTCCGCAACCCGACGGCGGTCTCCGAAGCGCTGGGACAAGTCCGCTTGCTCGGCGGCGAGCAGGCTCAGGGTGAACGTTCGCGACTGCTCGATCGCGGCGCGCGTCTCGGACGATCGGTCCGCGCACACGAGCACGAGGGGCGGCTCCAGGCTCACCTCGCTGAAGGCCGAGACGGTCATGCCGAAGGGGCCGGACTCGGTCCGACAGGTGACGATCGCGACTCCCGACACGCGCATGCGCATCGCCGCCTTGAACGTCATCGCATCGACGTTCATCGCTCGCCTCGCCGTGCCGCGCGCGGCGATGCCGCAGGCACGAAGACACAGATCCGTGGTGCAACCGACAGCGGGACGGCGATCCTCGAGAGTCGATTCATCATGCGCACTCCTCGTGATTCCTCGCGCGATGCGGTCATGCTAGCCGATCTACACGCTGCGCATCACCTTCGTTCCGGCCTCGATCGCGCGTATCGCCCTCTGCGTCGACCCAGAGGAGTGCGAGATCCGTGACGTTGGTATCCGTCGGCCCCGTCACATAGAGATCACCCAAGCGATGCAATAGGGAATGCGAATCGTTTCGGCGCAGGAAATCGCGCGCATCGAGCGGGAGTGCGCGCGAAACCGTCTCCCCGTCCGCAAAGGCTCCCGCCGCATCGGTCGGACCGTCCGTGCCATCCGTGCCGGCAAAGAGCGCGTGGATGCCCCGCTCGCCCGCGATGGCGAGGGCGAACGCGAGCGCGAGCTCCTGGCAGCGCCCGCCCCTGCCCGCGCCTCGAATGCGCACGACGGGCTCCCCTCCGGCAACGATCCATCCCCCCCCTTGGGCGCGCACGCAGCGCGCGCGCTGCGCGAGATCGAGGGCGGCCGCATGCACATCGCGTCCGTGCAGCCAGGGACCGAGCTCGTGCACCGCCTCCCCGTACGCGCGAGCGCGCAGCGCTACACCGAGAAGTGCATCTTCCAAGCACGCCACGACCCGAAGGGGGAGCACGTCCGCAGCGATCTCGCCCGGCTTCACGGTCTCGGCCAGCCGACCGGCGCATCCGAGTCCCAGGTGACGAACGACGCCTCGAGGCACGTGGTCGATGAGACCGTGTCCCTGCAGCACATCCATCGCATCGCGATAGGTCGTGGGATCCGCGCACGTAGGACCGGAGCCGATCGCATCGATTCCATCACCCGGCACGTCGGATACGGCGAGCACTGCGCCGAGCGCACCGGGGCGCGGATCTTCGAGCGCCCGCGCCGCGGTGCTCGCGAGCACCGCGCGAGCAAGCCCCCCGCCCTTGATCCGCGACAGGTGCTTGCGCACCGCATTCGTCTGCACGATCGTCGCATCGACGCCCAGGAGCGCCCGCGTCACCTCGCGTTTGTCCTCGAGCGACAACCCCGGCGCAGGAGCGCACCAAAGCGACGACGCTCCCCCCGAGAGCAGAACGAGCAGCCGCTCTCCTGCACGAAGGTTCGCACCCTCGCGAAGCGCCACCTCGGCCTCGCGCACGCTGCGCTCGTCCGGAAACGGATGCGCCGCCTCGTACACCGAAGCCCGCTCGATGTCACGCGCATGCCCGGCCTTCGTGACGACGCGAACGCGAGAGACGCGCGGGCCCAGCGCCTCGACGGCGGCCTGCGCCATCGCACACGACGCCTTGCCCGCAGCCAACACGGTGAACGGACCGCCGCCCGGATCGTTTCGCGCGAGCGAACGGGAGACGGCCCGGCCTGCATGCACGGCATCGAGTGCTGCGCGGTGGAGCTCTGCGAGGCGCTCGCGCGCGCTCAATCCTCCGCCGTCGGAACGAGCACGATCTCGATGCGGCGATTGCGCGCCCGACCCTTCCGCGTGTCGTTGGAGCCGATCGGGCGATTCGGACCGAAGCCCACGGCGGACAGCTTCTCGGCTCCCACGCCCGACGCCTCGAGCAGCCGCGCAACGGCCGCCGCACGCGCCACCGAGAGCTCCCAGTTCGACGGAAACTGGGAGGTGCGGATGGGAACCTTGTCCGTGTGTCCCTCGATGCGAACGTTGTGCCCCTCGATCTCCTGCAGCCTCGGCGCGAGCTTCTTCAGCACCTCACGCCCCGCCGGCTTGATGTCCGCGCGTCCGGAGTCGAACAGGATCTGCTCGAGCGCGCGAACCTGGAGCCGCCCCTTCAGCTCGTGGATCTCGATCTGGCCGGCGGCGACCTCCTTCTCGAGCCCCTCGACCAGCCGGCCGTAGCTCGAGGAGATCTCCTGGATCTCCTGCTCCCGGCTCACCCGCAGCGTCTTCTCCTGCTCGAGCGAGGCGCGCAGACCCTCGAGCTCCCGAATCAGGTCGAGTCGCTCCTGCGCAAGGGAGCTTCGCTCCAGGCCGAGCCGCTCCGACGACTGGCGTAGATCGCCGGCCTCCACGCGGCACTGCGAGAGCTCGGCCTCGTAGGCGCGCGCCCGCGCGACCTCGGCGTCATACGCTCCCTGCGTCACGCACCCGACGAAGACGACCCCCGCGAGCGCGATCGCCGCGCCCCCTCTCCTGCCTCTCATGCCGTGGACACCTCTCCGAACGTGAGCTTCCAGACCTGCTCGATGCGCTCCACCGGCTCGATCGCGAGGTCTGCGATGCGGTGGCTGGGGATCTCCATGAGATCCTTCTCGTTGGCGGCGGGGATGAGGACACGTGCGATACCCGCGCGCCGCGCGGCGAGGATCTTCTCCTTGATCCCTCCTACGGGGAGGATCTTTCCGCGCAGCGTGATCTCGCCGGTCATGGCGAGATCGGGCGGGACGGGGCGATTCGTGAGCAGGCTGATGAGCGCGACGACCATGGCCACACCCGCGCTCGGGCCATCCTTCGGCGTCGCACCGGCGGGCACGTGGATGTGGATGTCGCTCTCGGCGAAGACGGCGGGATCGATGCCGAGTGGGTGGGCACTCGTTCGCACCAGCGACACCGCCGTCCGAGCAGACTCGCGCATCACGTCGCGCACAGAGCCCGTGATCTTGAGCTCGCCCTTGCCCCGCATGCGCGTGGCCTCGATGAACAGGATCTCTCCGCCGGCACTCGTCACGGCCAGCCCGACGGACACCCCCGGATTCTGCACGCGACCGGCCACCTCGGGCTCGAACTTCACGGCGCCGAGCAGACCGTGCAAGTCGGCAACGTCGACTCGATGCGCGCCCTCCTCCCCCTCGACGACGCGGCGCGCGATCTTGCGCGCAATCTTCCCGAGCTCGCGCTCGAGATTGCGCAGTCCGGCCTCGCGCGTGTAGCCGCGAATCACCGCCTTGAGCGCCTCGTCCGTGATCACCGGAGCCCGCTCCTCCGTGAGCCCGTGGCGCTCGAGCTGGCGCGGCACGAGATAGCGCTTGGCGATCTCGACCTTGTCCTCTTCCGTGTAGCCCGGGAGCTCGATCACCTCCATGCGGTCGCGCAGCGTGATGGGGATTGCCTCGAGAACGTTCGCGGTCGCAATGAACAGGACCTTCGAGAGATCGAAGGGAACTTCCAGGTAGTGATCACTGAAGCCCGTGTTCTGCTCGGGATCGAGCACCTCGAGCAGCGCAGAGGACGGATCCCCGCGGAAGTCGGTCCCGAGCTTGTCGATCTCGTCGAGCATGAACACCGGATTGCGGGTGCCCACCCGCTTCAGGCTCTGCACGATGCGACCCGGTAGCGCTCCGACGTAGGTTCGCCGATGCCCGCGGATCTCGGCCTCGTCGCGCACACCGCCGAGCGCGATGCGCGCGAACTTGCGCTCGAGCGCGCGGGCGATCGAGCGGCCGAGAGAGGTCTTTCCGGTTCCCGGCGGACCGACGAAGCAGAGGATGGGCCCCTTGAGATCGCGCTTGAGCTTGAGCACCGCGATGTACTCGAGGATGCGCTCCTTCACCTTCTCGATGTCGTAGTGATCTTCGTCGAGAACCTCGCGTGCGCGTGCGACGTCGAGCGTATCCTCGGTCTCCGCCGACCACGGCAGATCCGCGATCCACTCGAGGTACGTGCGGATCGTTCCCGCCTCCATGGCTCCGGGCGGCTGAGCCGCCAAGCGCGCGAGCTCGCGCTCCGCCTGCTCTGCAACCTCTTCGGGAACCTTCGCCTCCTGAATCCGGCGGCGCAGCTCCTCGACCTGCTCCGCGGGCGTATCGAACTCGCCGAGCTGGCGCCGAATCGCGCGGGCCTGCTCGCGCAGGACGTATTCGCGTTGGTTGCGCGACAGCTCCTCCTGCACCTGCTCGCGGATCTCCTCCTCGAGGTGCCGAACCTCCGCTTCGCGCGCGAGCTTCTGTGACAGCCGTTCGAGCCGGACCTGCACGTCCACGGTCTCGAGGAGCTGCTGCTTCTCGTCGACCGTGAGATTCAGATTCGCTGCAACCACGTCGGCGAGGGCCGACGAATCCTCGAGCCCCGCAACCATCGCGCGCATCGGCTCGGAGATCCGATCCGACCCCTCGGCGTACTGCAGGAACTGCCGGCTCACGTTTCGTTGCAGTGCCTCGATCTCGAGCCCCTCGTGGACGACCTCGGCCATCGCGGCCACGCGGGCCACCAGGTACGGATCCGCCTGCAGGTACTCGCCGATCCGCACGCGTCGCATGCCCTGGACCCACAGGCGCAGGGAGTCCTCTCCGCTCTTCGCGACGCGGAGGATGCGCACGGCGGTCCCGACCTCGTAGAGATCGTCCGGACCCGGCTCGGGGACCTCGCCATCGCGAGCGGCCACCACGACGAGGATGCGCTCGCCCGCCACCGCATCCTCGATCAGCCGTCGCGCGCGATCCGTCGTCGCGGCCATCGGCGTCACGAGGGTCGGAAAGAGCACCGTGTTGCGCAGTGGCAGGACCGGAATCGTCTCGGGAAGTGGCTCCGCCAGATCCACGGGCCCGACGGCCTCGATCTCCCCGCGCGGGCGGTCACTCGCCGTCATTCGTGCCTCGTTTCGTCAGGAGTCGACGTGGGCGACAGCCTACTTCTCCTCGGTGAACTCGGCGTCGACGACATCCTCGCCTGCGCTCGATCCACCCGCATCGCCGCCGCCCGAGGCGGGTGCGCCCTCGCCTCCCTGCGTCTGCGCATGGTACAGCGCCTGACTCACCGCGTGCATGGCCGTCTGCAACGCCTCGGACCTCTGCTTGAGCTCCGCAGTCGTGGCCTGTTCGTTCTGCAGGAGCGACTTCGCCGCCTCGATCGCGCTCTCGACCGCGGAGAGATCCTTCGCGGGGATCTTCTCGCGGTGCTCGTTCACGACCTTCTGCGACTCGTAGGCCAAGCTGTCGAGGGCGTTGCGTGCATCGATGCGCTCGCGCCGATCCTTGTCCTCGCCCGCATGCGCCTGCGCCTGCTTCACCATCTCGTCGATCTCGTGCTTGTCGAGCCCGCTCGAGCCCTCGATCCGGATGGACTGCTCCTTCCCGGTCGCCTTGTCCTTGGCCCGAACGGAGAGGATCCCGTTCGCATCCACGTCGAACGTCACCTCGATCTGCGGGACCCCGCGCGGTGCGGGCGGCAGGCCATCCAGGATGAACCGGCCGAGGCTGCGATTGTCCGACGCCATCTCCCGCTCGCCCTGCAGCACGTGGATCTCCACCTGCGGCTGGCTGTCCGAGGCCGTGGAGAAGACCTGGCTGCGCTTCGTCGGGATCGTCGTGTTGCGCTCGATGAGCTTCGTCATCACGCCGCCGAGCGTCTCGATGCCGAGCG
>CAZOTO010000099.1:0-12570 GCA_964582775.1 uncultured Myxococcales bacterium
GTGCCGCAGGACCGGCTTCCCTCCGGCGAGCTGATGGCACGGCTCGGCTCCGATCCGAGCGTCACCGTCACCGCCGAGGGGCTTCCTCCCGGCGCGTCGTTCGACCCGCAGACGTTGCTCTTCGACTGGACGCCGGGCTTCGCGCAGGCCGGCGCGTACGTGGTGCGCTTCACGGCCACCGACGATGGAGATGGCACCGGTGTGCCGCGCTCGGTGAGCATCGACGTGCCGATCACGGTCCGCAACGCGAACCGCGCGCCGGTGATCGTTCCGATCGGCAACGTGACCGTCGCACGTGGCGAGACGCTCGACGTGCCACTCGACGTGAGCGATCCCGACGGGAATCCGCTGTGGATCGCGGCGGACGGCCTGCCGGGATTCGCGGCGATCGTGACGCTCGGCGACGGCAGCCGCGTGCTGCGCGTGGCTCCGGGCGAGCAGGATCGTGGCGACTACGCGGTGACGCTCACCGTATCCGACGACGGAGACGGTGGCGGCGTGCGATTCGCGCAGAGGGTGTCGTACGCCTTCGTGATCTCCGCGGAGTCCGCCTCCGAAGCACCCGTGCTCGGGGCGATCGGGGACAAGGTCGCGGTCTTCGGACAGACGCTGCGGTTCACCGTTCGTGCGAGCGATCTCGATCAGGACGCGCTCTCGTGGAGCACCGAGGGCCTGCCCGCGGGTGCGACGCTCACCTCCGGAGCGAGCTACGGAACCGCAGTCTTCGAGTGGACGCCGACAGCAGATCAGGCGGGTGGGTACGACGTCACGTTCCGCGTCACCGACGACGGGAACGACGGCGAGGGGGCCATCGGATCGGACGCGCAGACGATCCGCATCGTCGCGCGCGCGACGAATGAGGCTCCGCTGCTGCTGCCCATCGGAAACCTGGCCGTGGCCGAGGGCGGTGCGCTCCGCGTCCAGATCCGCGCGCTCGACGCCGACGGCGATGCGTTGCTCTACGTCGCGAGCGGTCTGCCGTCCGGTGCGCATCTCGACGCCACCACCGGTCTGCTGTCGTTCGATCCCGGCTGGTTCCAGGCAGGAACGCACGACGGTGTCGTGATTGCCGTGAGCGACGGTTCCTCCACCGTGACCGAGAACATCGCGATCGAGGTCGCCAATACGAACCGCGCTCCGCTCCTTGCCGGGCTCGCGCCGCTCGGTGGACAGGAGGTGCGCCTGCTCTCCTTCCGCCTGATCGCAGACGATCCGGACGGCGATGCGATCCTCTACTCGCTCGTGGGCTACACGAAGGATGGCGTCCCGCAGGGGGGCACGCGGCCCGCCGGCGTGCTCTTCGACGCGCAAACCGGCGCGTTCGAGTGGACGCCGAGCTATGAGCAATCCGGCGAGTACGGGCTCACCTTCGCCGCTTCGGATCTGCACGGCGCCACGGACACCCTCGAGGTCGCGGTGCGCATCGACGACGTGAACCGCGCACCGACGCTCACGCTGTACGGCCGCCAGACGGTGCTCGGGTCACCCCTGTCGTTCCGCATCGCCGGCAGCGATCCCGATGCGAACGAGACGCTCCGCTACACCGCCGAGGGCCTGCCTGAAGGTGCCACGCTCGATGCCGGGACCGGCCAGTTCGACTGGACGCCCGGTCCGGGACAGGCGGGCGACGATCTGGTCCTGGTCTCGGTCTCCGACGGCAAGACCACGACGGTGCGGCCGCTCTCGCTGCGCGCCACGCTCGCGCCCGAGCCGCCGGCGGCGGCGATCGAGCTCACGCCGGGCTTCCCCGTGGTGACGGGGCAGTCCGTGACGATCGACGTCCTTGCCGATTCGTTCTCGGGCGTGGTGAGCCGCCGGCTCCTCCTCGATGGCATCGAGGTGGCGCTCGATGCGAAGCACCGCGCGATCGTGTCGGCACCGGCGACCGGTGTCCACGTGCTCACGGCCGTCGTCACCGATCGCGACGGGCTCACGACGACGGTCGAGCGGCTGCTGCGCGTGCGCGATGCGGCCGACACGAGCGCGCCGCAGGTCCTGCTCGATCCGGCCCTCGAAGGCGCGCGCATCGGTGCCGCACGCGACGTCGTGGCGCGCGTGGTCGATGGGAACCTCGAGGAGTGGCGGCTCGAGATCGCACGCGCGGGAAGCGAGCTCTCGGGCGCAGTGGCGTGGGTGACTCTCGCCGAGGGACGCGACGCGTTCGACGGCGTCGTGGCTGCGATCGATCCGGCGCGCTTCGAGAGCGGCTTCTACGTGCTGCGGGTCGTCGCGCGGGACATCGCGGGTCGCGCGGCCGAGGCCACGGTGAGCCTCGAGCTCGCCACCGACGCGAAGACGGATCGATACGCACGCAGCGAGACGGATTTCGCGTTCACGCTCGCGGGACACACGCTCGATTTCGTGCGCCGCTACGACTCGCTCGGCGCGGCCGATCGCGGCAGCTTCGGCTTCGGCTGGTCGCTGGCGCTGCGCGATGCGCGCATCGAGACGGACGTCGCGCGCACCGGTAGCGAGGTGAGCGGCGTGTCCGATGCGCTGCGCGGCGGCTCGCGCCTCTATCTCACGACACCGACCGGCGAGCGAATCGGCTTCACGTTCGCGCCCCAGGCCGCCGGCGGGGCGGGTCTCGGCGGGTATACACCCGAATGGCTCGCAGACGACCCGTCGCTCGGCTGGCAGCTGCGCTCCTTCGAGGCGAAGCTGCAGCGCGGATCGGGTCGCTACTACGATCTGCAGACGGGCGCGCCGTACGATCCCGCCGGGCTCACCGGCGAGCGTGCGGCGTTCGAGCTGATCGCGCCGGACGGCACGATCTACGAGATCTCCGCGCAAGACGGAATCACCGCCATCGTGTTCACGGATGGCGTTCGCCTCGAGGTGAGCGACTCCGGCATCAGCGGTCCGGGAAGCGAGAGCCTGCGTTGGATCCTCGACGTGGAGGGTGCGCTGCGACAGGGGACGACGCCCGACGGTCGTACCTTCCTCTACTCCTACGATGCGAACGGCAACCTCGACGCGGTCCGCAACCTGCAAGCGGGAAGCTCCGTGCGATACGGCTACGCTGCGCCCGCGACGCATCGGCTCACGCTCGCCACGGGAAGCGGAACCGCCGAGGCGATCCGGTACGACGGTGGGATCGAGGTGAGCCCGCTCGCAGCGGATCTCGGCGCGGCGCTCGCGTACCTGTCGACACCGCACGGTGCGAGCATCGAGGCAGGTGCGACGCACCTCTACAGCCTTGCGACGCGCGAGAGCGAGGTGAGCCTGTCGGCGGGCGGTGCCGTGCTGCTCGGCGTGATCGTCGAGGCCGACGCGGGATCGGAGTTCGCACCCGGGATCCCCGAGCTCATCGGCCACACCGCGATCCGCAGCCGCGTCGAAGCGGGCCGCGCCTTCGCGCTGTATCGCATCGATCGCGCGGCGCTCGATCTCCTCGCGGTCCACGGCAGCGGTGCGGGAGACTACGCGCTCCAGCTCTTCGTCGCGGGTGACGTGAATCGCGATGGCCGCGTCGACGGCGTGGATGCGGGCGCGCTCGAGGAGCTGCGCCGCGTCGGGGGGTATGAAGCCGCCGCGGACTTCGATCTCGACGGCCAGATCACGGCGAGCGACACGCAGCTGCTCTTCGCGTCGCTCGGATACAGCGCGAATGCCGCGCCCGCCGTGGCCTCCGCCGTGCGCCGCACGCACGTGGATCTCGAGCGCTCGTGGTCGCTCGATTCCCTGATCTCGGACCCCGAGAACGATCCTCTCACTCTCGGCATCGCAGGTGCGACGCATGGCAGCGCTCGCATCGGTGGCGACGGTCGCACGCTCTTCTTCACGCCGGAGGCGGGCCATAGCGGCGCAGCGACCGTGATGCTCTTCGCCGACGATGGCTACACGCGCTCTGCTCCGGTGGAGCTCACGATCGACGTGAGCGACGCGCGCCTCATGAACATCGAGCTCGATGTTCGCGCCCCGCGGCTTCGCGTGGGTGACTCGTGGCTCGTGCAGCTCACGGGCGATTTCGAGGACGAGCAGGACGTGGCGCTGCCGATCGGCTACGTCGCGGTCGAGACGCTCGATCCGAGCATCGCGGCACTCGACGGGCGCGGTGTGCTGATGGCGCTCTCCCGCGGAACGACGGTGCTCACCGCGACCCGCGGTGAGATCGGCGCGTCGACCGCGGTCTCGTCCGGCACGCCCGAGACGCCCCTCGAGATCTTCACCTACTACTTCGGCATCGATGCGTACCCCGACTCGATCGCGCTGCTGCCTGGCGAGAGCCGGCAGATGGTCGTCGAGTGGGCCGACGGGAAGTACATCAGCACCGCTTCCGACGGCACGCACTACAGGATCGGCGACAGCCGGATCGCCGAGATCAGCGCAGATGGCCGCATCACGGCGAAGGCCACCGGGACGACGACCATCACCGTGATCAACCGCTCGGGCGAGCAGATCGTGCCGCTTGCGGTCGTCACCCCATCAGGCGGCGAGGTGGGCTCCGCGGGCGGTGTCGTCCTCGGAGCGGACGGGCAGAGGATCGGGCTTGGCGCAGGGCAGGTGTCGGACGGGACGACCGTCGAGATCACGACGCTCGAGGAGGCCGATCTCGAGGTACCCATCCCAGAGATCGTCGACTTCGTCGCGGCGTTCCATGTGGACGTACAGGGCTCCGAGGTCGAGGGTCCGATGCAGATCGCGGTGCCCGTCGGCGCGGGACTCGCGCCCGGCGAGACCGTGTACTTCTTCCGCGAGATCGAGTCCGACATCACCGGAACGCTGCAGAAGTACTGGGCGGCGATCGACAGCGGCGTCGTCGGCGACGACGGCTACGCGCGCACGACGTCGCCGCCGTGGCCGGGCCTGAGCGACAACGGGAACATCTTGATGGCGCGGGCCAACCAGCCGCTGCGCACGGTGACGTTGGACCTCGGCGCGCTCGAGGCCTCTGTGGCCATGCTGCTCGTCGGCATGTCGACGGGCTCGCTCGTGGGTCTGGCGGCGTTCGGTGCGATGGCGACGGCCACGATCACGTTCCCGATGACGTATCTGGGGACCATCGTTCGGCTGTACGCTTCGTATGCGGATCAGACGGTGACGGTCGACGTCCCGATCGACGTGGGTCAGGACACGAGCCGCATCCGTGTCCGAGTTCCGACGCCGGAGGCTCCCGAGGTGGCGACGCCGATCGTCACGAGCGCGAGCTATGACTTCGTCACCGGGGTCCTGACGATCCATGGGAGCGAGCTCCGGAGCCCGGACGCACCCGGCGACATCCGCGTGGCGTTCGTGCAGGGCGGTGACCCCGTGTACGTGACCGAAGACGACCTCCTGGTCGCCACTGTCGACGAGGTTCGGCTGCGCATCCCTCCGTCCGTGGTGCTCGGCATCGCCGGAATCTACGTGGAGCGCGCGGAGCGCGTTCCGTATGCGACGTCGACGGGCCCGAGCTCGTCCACGCGTTGGAAGAGCAGCGAGCGGATCACGATCGACAACCCAGGAGGCTACGGCTTCATCGGAGACGGGAGCACGCTGAAGATCCTCGACCTGCAGCTCCTGTCCGAGAACGGGCCGGAGCAGCTCGTGAAGGAGCTCGAGCTCGACGGCCAGCAGATCCGACACAGCATCACGACACCCGATCTCTCGCGCATCTTCGTTGCGGTCGCGCCGCAGGGCGGCGATCCTGCGGCCATCTGGGTCATCGATGGCGTCGGCCTCGAGCCGGTCGACATGGATCCGGAGACGATGCGGGTCGATCCCATCCGGCTGCCTCCCGGACAGTCTCCGACCGGGCTCGCGCTCGATCCGCGGAGCCGATACCTGTACGTCGCCATGAGCGGTGCCGTGGCGGTGATCGACATCCGCCCTGGTCCTTCGCTGCACGAGATCGTCGACGTGATCCCGGTGGTCACCGAGACCGGAAAGATCAACGACCTCGCCGTGAATGCGGATGGCACGCGGCTCTACGTGACGGCTCCCGCCACGGAGCTGTACGGAGGAACGCAGAGCTGGATCCGTGGCGGGCGCGATTCCGGCAACGTGATCGTGATCAACGTGGACGAGCGCGATCGCCCAGCGGAGGAATCGGACGAGAATCTGCGCAAGTGGCGCGAGGTCATCGCCCGCTTGGACGGTGGGATCGAGCCCTACGGCATCAGCGCGAGCGCCGATCCGGACGAGATGATCTTCGTGTCGCGTCTGCGTGGTGGCTCGGGGCCGGGCACGGGGCTCACGACGATCCATGTGACGAACGACGATCCGAGCTCCTTCGTGGCGGAGCTCCGCGGCATCGACTTGCAGCTCTCGAACGACACGCAGCAGGACTATCAGCTCTACATCCGGAATCCGATCGACGTCGTGGTCCTTCCCGATCGGAGCTACGCGTTCGTGTCGGACTGGAACGTGCCGCTCTCCGTCGCGTCCAACGATCCGCAGGCGATGATCGAATACATGCAGAGGCACGAGGTCGGCGCCAAGATCGGCATCATCGCGGATCCGTTCGGCGAAGATGCGCGGATCGTGGCGGCGACGACACCGATCCCGCTGGGCTTCGCCAGCGACCTCAGCTTGTCGTCGGATGCGCGGAAGCTCTACGCGACCTACAAGGGTGCGGGTGACATCCTCGTCTTCAACGTCGACAACCTGAGGATCAAGATCGGGCAGGTCGACGACGCGACGCGGACCCAGCGCCCGATCGACCAGCTCCTCGAAGATCCCTCGCCGGAGCTCCCGATCAACCTTCCCGGCATCTCCGCTGGCTCTGCGCCGCGCGGCTTGTCCGTGCAGCCCGCGGATCCGCTCACGCTCGTCGCGCCGATCAACACGACGGACTTGCACTCCCCCCAGGCCACACTGCTGTTCGAGTGGGAGGTGGACACCGAGCGGCTCGGCACCGAGGACTTCCAGGTGCAGGTGTTCCTCAGTGCGATCCGACCGGGCGAAGGGCTGTGGCCCGACGATCCGGCGTCTCCGCGTCTGATGGCGCCGGCCCTCGATTCGGAAACGACCTGGCGAGGGCTCGACAACAATCCGAACCGGATCTGGACCTCGGAGATGCTCGAGGGGGTGACGAGCGTCGAGTTGCCCTTCGATCCGGGGATCCTGACGGCGGGTCAGACCTACTACTGGGGCATCCAGCTCGTCGCGAACGGCCTGATCTTCCGCGAATCGGCGAGCTTCGTGGCACAGGCGGTCCCGACCAACGCTCCGTTCAACGGCGTCACGCTGATCACTCACGGCTTCGATCTCGATTTCGATGAAGGAGACGAGGCGTACCTGCAGCCCGAGCAGTTCGTGGCGCTCGGGCGCATCATCGCCGAGGCTTCCGGCGGCGGAGTCGTGCTGCACTACAACCGCCTGACGGGTGAGTGGGTCGATCGCAGCACGGGTCTCAGCGGTGCCGCGGCCCTGCAAGCGGGAAAGGCCGTCGTGCTGCTCGCGGACTGGAGCCAGGAGTCCGACATCAGCGACAGCGGCTTCTCCGAGGCTGCGGCGGATGCGATGTTCGCATCGCTGATCGATCTGGACGGCGACACGAACGGCGATCTGCTGGGCTCACCGCTCCATCTGATCGGACACAGCCGCGGCACCGTCGTGAACAGCGAGATCGCACAGCGGCTCGGTACCTGGATGCCCGATCTCACGGGCATCCACATGACGACGCTCGATCCGCACGACTTCCAGCAGGAGTCGCTGGAGATCCCGCTCGAGACGGTGCTCGAGTTCCTGCAGGGAGCGATCACGGTTGCGCTTCCGTTCGCCACCGTGCTCGGGCCCACGTCCATCTTCGCGCCCAGCCTCGTGGCCGCGCGGTATGCGATCCGCGCGACGCTCTCGATCGCCGAGGCGTTCGGCATCGCGCTCGACATCCCCTACGGCGATTTCAAGGATCCCGACGTCCAGCGTTGGGAGAACATCGGATTCCTCGACAACTACTACCAGACCGCCGGGGATCTGGATCGCCTCACGCTCACGCCGAATGGGCGGTCCATCCCGGGAGCAGACATCGATCTGTGGCTCGACCCGCTCTCCGGATTCACGAGCGACGATTTCGGCGTATCCGGGATCGGAGGGCCACACAGCCGTGTGTGGCAGTGGTACGCGGGCACGGCGGCGACCGACATGCTCCGCTTCCAGGACAATCCGATCTACCGCCGGATCGTGGACGAGGGGCTCAGCTCGCGCGCGATGGGCGTGCCGGTCTTCGACTTCACCGCGACGCCCTGGTACTGGTCGTTTCCCGACGCAGAGGTCGTCGATGCCACGTCGACGCAGCCGTGGGCGCGTGGGGGCGCGATCTGGGAGGGAATCACCCAGGGCTGGTACTTCAGCGTCGCGGGGGGTGGTTTCGAGGAGCGCCCGGTTCAGGACGGCGAGCCGGTGTTGGTCACCTTCGACAACACCGAGGTCTCGAAGGCGCCGGTCGCGGTCCCGAACGTCTTCAACGGGAACTTCGAGTACGGCACGCGGCAATCACTGCTCACTCGCCTGCTCTCGAGCGACGATGCGCTTCGCTTCCCGCTCTCCTACGAGCTGCCCGGCTGGTCGTTCCATGGTGGCGAGGGATACCGCGTGGGCTTCGACGAGATAGGCCAGCTCGACATCACGGGCCTCTTCGTCATGGAGACGAATCCGAGCAGCATCGCGAGCGGGGTGGTGAGCTTCATCTGGGACGCGATCTCGGAGAAGGTGGTGGAGGCGCTCGCCAACAAGGCGAAGTTCGAGTTCCTCGGTCGAGAGGCTCCCTCCGAGCCGGATGACGACAGCACGGATCAATACCGGGCGTGGTACGAGGCGAACTGGAACGAGTTCAGCCGGAATCGCCAGATCCTCGAGGCGAGCGAGAAGCTCTGGGATGCGGCGCAGTCGCTCTTCGAATGGTTGGCGGAACAAGGAGCCGGTCAGATCGATCTCAGCGAGGCGATCCAGTTCGTCAACGGACAGCTCGACCCGGGTGGAGCGCTGCGGTTCGTCGGCTACGTGCGCGATGCGCTGGGGCGCGTGATCGAGCGCCTCTTCGGTGGGGACCCAGACCATGCGTTGCTCATGGGTGCGGGCTCTGCACTGGAGGATCTGGTCCAGGGCATCTTCCCGAGCGGCGTGGATACGGTCGTGCAGGGCGCGCTGGATCGGATCCTCGAGCTCGACACGATCACGCACAACCGGTTGGTCGTGCCAGAAGATCAGCCGCTGCTCGCGTTCGACGTCGTCGCGCCGATCCTCTTGCTGCCGGAGTCGAAGCTCCGTGTGCGGTTCCTGGCGACGGAGCTCGATCCGGGACTCCAGGACAGCGACTGGCAGGACGTGACGCTCGATGTCGGCTTCTTCCAGCGCACTACGTACTTCGTCTCCGTTCCGGATGCGTTCAAGGGCAAGACCGCGCGGATCCAGTTCCAGTTCGAGGGCATGGAGGGCATCTCTTCGGTCGCGTTCAGCGAATCCGACACGGCGAGCGGCGCGTTGTCGACGCTGGGACAGCTCTTCTTCCTCGATGACATCCGATTCTCGCAGGGAATCGAAGCGACGGTCCGCGGTCCGCTGCCCGAGAGCACGGACACGCGATTGGAGCTGCGCCTCACACCGCTCGACCCGAGCCGCTCGACGACGATCCAGGTGGATTGGCGGGACGGCTCTCCGATCGAAACGCGGACACTGGCGCCGGGTGTCGGTCTGCTCTTGCTCGATCACCACTATGCGGACGACGACCCGAGCGGGACGCCGGTCGACTCCCAGCCCATCACGATCACCTGCGACAACAGCTTTGGCGCTAGCAGCATGACGATCTGGACTGAGGTGCTGAACACCGCGCCGCAGATCGTCGAGATCGAACTGAGCACGACCGAGATCGAGGAAGGCTCCGAGCTGATGCTGCACGGCGTTTTCGTGGATCTCGGGCTCGTGGATACCTACACCCTCACGATCGATTGGGGCGATGGGAAGGCGCCTTCCGTCGATCACGATGTGATGTCCACGGCTCCGGACGGCGATGGAACGTTCACTCGATCCTATCGCTACGACGACGACGATCCGACGCACACGCCGCGAGATCAATACCTGATCCACGTGACGCTCGAGGACGACGACACCGGAAAGCACGAGTACATGGTGGGCGTCGCCGTGAAGAACGTGGATCCGGTCATCGAGTCGGCGCAGCTCGACGTGAACCGCGTCGACGAGGGTGAGCTTGCCGAGCTCACGGTGCACTATTCGGATCGCGGCGTCGCCGATGTGCTCACCTTGTACGTGGACTGGCCGGACGGCGAGACGACGGTGGATACGCTCGCGCTCGATCCCAGCGGTACGGGCAACCTCACGATCTCGCACCTGCTGCGGGACGACGATCCGACGGCGACGCCCGAAGATCTCGGGCAGGTGCGCATCCGCATCGAAGATGACGATGGCGGAATCGCGACGCGGGACGTGGGTCTCACCGTCGCCAACGTTGCGCCCGCGGTGACTGCCGCATTCCTCGCGCCGGTGATCCAGGAGGGCGAGGCCGCCGAGCTCCGGGTGGACATCGACGACCCGGGGCTCGGCGACACGTTCCGCGTGTTCGTCGACTGGGGCGACGGAGGACCCGAGGAGCAGCTCGTCGGAGTCCACGGGGCCCAGACCTTCGCGCACGTGTACCTGGACGACGATCCGACCGGCACCCCAGCGGACACGTACAGCGTCTCGGTCCGGGTCGAGGACGACGATACGGGTGATGCGTCCACGACCGCGTCGGTGACCGTCGCGAACGCTGCGCCGACGGCCGATGCGGGGACGAACGTGGCGGTTGGGTCCGGGGAGGTGTTCGCACTGTTCGGATCCGTTACCGACGCGGGGGTGCTGGACGCGCACACGTGGCAGTGGACGATCCTCGATTCCGTGGGCACGGTCGTCGCGACCTCGTCGCAGCAGTCGCCGTCGATGCAGCTCTTCGGTGCCGGCCAGTACACCGCGCAGCTCGTCGTCACCGACGACGATGGGGGCGTCTCGGCCGCGGCGAGCTCGATCCTTCTCGTGGGCAGCGGAGTGAGCTGGAGCGTCGCGGCTTCGCCCGAGACGGCCGTGGAAGGCGATGCGGTCACGCTCGCGGTCGAGGTCGTCGGGGTGAGCGTCGCGGGCGAGTACACCCTCGACATCGACTTCGGCGACGGTACGCAGCTCACGGGTGTCGTCGTTCCGGCATCCGGGACGAGCGGTGTCAGCACGATGACCTTCCCTCACGTCTACACCGATGACCGGGCGCCCGGAGTCGCCGACGAATACGAGATCCGGGTGGCGCTGGATTTCCACTCGGCTCCGTACACGGCGCGGGTCGGGACGCGAAGCGCCGTGGTGGGCGTGGGCAACGTCGATCCGACGGCGACGATCGCGCTCACTCCGCCCGCGGTCGCGGGCGGAGCGCACCAGCTCGCGAGCTCGTTCGTGGATCCGGGCACGGGCGATACGCACACGATCTTGTGGGATCTCGGCGACGGCACGCTCCTCGCGGGAGCGACGGTGAGCCATGTCTTCGCGCAGCCCTCCCTCGTGACGCTCCGCGTGACCGACGACGATGGGGGCATCGGCGTTGCAACTGTATTCGTGCCGGTTCCGCTCTCTGCCGAGAGCGAAGGTCCGGGAGCCGATCCGCTCTCCGTCGAACAGATCGCTCCGCGGGCCACGCAGGCGGCATCGCTCTGGCTCGAGGCGGGTGCCGACATCGCCTCGCTTGGCGGTGTCGCATTCGAGATCGCGGATCTTCCGGGAGCGCTGCTCGCCCTGGTCTCGCTCGAGGGTTCGACGGCGCGGCTCACGCTCGACATCGATGCGGCAGGCCATGGTTGGTTCGTCGATCCGACGCCGGTGTGGAGCGAGGAGTTCTCCACCGTGCTCTCAGCGGAGGCGCGTCATGCTGCCACCGGCGCGGCCGCGGACCGCATCGATCTGTTGACCGCGATCACGCACGAGCTCGGACACGTGCTCGGGCTCTCGCACGTCGACCCGCTGGTGGGCGCGAACAGTGCGATGGTCGACACGCTGCCGCTAGGCATGCGCCGTCTTCCGATTTCGGTCGATCTCGCGCGTGCGCTCGGCGGCATGATCGTGAACGGCAGCCTCTCGATCGCGGATCCCGCGCTCTACGAGTACGGCTGGCGGACGCTCGGCAACGCATCGATCGTCGGGGGCGAGGGTGTTCTCGCGGAGGATTCGCGGCACACCTCGCGGCTCGCGCAGGTCTTCCGGCTGCCGGCCGGCGCGACGCGGATGCAGTTCACGATCACGGGCGGTGCGATGTCCTCGGCGATCGGCATCCCACGGGATGCCTTCGAGGTCGCACTGCTCGATCCGGATACGCTGCAGCCCTTGACCGGAACCATTGCGCTCGGCGACTCCGATGCGTTCTTCAACCTGCAGTCGGACGGCACGCTGTACCTCGGTGCGTCGGTGACGCTCGCGGATCCCGAGGGCAATCCGCTGTCGTTGGTCGACTTCAGCCAGCCGGTCGTCGTCACGCTCGATCTCGCGGGGATCGCTCCGAACGCGCGCGCGGCGCTCTACTTCGACCTGCTTGGCTTCGGCGCGCTCGACAGCACGGTGCGCATCGACGACGTGCACTTCGTCGGTCTGCAGACGCAGAACCGGCCTCCGGTGGCG
>CAZOTO010000100.1:0-12465 GCA_964582775.1 uncultured Myxococcales bacterium
TCCTGCGTCCGCCGCGCGGTCCGAAGCTCACCGTGTCGGGCCGGATCGTGCAGGCCGGGCGCCGGCTGATCTTCGCGGAAGCCGAGATGCGGGACGAAGAAGGCCGCATCGTCGCGCGTGGGCGGCAGACCGCCGTTCCCGTTTGATCCGCGCGCGGTAGACTGCCCCGGGAATCACCGTGGTATTCACCGAGATCATCCTCGTGCTTGCCGTGGCCGCGACCGCCCTCGCGCTCGGCCGGCTGATCGGTCTGCCGCCGATCGCGGCCTACCTGCTCGGAGGGGTGCTGGCGGGACCGGGCGGGCTCGATCTGCTGCGATCCACCGAGTCGCTCGAGCAGGTGGCGGAGATCGGCGTCGCGTTGCTGCTCTTCGGGGTGGGGATCGAGTTCTCGCTCGATCGCATGCGGCGCATGCTCGGGCGCATGACGGCGAGCGGAGGCGCGCAAGTCTCGATCACGATCGCGCTCACCGCGGCGGGCATCCTGCTGTTCCAGGATCTCGCGATCGTGCCCATGATCCTGCTCATTCCTGCACTCGTCGGGCCGACCGAGGGCAACGTCGGGCGCTCTGCGATCGCGCTCGGCACCGCGGCGGCGGTGCTCGCGGTGATCGTGATCCTCGCGCGCGGTTCTCCCCAAGCTTCTCGAGCTCGTCGCCCGCGCCCGGATGCCCGAGCTCTTTCCGCTCGCAGCCCTGGTCGGCGCGTCGCTCATGAAGGGCATCGTGACGGGCGGGGTCGTTGCTCTTCTGTGGCGCTCGCGCGAGCTCGGCATCGTGACGGGTCTGGGGCTCGCGCAGATCGGCGAGTTCTCGTTCGTGCTCGCGCACCAAGGCGTGCAGGTCGGTCTCATGTCGCGCGAGCTCGAGCAGGCGTTCCTCGGGGCGGCGATCCTCACCATGGCGGCCACGCCGCTCTTCGTGGGCGCGGGGAAACGGTTGCGCCGCGTGGGCGAGCAGCGCGACGGCGTCTCGATCCACTTCGGCGATGCCTCGCGCCGCGCGGTGCTCGACGCGATGAGCGCCTCGCGTGCCCGTGCAGCCGTGGTGACCGTGGGAGAGCCCTCAGCCACCCGGAGGATCGTGGCGCTGCTGCGCCAGGGGAGCGAGACCCTGCGCGTGATCGTGCGGGCGCGGCGCGTGAACGAGATCTCCGAGCTCGAGCGGATCGGCGCCGACGATGTGATCCCGTCGGAGTTCGAGACGTCGATCGAGATCCTCGTGCGGTTGTTGCAGCATCTCGGTGTGCCGCGCCACGTCGTGCGCATCCAGGAGTCGCTGATCCGTGCCGAGCACTACCGCGCGCTGCGCGGGCTGGGGACGACGGCGGAGCTCCTCGGGGACATCCGCAAGATCGTCGCCGGGGGTCTGATCGAGGTCGTGCACTTGGCGCAGGGGAGCCCGGCGGCGGGCCGCACGCTCGCCGAGCTCGAGCTGCAGCGGCGCCTGGGGGTGGTCGTGCTGAGCGTCGTTCGCGAAGAGCAGCCGCTGCCGGCGCCCGGTGGGGATACGAGGCTCGAGGCGGGCGACGTGATCGTGATCTACGGCGCCCACGAGTCGCTCGACGATGCGCTCGGGCTGTTCGAGGCGCCACACGCCGAAGGAGACGCCTCGCGGTGAGCGGATGGGCGGTCCTTCCGTGATCCCGGCGCTTCCACGCGTGCTCCTGTTCGACCTGGGCGGGGTCGTGGTCGAGAACGTCGGCTTCGCGCGCCTGCGCGAGCTCGTTCCGGACCGCGACACGGATGCGCTGAAGGACGCGTGGCTCGCCTCGCCCGCGGTGCGCGACTTCGAGCGCGGGCGCATCGCGCCCGAAGCGTTCGGCGAGCGCTTCGTCCGCGAGTGGTCGCTCGAGCTCTCGCCCGCGGAGTTCCTGGCCGAGTTCGAGGGCTGGGTGCGCGACGCCTATCCGGGCGCGGAAGAGGCGCTCGCGGCGCTGCGGGCGAGCCACACCGTCGCGTGTCTGTCGAACTCGAACGTGCTGCACTGGAGCCGTCGCCTGGCTCGCCTTGCGCCGAGCTTCGACCGCATGATCTCCTCGCACGAGACGGGGGTGGTGAAGCCGGATCCCGAGAGCTTCCACGCCGCTCTGGACGCTCTCGACGCCGCGCCCGGCGAGGTCGCCTTCTTCGACGACTCGCGGCGCAACGTCGAGGTGGCCCGCTCGCTGGGCCTGCGGGCCCACTGGGTGTGCGGCTGGCCCGCCTGCGAGGACGTGCTGCGGAGTATGGGCGTGCTCGACGGGATCGGATGCCTCGCGTGCTATCGTAGCCCCGCGCAGTCCACGTTCGTATCTTCGACGCCCCCGGGATCGGGGGCCTGCAAGGCGACAGAGGGGGAACCGTGAGCGAGCCGTCGATCGCCGTCTTCATCGATTTCGAGAACCTGGTCCTGGGCGCGCGCAGCCTGGAGGCCGCGAAGACCTTCCGGATCGAGCTGGTGCTGAAGCGCCTGCTCGAGAAGGGGCGCGTCGTCTACAAGCGCGCGTACTGCGACTGGAGCAACTACCGCACGGAGGTGCGGGAGTTCCACACGCAGGGCATCGAGCTCGTCGACATTCCGCAGAGCAAGATGAGTGGAAAGAACTCGGCCGACATCCGCATGGTCGTCGATGCCATCGATCTGTGTCACACGAAGCAGAACATCGACGTGTTCGCGCTCGTGTCCGGCGACAGCGACTTCTCGCCGCTCGTCTCGAAGCTCAAGGAGAACGACAAGCGGGTGATCGGATGCGGTATCCGCAGCTCGACGTCGAATCTGCTGGTCGCGAACTGCGACGAGTTCATCTACTACGACGATCTGGTGAAGGCCGTGGCAGCGAAGCCGCAGGCGCCGCGCAAGCCCGTGCCCGGAAAGAAGCCCGAGAAGCCCGCCGCGAGGAAGCCGCCCGAGGGCGCCGCGAAGCCCGAGCTGGGCGAGCGCACGGAGGCGATCGATCAGGTGATGGAGATCATCCGCTCGCTGCAGGCCGACTACGATCCGCTATGGGGATCGCTGGTGAAGCAGACCGTGCGGCGCGTGCATCCGAGCTTCCAAGAGGGGCACTACGGCTACCGCACCTTCTCCGAGCTGCTCGAGGAGCTCGAAGATCTCGGCTACATCGATCTCGACTACGACGAGCGGCGTGGCAACTACAAGGTGAGCCTGGTCAAGGGGTAGCCGGCGGAGAACCGGACCGGCGCGATCCGCGGAGAAGAGCGATGAAGCTGTACGACGACCCGATCTCGGGCAACGGCTACAAGGTGCGCCTGCTGCTCGCGCATCTCGGACGCCCCTGCGAGTACGTCGCGCTCGACATCATGAAGGGCGAGACGCGAACTCCGGAGTTCCTGCGCCGCAACCCCAACGGGCGCATTCCCGTGCTCGAGCTCGACGACGGACAATGCCTGCCCGAGTCGAACGCGATCCTCTACTACCTGGCGCAGGGCACGCCGCTGTGGCCGGATGGCGAGCTCGCTCGCGCGCAGGTGCTGCAGTGGATGTTCTTCGAGCAGTACAGCCACGAGCCGAACATCGCGACCCCGCGCTTCTGGCTCGCGATCAAGCGCATCCAGATGACGCCGTTCTACACCGAGCTGCTGGCGCAGAAGCGGGCGCAGGGAAGGGCGGCGCTGCAGGTGATGGAGAGCCATCTATCGAGGCGCAGCTTCTTCGTGGATGAGCGCTTCTCCATCGCCGACATTGCCCTCTACGCGTATACGCACGTGGCTCCCGAAGGGGGCTTCGACCTCGCGCCGTATCCGGCGGTCCGTGCGTGGATCGACCGCGTGCGCGCGATCGACGGCCACGTGCCGATCACCGCCTGGCGTGCCGCCTAGCGCCCGAAGCGAAGCTCCATGCCCACGTAGAGCTCGGTTTCGGGGGCGGGCTCGTAGTAGCGGCCGCCAAAGGCGTTCGGGCGCAGCGTCGCGTCGTACTCGACGCCGGTCGCGTTGCGAATCCCCACGAACGGCTCGTAGGTGAGGCCGCGCCGTTCGATGCGCCAGCCGACGTGCAGGTTCGCCACCGTGGCGGATCCGCTCTCTGCGGTGTTCGCGTCGTTCACCTCGATGTCGGAGGAGTGGCGGACGGAGAGCGCCGCAAATGGCCCGGATGGGTGCTCGTAGCGCAGCTCTGCGAAGACGAGGTGACGCGGCACGTTGGGCTCGCGGTTCCCGTCGTAGCGCAGGCGCGTGCCGCCGCTCACGACGGAGTAGTCGCGGTAGCGGTAGTCCGCGAAGGTGTAGCTCGTGCGAAGCGACAGTCCGCGACCGAGCCACGTCGAGGTGGCGAGCTCGAGTCCCCGCCTGCGCACGCGCCCCGCATCGCGGTACCACAGGTTCGTGCCGTCATCGACCTCGACCGCGACGTTGCGCAGGTGCAGATCGAACAGCGCCACGTCATAGAAGAAGCGTCCGCCGCCGAGAACGCCCTTCGCGCCGATCTCGATGCCGAGCGTGCTCTCGGGATCGATGTCGGATTGGAAGCCGCCGGATGCGTCCGATGGTGCGAGCTCCTTCGTGGTGGGCACGCGAAACGCGGAGGCGAGATTCGCGTAGGCCTGTAGCGCATCGGAGGGGCCGAAGCGCACCCCCAAGCGAGGGGAGAGCTGGCGGAAGCGCAGATCGTCGGAGCGATCTCCGTCGAGCGTGAAGCGATCTCCCGCCTCGAACTCCACCCAGTCGTAGCGAAGCCCGGCGGTCACGCCGATCGATTCGGTGAGCAGGTACTCCATCTGCGCGAATGGACCCGTGGCGTGCACGCTCTCGGACTGGCGAAGCGTGAGCGCGCCGCGCGCTCCGCTCACGTTCCGGTAGTTGCGGCGCTCGTCGCTCTGGATGTCCGTGTCGACGCCCGCCGTCCAGCGCAGCCGCCCGTCGTAGTCGCGCAGTACGAGGGATCCCCCGGTGATCGCGCGATCGAGATCCACGCGCCGATCGATGGGCAGAGCGTTCGCGAGGTCGCGCGAGACGTGCCACGCCGTGGCGACGAGCTCCCGCCCCGATGCGAACGGGCGCCGCAGCCGCAACGACAGCTTGCGCTGCGAGACGCGCTCCCGGGCATCGCGCTCGAGCGACGCCGTGCGCGCCATGCGCCGGTCGCGCGCGACCTCGGCGGCGGTGAGGCCCGCGGGCTCCTGGGATTCGGGCGATCCGACACCGGAGAACGTCACCCGCAGCTCGGTCCCGTCGTCGAGCTCGCGGACGAGCTTGCCGAGCCACACCGCTTCGCGTCCGCGGGAGTGCTCGCGGTATCCGCTCTTGCGGGTGTAGGCGGCGCCGAGCACGTAACCGACGCTGCCCACCGTCCCCGTCGCCGTGGCCGAGTGGCGCACCAGACGATGGCTCCCCGTGAGGGAGCGCAACGTGTAGGCCGCCGCGTCCGTGGGGTCGATCGTGTCGATCGCGAGGAGCCCGCCTCCTCCTCCGCCGTAGAGCGACGACACCGGACCGCGTACGACGTCGATGCGATCGACGAACGCGAGGTCGATGGAGTCGAGCTCGGTCTGTCCGTCGGGGGCGGTGTTCGGCACGCCGTCGACGAGCACGCGGATGCCGCGCACCCCGAACTCCGCGCGCGCGCCGTAGCCGCGGATGGAGATGCGGCTGTCCTGCGCGAAGTTCTCTCCGGACTGGGCGAACACCCCGGGTACGCGATCGAGTGCCTGATCGAGCGAGAACGCAGGCCGCCCCTCGGTGATCTCCTCGCGCGACACCACCGAGATCGAGAGCGGCGTGCGCAGCAGCACGGAGGGTGCACGTGGCGACTCGGTTTCGAGGAAGAGGATGCGCGAGGGCGCCTCGCCCGGCGCAGCCGCCCGCTCCTCCCCGGCGGCATCGGGAGCAACGGCGCCGAGACCGGCCGCGAGCAGGGCGGCACGGATCGTCCACGCGCGAAGGGCGCGGCGGCTCATGCGCTCTCCGGACAGGCTTCCACGGACTCGAGGATCCAGCGGTGGCGGCGCGCGAAGGGAGGGGGATCCCCGCAGCTCGCGGCGCTCGCGAACTCGCGGGCGCGAAGCCGTACCGAGAGCGCGCGTGATCCGAGGGGCGCTTGCGCGCGCACCCGCACGTGCGCCCGGCCGTCGTGTTCCTCCAAGGCTTCGATGCGGATGCCCGTGGTCTCGGGAGCGGCGACGTGGGCGGCCGCTTCGGCGAGCTGCTCGATCTCCCCGCGGCCGGATCGCCCACGGAACCGCGCTGCGTGGATGCGTCCGCTCGCCGCAGCCGCGACGATCGCTTCCGCATCCTCGGGGCGCACGCGTCCGTAGAGCGCACCCGACGCAAGGACCAGGCAGGTGGCTGCGAAGCGGTGGCCGCCGAGATGGCTCGCCTCGGCGATCGGCAGGGCGAGCCCGTGGCGCGAGACCGCGTGGCGCATCGCCTCGAAGACGGCGTGTCCGTGCTCGGCGCAGCAGCGATCGTGCTTGCCGTCGGTGCACACCCAGAGCTGGGGAGCGCACGGTGGCCCTTCGGGGGCCCCGCTCGCGGCGAAGCGCTCGATGCGCGCGGCGAGCTCGCGCACCGGGACACCCATCTGCTGGAGGCTCGTGCCCCGGGCGAAGTCCACGCACACGAGCTCCACGGCATCGCGGCTGCCCGCCGGCGTGCGCTGGAACACGCGAAGCTGCAGCGTTCGCCCGGCGGCCTTGGCCCGCGCCTCGACCTGCGCGATCTCCGGCGGCAATCCCCTCGAGAGCGCCGCTTCGTGCGGATGCCAGCAGGGCTTGGGCCACGCGATGCCCACCACGATCTCGGCGCTCCCCGCGGTTCCCAGCAGGGGCTCGTCGAGGTCGAGCGACTGGCTCGAGCAGCAGCGATCGCTCATCCCGGATGCTCGTGCGGTGCGGGCCGCTGCTCCACAGGGTCGGCGCGGCGTGCACACGCGAAGAGGGGCTCGTGCATGGCGCGAAGCATACCGCTCGCGCCGACGCCGCGTGTGTCCGGTCCCGCGGCGTCGGGCGATCGCCCCGGCGGCTCGCCGCTCGCCTTGGTATATACACGCGCGGAGCCCACCCGAATCCGGCGCTCGGCGAGCGCCCCCTGGGAGACCGTGATGAGCCAGCCACCATCCAATCCCCGCAGCCACGTGATCACCCAAGGCGATCAGCGTGCGCCCAATCGCGCGATGCTGCGCGCGGTCGGCTTCCGCGACGAGGACTTCGGAAAGCCCATCGTCGGCGTGGCCAATGGCGAGAGCGATCTCACCCCGTGCAACATGGGGCTCGGGGATCTGGCCGCGGCGAGTGGCAGGGCGATCCGCGGTGCGGGCGGCATGCCGCAGACCTTCGGCACGATCACGGTGAGCGACGGCATCTCGATGGGCACCGAGGGCATGAAGTGCTCGCTCGTGAGCCGCGAGGTGATCGCCGATTCGATCGAGGTCGTCGTGCGCGCGCAGGCGATGGACGGCCTCGTCGCCGTCGGCGGATGCGACAAGAACATGCCCGGTGCGATGATGGCGATGGCCCGGCTCGACGTGCCGTCCATCTTCGTCTATGGCGGCACGATCAAGCCCGGCCACTACCACGGCGACGACCTCACGATCGTGAGCGTCTTCGAGGCCGTGGGTGCGCATGCCGCCGGGAGGATGTCCGACGAGGACTTCCACGGCATCGAGGAGCACGCTTGTCCGGGCAAGGGATCGTGCGGCGGCATGTACACCGCGAACACGATGAGCAGCGCCTTCGAGGCGATGGGCATGAGCCTGCCCGGATCCTCGACGATGGCGGCCGAGGACGACGAGAAGCGCCAGAGCGCCGCCGAGAGCGGCCGTGCGCTGCTCGAGCTCGTTCGCCGCGACATCCGCCCGCGCCAGATCCTCACCCGGGCCGCGTTCGAGAACGCGATCGCGGTGGTGATGGCGGTGGGCGGATCGACGAACGCCGTGCTGCATCTGCTCGCGATCGCGCACGCGGCCGAGGTTCCCCTCACGATCGACGACTTCGAGCGCATCCGCGCACGCGTGCCGGTGCTCGCGGATCTCAAGCCCTCGGGCCGCTACGTGGCGACGGATCTGCACCGCGTGGGCGGTATCCCGCTCATCATGAAGATGCTGCTCGAGCACGGGCTCATCGACGGGAGCTGCCTCACCTGCACCGGTCGGACGATCGCCGAGAACCTGGCGGACGTGTCGGGCACACCGCCCGAGGGGCAGGAAGTGGTGCGGCCGTTCTCGAATCCGGTCTATGCAGAGGGACACCTTGCGGTGTTGCGCGGCAACCTCGCGCAGGAGGGCGCGGTCGCGAAGATCAGCGGCGTGAAGCAGCCGGTGATCACGGGACCCGCGCGGGTGTTCGACTCCGAAGAGGACTGCATGCGCGCGATCATGGACGATCGCATCCGCGCGGGCGACGTGGTCGTGATTCGCTACGAGGGCCCCAAGGGCGGCCCCGGCATGCGCGAGATGCTCTCGCCGACCGCCGCGATCATCGGCAAGGGCCTCGGCGACTGCGTGGGACTGATCACGGACGGCCGCTTCTCCGGCGGGACGTACGGCATGGTCGTGGGTCACGTGGCACCCGAGGCGCAGGTGGGTGGGACGATCGCGTTCGTGCGCGACGGAGACACGATCACCATCGATGCCAAGCAGCGACGGCTCGATCTGCACGTGGAGGCCGCGGAGCTCGAGCGGCGCCGCAGCGAGTGGAAGCCGCCGGCGCCCCGCTACACGAAGGGCGTGCTCGCGAAGTTCGCCACCCTCGTGGGCAGCGCGTCGAAGGGGGCGGTGACGGGGTGAGCGGCGCCCGGGCGGTGAGGTGAGCGGCATTCCCGCCGGGGATTCCGGCACGGACCGGGATTCCGGGTTGGGCATCGAGCGGCGCCGGCTCCGCGTGGTTCTCGGAGGGACGCTTCTCTGCGTCGCCCTCGGTGTCCTCGCCTGCGCCCACGCCTACGTGGCGCGCCGCCTCGTGCTCGAGCCGGAAATCGGCGATGCGCTGCGCACCTGGCTGCTCGGGGGAATCTGCGCGCTCGCGGCGCTGCTCGTGCTCGAGCCGATCGCGCAGCGCCGTCTCCCCCGGTCGGCTCATCGCTGGATCGCCTGGCCTGCGTCGCTATGGCTGGGCGTGGGGTTCCTGCTCGTGGTGACGCTCGGGGTCTCGGACCTCGTGCTGTGGCTCGCCGGCATCGATGCGCACGCGCCGGGAGGGCCCGCCGAGGCTCGCGCCACGGCACGGGCGCAGGCGTGGTTCGCGGCGGGGAGCGCCGCGCTCGCGGGCGCCGTGGGCCTCGTGTCCGCGCTGCGTCCGCCACGGTTGCAGCGCGCGTTTATTGCGCTTCGGCGTTGGCCCCCTGCGCTCGACGGACTTCGCATCGTGCAGCTCTCCGATCTTCACGTGGGACCGATCCTCGGCCGGCGCTTCGTCGAATCGCTCGTCGCGCGCTGCAACGCGCTCGCGCCCGATCTCGTCGTGATCACCGGCGATCTCGCGGACGGCAGCGCCGGCCGTCTCCGCGCCGACGTCGAGCCGCTGCGCGAGCTTCGCGCGCCCCTCGGTGTGTTCTTCGTCACCGGCAACCACGACTTCTTCTCGGGTGTCGAGGAGTGGATGGAGCAGGTGGCTTCGCTCGGCATCCGCGTGCTCGCGAACGAGCGCGTCGGCTTCGATGGTCTCGGTGCGAGCGGCGATGCGGGCTTCGACCTCGCGGGGGTACACGATCGCACGGGCGGTTGGTTGGGAGGGCCGCGCTGCGATCTCGCCGCGGCGCTCGCGGGCCGCGATCCCACGCGGCCGCTCGTGCTGCTCGCGCACGATCCGCAGGTCTTCCGCGAGGCGTCGCGCTCCGGTGTCGACCTGCAGCTCTCGGGTCACACGCACGACGGACAGATCTGGCCCTTCCGCTTCGTCGTGCGCCTGGCGACGCGGTATCTCGCCGGCCGCTATACGAAGAACGGATCCGAGCTGTACGTGAGCCGCGGCACCGGATCCTGGGGGCCGCCCATGCGGCTCTTCGCGCCGGCGGAGCTCACCGAGATCACCGTGTGCGGCGCGACGCGCTGACGCCGCGCAGGGCTATTGCTCTTCCGGCTCCTCGCTCCGCAGTCCCTTCAGGTCTGCGAGCTGATTGCGGAAGGCGGAGCGCACGGCGACGATCTCGTCGGGCGCGAAGCCGAGCTCGGTGCCGATGCGCGTGATCTCGGCGCTCTCCACCGACGAGATGCTCTCGTCGGAGGCCGCGACGGCGAACAGGCAGCGCAGCAGGTCGACGCGCTGGGCGCGGTTCGCCATCTCGCGGAACTGGCGCGTCACGACGTAGTTCTCGGTGCCGCCGAGCGTGGTCGCCATCGTCTTCGCCATCGTCACCACGAGAGTGGCCTCTGGCGTGGGCAGGTCGCTGTACTCCTGCACGATCTCGACCATGGTGCGCATCTCCGCATCGGAGACTTCGAGGTCGGCGCGGGCCACGCGCGCGAGCACGTACGCGAACGCCGCGAGGAAGCGTGCTTCGTCTGCAGGGAGGGAATCGAGCTCGCGCGCGATGCGCAGCACGGTCTGGGTGTCGCGCGCATCGTCGCGGCGGGGCTCGAGACCAAGGAGCTGTCGCAGGGCTCTCATGGCGTGCAATGCAAGCGTAAACCGGCCGCGATGTCGAGCGGGACCGGCCCACGATGGACATCTGGCCCCGGTAGAGGGCACCATGGAGCGCCGCCAGCGGAGGGAGGGGGATCTTTCGTGTCCGGGGAGCCCGATCCGATCCCGTCTTCGACGGACATCGAGCGCTTTCGCGCCGATGTGGCCGCGTGGCTCGCGCGAAACTGTCCGGTGTCGATGCGCACACCGGTCCGGGACGTCGAGGAGATCGCCTGGGGCGGACGCAAGGCCCTCTACGCGAATCCCGAGGCGAAGCTCTGGCTCGAGCGCATGGCGGGGCAGGGCTGGACCTGCCCCTCGTGGCCGCGCGAGTACGGAGGCGCCGGCCTCGATCCCGAGCGCGCCCGCGTGCTCGGCGAGGAGCTCGTGCGCATCGGGGCGCGCACGCCGCTCTTCTCCTTCGGCCTCTCGATGCTCGGCCCGGTGCTCCTCGAGTTCGGCACCGAGGAGCAGAAGCGCGAGCACCTGCCGCCGATCGCGCGCGGCGAGATCCGCTGGTGCCAGGGCTACAGCGAGCCCGGAGCGGGCTCCGACCTCGCGTCGCTCGAGACGCGCTGCGAGGACCGCAGGGATCACTACGTGGTGTCGGGGCAGAAGGTCTGGACGTCGTACGCGGACCGCTCCGACTGGATGTTCTGCTTGGTGCGCATGGATCCGCAGGCATCCAAGCGCGAGGGCATCGGCTTCGTGCTGATCGACATGGATCAGCCCGGGATCGCCGTCTCCCCCATTCGCCTGATCAGCGGCGCGTCTCCCTTCTGCCAGGTCTTCCTCGACGGAGCGCGTGCGGAGAAGCGCAATCTCGTGGGCCCGCCGGACGGGGGCTGGACGATCGCCAAGCGCCTGCTCGAGCACGAGCGGCGCATGCTGAGCGGTCTGGGCTTCGGTCCCGCCGGCGAGGCTGGCTCTTCGGTCGCCGATCTCGCGGGCGAATTCGTCGGCTACCGGGACGGTCGCCTCGCCGATCCGGTGCTGCGCGACGCGATCGCGCGCGAACGGATGGATACGCTCGCCTTCCGCGCCACGCTGCGACGGGCCGCCGACGAGGCGAAGGCGGGACGCGGCTCGGGCGCCGTGGCATCGATCCTCAAGCTCTACGGCTCGGAGCTCTCGAAGCGGCGCTGGGAGGTCATGATGGCGGCGCTCGGCACGCAGGGCATCGGCTGGGAGGGCGAGGCCGACCGCGCGCGCGAGCTCGCGCTCACGCGCGGATGGCTGCGCTCGAAGGCGCAGTCGATCGAGGGCGGCACCTCGGAGATCCAGTTGAACGTGATCGCACGGCGTGTGTTGGGGCTTCCGTCGTGACGGGTCTCGTGCTCAGCGAGGAACAGGAGCTCCTGCAGCGCACGGCCCTCGATCTCGTGCACCAGCGCGCGCCGATCGCCGAGCTGCGCCGGCTGCGCGACTCGCGCGATCCGATCGGCTTCTCGCGCGAGCTGTGGCAGGCGATGGCCGAGCTCGGCTTTGCGGGGATCCTGATCCCCGAGGCGTACGGCGGTGCGGGTCTGGGCCATGCGGAGCTCGGCGTCGTGCTCGAGGCGTGTGGACGGACGCTTGCCGCGACGCCCCTTCTTTCGACGGCACTGCTCGGGGTGGAGTGCCTTCGCAGGGGAGGGGATGAATCGCTGCAGCGCGAGCGGCTTCCTGCCCTCGCGCGGGGCGAGCACATCGTGGCCCTCGCGCTCGACGAGGGCCCGCACTTCGCGCCGTACCGGGTGGACACGCGCGCCACGGCCGACGGCTCCGGCTTCCTCCTCACGGGGGCGAAGCGTCACGTGCTCGATGGACACGTGGCGGACGAGATCGTCGTGGTGGCGCGCACGTCCGGGACGCCCGGTGAGCGCGAGGGGCTTGGCGTGTTCCGGGTCCCGAAGGGCGCGCAGGGGCTCTCGG
>CAZOTO010000101.1:0-12372 GCA_964582775.1 uncultured Myxococcales bacterium
GCCTTCCCCTCGGATCCGTGCGCCTCACCGAGTCGTTCGTGTCGCATCATCCCGTGCCTGCCTCCGAGCTCGAGCGGCTGGCGGAAGCGGTTGCGCGGACAGCGGACGCGCGAATCCCCGGAGAGCTCGACGCGTTCGGGGAAAGGGGGGAGGTGGTCGCCGTCGCGGGGACCGCGACGACGCTCGCCGCACTCGCCGTGCGGCTCGATGTCTATTCCGAGGAGCGCATCGAGGGCATGCGAATGGTCCGCGCCGATGTCGCGGCGTGGGTCCGGCGCCTGGCGGCGCTCGACGTCGAGGCCCGTCGCGCGCTGCCGGGCATGGAGCCGGGCCGCGCCGACGTGATCGTCGCCGGGCTGGTGATCCTCGAGGGTGTGCTGCGACACATCGGAGCGGAGCGGTTCCGTGTGAGCGGCCGCGGCGTACGCCACGGCGTCGCGCTGAGCGTTCTCGCTGCGCTACCTGCCGTTTGATACCGTTCTTCGCCCATGGCGGGAGCCAAGAAGCCTCCGATCACGGTGGCGGGACCCGATGGGTCGCGGCCGTTCATGCGCGGCATCCTCGTTCAATCGCTGGTGTCGCGAGGGGTGCCGTTCGACGTCGCGCTGGATACGGCCTCGCGCGTGCGCGAACGGATCAGCGGGTGCGCGGAGGTCACCCGTGCGGATCTGTCGAAGATCGTCGAAGATCTGCTCGGCGAACGCTACGACTTGGAGACCCTGCCCCTCCCCCCCCTGCAGGAGCCCCCGCGGGTCGTGTCGCCGGGGGGAGGAGGCACCCCGTTCTCGAAGGGCATCCTTGCGGTATCGCTGCAGGGAGCGGGGCTCGAGCCGAGCGACGCGTACGACGTCGCACGGCATCTGGAGACCCGGTTGCTGCGCGACGGTGTGACCCGCATCGAGCGCATCGCGTTGCGCGACCTGGTACGGGAGACGATCGAGCGCACGCACGGAGCGCGCGCCGCGGAGAGCTACACCGTATGGCGTCGGACGCTCGAGGATGGTCGTCCGCTGTTCATCCTGCTCGGTGGGTCGACGGGCGTGGGCAAGACGTCGATTGCGGTGGAGGTGGCGCGGCGGCTCGAGATCGCACGTGTGATCGGCACCGATTCGATTCGGCAGATCATGCGTCTCATGTTCTCGCCCGAGCTGATGCCAGAGATCCATTGCTCCACGTACGATGCGCATCGCATGCTCCACTCCGAAGGGGATGCGCTGCGCGATCCCGTGATCGCGGGCTTCCTCGAGCAGGCCGGGAAGATCTCGGTCGGTGTGCGCGGCTTGCTCGCCCGGGCGGTCGAGGAGAACACGAGCATGTTGATCGAGGGCGTGAACCTCGTGCCCAGCATGCTCGACCTCGATCGCTACCGGGAAGAGGCGCACGTGATCTACCTGGTCGTGGCTTCGCTCGACGCGGATGCGTACCGTGGGCGCTTCTCCTCCCGGGCCGAGAAGGCGCGCGAGCGCCCGGCGGACCGGTACCTCGAGCACTTCGAGGAGATCCGGGCCATCCAGGACTACCTCCTGTCCGAGGCCGAACATCGGGGCGATCCGATCGTCGACAACCACCGCTTCGACGATGCGGTGCTGTCCGTGATCCGGTCCGTGATCGGTACCCTGAGGAAATCCATGGTTTCGGGCGTCGAAACCATGTGCGGTGAATCCTAGAGTGGAATCCAGGAATATGGAACGAATGGCCTCGATTCGGGGAACGGCCGGACGTCGCGCGGTGACGCGCTTCGCGGCCGCCGTGCTCGCCGTGGGGCTCACGGCCTGCGGTGCGATCTCGGTGCAGGAGGAGCAGGATCTCGGCCGCGCCGTGCAGAGCCAGGTGCGGCAGCAGCTCACGCTCATGCGGGATCCGGTGACCGTGAACTACATCCGCAAGCTCGGCGGGGATCTCGCGGAGCATTCGCGCCCCTCACCCTTCGAGTTCCGCTTCTACGTCGTCGAGGACGAGGAGCTCAACGCCTTCGCCGTGCCCGGCGGTGCGATCTACGTGAACACCGGCTTGATCCAGGCCGTCGACAACGTGAACGAGCTCGCTGGTGTGATCGCGCACGAGATCGGGCACGTGACGGCGCGGCATACGGCACAGCTCTACAAGCGCCAGCGCAACACGGGAGTCGCGGCGAACGTCGCCTCCGTGCTGATCGCGATCCTCACCGGCAATCCGTATGCCGCCGACGCCGGTCAGGTGGCGACCGGCGTGGCCGCGACGGCGTACATCAGCACCTACACGCAGGAGTTCGAGCGCGAAGCGGATCGCCTGGGCGTCGAGACCCTGGTGAACGCGGGCTACGACCCGATCGGCATGATCACCATGTTCGAGACGCTCCAGCGCGAGTCGGCCCGAACGGGCATCGCTCTGCCGCAGTTCCTCTCGAGCCACCCGGCCACGCAGGAGCGCATTGCGATCACCCGCAGCGAGATCGACCGGTACGGGCCGCGAGAGGCGCCGAAGGCTTCCGACGGCGGGCGGCTCGCGATCATCCAGGAGCGGATCCGCTTGTTGGCCGGGGTGGACCGCGATCCCGAGCCCGAAGACGAGTGACCGCCGCGCCATCAGGGAAGGATTCCTCTCGAATGGACGTGCGTCCGAGCGGCGGTCCCGTGCAATGGGCCGGTCGCGTCCTCGCGAATCTGGGAATCGCCGTTCGCGATGTCGCCATGGCCGCGGCGGCGTCGCGGATTCCCCGTGATTGGGTCGTCCTTCCGCTCGACCGCGGTGTCTCCGAGGCGGCGCCGACCCTTCCGGCGCTGCTCCGCAGCCCCGTGCCTGCCCCGCCCACGCTGGCAGAGATTCTCGAGGCTCTGGCACTGGCGGGACGCGACCGGCGGGTGCGCGGCGTCGTGCTGCATCTGGGCCGTGCGCCGCTCGGCTGGGCCCAAGTGGCCGATCTCGCGCGAGCCTGTGAGGAGCTTCGCGCCAGCGGCAAGAAGCTCGCCGTGTACACAGAGTCGACGGGGAACGCGGGGGCTTGGCTCGGCGCGCTCGCGGATCGGTTCTGGATGGCACCCGAGGGCCGGCTCGATCTCCTCGGCGTGAAGCTCGAGAGCCTGTTCCTGCGCCGGGCGCTCGATCGCATGGGAGTCACGGCCGACGTGATCGCGGCGGGCATCTACAAGTCCGCGGGAGAGATCGTCGAGCGGGAGTCCCTGTCCGAGCCGGCGCGGCGTGCGCTCGAGTCCGTGATCGACGACCTCTACGGTGCGCTCGTCGACGGCCTCGCGCGGGGCAGGGCGGGCAGCCCGGAGCGCGCGAAGGAGTGGATCGATGCGGGGCCGTACCTGGCGGCCGAGGCCCGCGATGCCGGTATCGTCGACGATCTCGTCTACCCCGACGAGGTTCCTGCGCGGCTCGTCGCGCTCGGAGGAGGCGCTGCGGCGCCGGCGGCCACCGTGGCAGATGGCTCCGAGGAGGATCGATCCGTCGAGCGGCGGATGATCTCGCTCCCTACCTACGTTCGTGTCGCCCGGCGTCGCTTCCGTTGGCATCCGATCGCCTCGGGCCCCGCGCGGATTGCGATCGTTCCGATCCTCGGGCTCGTGCGCTCGTCCATGGGATCGTCGCGCGGATTGGCGGGCCTGCTTCGGCGCATCGCGCGGATGGACGAGGTGCGGGCCGTCGTGCTGCGCATCGACAGCCCCGGCGGCGATCCGCTGGCAAGCGATCTGCTGTGGCGAGCCGTGCGCAAGCTCGGCGAGGAGAAGCCCGTCGTGGCGAGCCTCGGCGACACGGCGGCTTCCGGTGGCTACTACGTGGCCATGGCTGCGCACGAAATCGTGGCCGAGCCGACGACACTCACGGGTTCGATCGGGGTCGTCCTCGCGTCGCTCGGCGTGCACGGTCTCCTGGACGATCTGGGCATCGACGTGGATGGAGTCGAGCGCGGCCGTCATGTCGGGATCTACGATCCCACCCGCGCGCGCAGCGCAGAGGAGCGTCATCTCCTGGGACGGCAGGTGCGCCGCCTGTACGACGACTTCGTGCAGAAGGCCTCCGCCTGCCGTTCGATGCCGGCGGAAGGGATGGAGCAGATCGCGCAGGGGCGCGTGTGGACCGGCGGGGCGGCCCACGCGCTCGGCCTCGTGGATCATCTCGGTGGATGGGAGCGAGCGGTGGCGCGCGCGGCGGAGCTGTCGGGGGTTCCGCGCGAGCGGGTCGTTGCGTCCTGGCTCGGGCCTCGCTTCGGCGGGGTCGGGCGCTTCTGGCATCGCGAGCCCTTGCATGGGCGGATCTCCGACCTGCCCGGGCTCTTCTCGGGAGCGCAGCTTCTGTGGCCATTCCGGATTCCACTGCGCTAGCCGCCGTTCTCCCGGTGGAGGACCTTCGGCTCCTGGGTCTCGAAGAGACCGTCGGGGCGCCTCCGATCGTGCTCGAGATCGGGTTCGGACGTGCGGAGCTCATCGCGGCGCTCGCCGAGGCGGAGCCCGCGCGCGCCTTTCTCGGGGTCGAGGTCTCGCGAAAGCGCGTGGAGAAGGCGGCGAAGCGGCTCGCACGCCGCGGTGTGACGAACGTGCGCCTCGTACACGGCGCGGCCGAGCTCGTGCTCGATCGCGCGCTGCCGCCGAAATGTGTAGGGGAGTGTTGGATCAATTGCCCCGATCCATGGCCGAAGAAGCGGCACTTCAAGCGCAGGCTGATCCAGCCGCCGTTTCTCTCGCTGCTTGCTCGCGTGCTCGTTCCCGGTGCGGTGCTCCATGTGGCGACCGATCATCCGGGCTACGCCGAATGGATTGCAGAGCGGCTGGCCTGCACCGACGAGCTCGAGAATCTGCATGCACGGGGGCCCTGGTCGTACGATCCACCCGTGCGGCCGGAGACGGCCTACGAGGCCGAGTGGCGCGCGGAGGGCCGCACGATGTTCTATTTCGAGCACCGGAGGCGGCCGTGACCCGGTGCGCACTCGGGCTCACGGCCGAGGATCTGCGCGCGGCGTTCCTCGAGCAGGGCCTCGAGGGCTATCGCGGGATGCAGGTGTTCCGCTGGCTGCATGCGCGCGGTGTGCGCGACTTCGAGGCCATGACGGACCTCGGCCGGGAACAGCGCCGCGTCCTTGCCGATCACTGGAGCACGCGCGCGCTCGTCTGCGTCGAGGTACGCGTGTCGCGCGATGGAACCCGGAAGCTCGAGCTCGAGACCGGCGACGGTGCACGCATCGAGGCCGTGCTCATCCCCGACGGCGGACGGCGCACGCTGTGTGTGTCGTCGCAGGTCGGCTGCGGGCTCGACTGCTCGTTCTGTGCAACGGGTCGGCTCGGCTTCGGCCGGAATCTGGACGCAGCGGAGATCGTGGACCAGGTGGCGATCGCGCGCGACGTGCTCGCCGAGGCCGGGGAGAGGCTCACGCACGTCGTATTCATGGGAATGGGCGAGCCGTTGCTCAATCTCGCGAACGTGGCGGCGGCGATTCGCGTGCTCACCCACGGTGACGGCCTCGCTCTGGCACCGCGCAGGATCACCGTATCGACGGCGGGGCTCGTGCCGAGGATCGCGGCCCTGGCCGAAGTGGCGCCGGTGCGCCTGGCGATCTCGCTGCACGCCACGACCGACGAGGTGCGCAACGAGCTCGTTCCGATCAACCGGCGCTTCCCCCTGGCCGAGCTGCTCGAGGCCTGCCGGAAGTTCCCGGCCACGCGACGGGATCCCCTCTCGTTCGAGTACACGCTGATCGCCGGCGTGAACGACGCCCCTGCCGATGCGCGCCGCCTGTCCGCGCTCCTGCGTGGCCTGTGTGCCAAGGTGAACCTCATTCCGATGAACGAGCACCCCGGGGCCCCGTATCGCCGTCCGCCGCAGGAGCGAATCGACGCCTTCGCTCGCGAAGCCCGGCGCTCGGGGCTCGCCGTCACCGTTCGTCGTCCGCGCGGGGACGACATCTTCGCCGCCTGCGGGCAGCTCGGTCAGCTCGGGCCGGGGATGATGCGCGATTCGAGCGCGATCGACGTCGACCGATAAGCCCCACGCGATGATCTACGCCGTCGGTGACATCCATGGAATGCGCGATTCGTTGCGACGCCTGCTCGCCGAGCTGCCGCTGCGCGATGGAGACCGCTTGGTGTTCATCGGCGACTACGTCGACCGTGGCCCCGATCCGAAGGGCGTGATCGAGGATCTGCTCGACCTTCGCCAGCGGTATCCGTGCACGTTCCTCCTGGGCAATCACGAATCGATGTTCCTCTCGTTCCTCGGTTGGGAGAGGCCGGAGTACTTCGGTGCGGAGGCGTTCCTGCACAACGGGGGCGAAACGACGCTCGCGAGCTACGGCTATTTCGAGGCCTCCGAGTCCTTCGAGCTCCCCGAGACGCACGCCGCGTTCTTCCGGTCCCTCGCGATGTGGCATCTCGATGGGCCGTATGCGTTCGTCCACGCGGGACTTTCCCGCCAGGCGCTGGGGCTCTCCGTGCCCGAATACGCCTTGGAGCGCGAGCGGCCGCGCGACCTGCTCTGGCAGCGCAGTACGGCCGACGTCCCGCACAGTCTCGGCGTCACCGTGATCTATGGACACACGCCGATGCCCGACATGAAGGTGCGTTGGAACCTTCCGTATTCGATCGGGATCGATACCGGATGCGTGTACGGCGGACCGCTCACGGCGATTCGCCTCCCCGACGAGACCGTGTTCCAGGCCTAGCGACCCGGTGCCTCGGAGCGCGCCGCGATTCGCGCGGTATACTCGTCGCGTGACTCGCACGGGACGTACCCTCTTGCTCGCCGTCGCGATCGCGGTCGCGCTGCCCGGATGCGCCACTTCGGGACGTCCCTTCGATCCCGACCGCGTCACGCACATCGTCCCGGGGCGAACCACGAATACGGACGTCCGCCGCCTCTTCGGAGAGCCCACGGGCGTGCGGGTCCGGGCGAACGGCGGCTCGCAGTGGGTCTACGAGTTCCGCGAGCGGAAGCGGGCGGATACCGGTTTCCTCGCCCGGGTGTGGAACACGGTGGCCTGGATCACCGGGCGACGCGGTGTACACACACCGGTGAACGTCGGAGTCGGCCGGGAGACCCGGCATCAGCTGGTGGTGTACTTCGGCCAGGATGGAATCGCCGACGACTACTCGTACGAGCGTTCCTCGCTGCCGACGGCATCCGTGTACTGAGTGGGCGGAGCTCCTCGCCGCGCTGGCTCAGTCCATCGGAATCAGGTGCGAGAGGCCGTGGCGTAGGATCCGGTAGCGCAGGGTGCTGCGCGAGATTCCGAGCCGCCGTGCCGCGCGAGCGACATTGCCACCGGTCTCTGCGAGGACCGTGCGAATCTCCTCGCGCATCGCCTCGCTCTCGGGATCTCTGAGGCGGGGCAGTGCATCGAAGCGCTGCTCGGCTCCCCCTGCACCGCTGCCGTCGAGGAAGTCGCGGTCGATCACCTCTTCGGGGGGCAGGACGAGCGTTCGCTCGAGCGTGTTCATGAGCTCCCGTACGTTGCCTCGCCAGGGGTGCCGTTCGAGCTGCGCAAGCAAGGCATTGGGGATGACGGGGGCCGACGTCGCATACCTGCGGGCGATCCTGCGCATGCCCATGCGGATGAGGACGGGAAGGTCCTCGATGCGTTCGCGCAGCGGTGGAAGGCGCAGTCGCAGGATGCTCAGCCGGAAGTAGAGATCCTCCCGGAAGTCCCCCTGCCGAACGGCACTCGCGAGATCCCGGCTCGTCGCGGCGATCACGCGTGCCTGCATCGGCACGGTCTCGATGCCTCCCACGCGCTCGAAGACGCGGTCCTCGAGCACGCGCATCAGCCGGGATTGCAGGGAGCGATCCATGTCGCCGATCTCGTCGAGGAAGATCGTCCCCGACTTCGCAAGCTCGAAACGGCCCGTCCTCCGGTTGAGCGCGCCCGTGAAGGCGCCTCGCTCGTGGCCGAAGAGCTCCGTCTCGATGAGACCCGGAGGCAACGCCGCGCAATCCACGTGAATGAATGGCCGCTCCGACCGGCCCGACAAGGTGTGGATCATGCGGGCGGCGACCCCCTTTCCCGTACCCGTCTCTCCCTCGAGGAGAACGCTCGAATGCAGGGCTGCCACCTTGTGGATCTGGGAGCGAAGGGTCTCGATGGACCGACTCCACCCATCGAGATGCCTGGACGGCGTCTCTCCGGAGCTCTCCAGAAGGCGGGTCATCGAGCAGAGCAGGTCTGCCGGCCGCATCCGGGAGTCGAGCACGGCCTCGACTCCCAAGCGGTGGAGCCATGCCCGTTGCTCGGAACAGGAGTCCCGTGTGACGACGATCCAAGGCGACGGAAAGGTATCGGCGAGCCCCGTGGCCAGTCGCTTCTCGACATCGACACCGACCTTTTCGACGAACGAGATGCACAGGGAGAAGGGGGCCGTCCACTCTCCTGGCAGGCTCCCATCGCGGCACGGAACGGGATCGAGTCCCTGCGCTGCGCACCATGCAAGGGCCGCGTCGAGAAGAGGCGGCGGTAGGTCGTCGAGCAGGACAGGTCCGGAGTTCGGATTCGCCATGGCCTCCACTCTCGTTCGTGAGTCACTCGAGTGAGTGATCCATAGCCGAAAAATCCTCGTCCGCACACCAAGGACCGTTCAGAGTCACACAATTCCAAGAGAGCTCGATCGACAGGGGGTGGAAACTTGGAGCATGCGGGCACCGGTCGTGCGGTCCGTAGGCGCGGACCCCTCGGATCCGCTCGTGGCGGCGGGTGCGGCCGCCCGGAAGGTCTCTCCCTCGAACGGGCCGCGGCGCTGGAGGCCGAGATATCGGCTCCGGACGGCTCCGTGGTGGCGACCCATGATTCGATCATGGAAGGGCAGCGGGCCTACCTGGAGCATCAGCTCGCCGACTTCGGATCGTTCCTCGGGCACGGCTCGTACTACGGGCCGGACTTCACCGCACTGGCGGTTCGAGAGCTCGAGCGCGTCTACGCCGAGGATCTCGGCGATCGCGACGCCATCGTCCGCGAGTTCAAGACGAACCGCTACGACGCCGGACGCGATCGGCTTCCTCTGAGCGAGACACAGCTTCGCGGCCTGCGGCACCTGGAGTCGTTCGTCGCGAGCGAGGCGCTGTCGAGCTGGCCCCGCCAGGGAGTGCACGTCCGCATGGACGCCGCGGAGCTGCGCAGCCTCGCGCACTACTTCTGGTGGTCCGCCTGGGTCGGCACGACGAATCGCCCGGGAAAGACCTACACCTACACGAACAACTGGCCGTATGCGGCGTCCGTCGGAAACGTCGTCTCGGCCGACTCCGTGCTGTGGAGCGGCTTGTCGGTCGCGCTGCTCGTGGCCGGAGTCGCGCTCATCACTGCGCTCTCCTTCCGCGGCCGCTACTACGGCGAGGAGACGGGCGAGGCAGCCCTCGCGCTCCACGAGATCGAGCCCACCGCGAGCCAGCGCAAGGTCGTGAAGCTCCCCGCGGTAGCCTGTGTGCTCTTCGTCGCACAGGTCCTCCTGGGCGGCTACATGGCCCACTCGTACGTCGAGCCCCAAGGCTTCTACGGCATCGACCTCTCGCAGTGGCTTCCCTTCAACGTGGCGCGCGGCTGGCACCTGCAGCTCGCGGTGTTCTGGATCGCGGCGTGCTTCCTGGCGATGGGTCTGTACATGGCGCCGCTCATCGGTGGCCGGGAACCGCGACACCAGGGGCGGTTCGTGGATCTGCTCTTCACGGCCGTCGTGCTCGTCGCCGTGGGCTCGATGGCCGGCCAGTACCTGTCGGTGATGGGCTGGATGCCCGATTCCTTGCACTCGCTCGGCAGCGCGGGATGGGAGTACCTGGAGCTCGGCTACGCGTGGCGTGCGCTGCTCTTCGCGGGTCTCGGCTTCTGGGCCTGGCTCGTGCTGCGCGCCGCATGGCCCGCGATCCGCGCCGAACGCGATCACTGGGGAATGGCGCACCTGTTCGCGTATTCGACGGCGGGTGTTGCCCTCGTCTACGTCACGGCGCTGTTCTTCACGCGCGACACGCATATCTCCATCGCCGAGTACTGGCGCTGGTGGGTGATCCATCTGTGGGTCGAGGAGATCTTCGAGGTCTTCGCAGTGGCGGTGATGGGCGTGATCTTCTGGAAGATGGGGCTCGTCGAGGGCCGCAGCACCGCACGCTCGAGCGGCAGGGTCGGTCGTTCGCGTACAAGCCGGTGTTCTGGTTCCTGATCTCGGTTGCGTTCTGGAACCTGTTCGGAGCGGGTGTGCTCGGCTTCCTGATCAACCTGCCGGCGGTGAGCTTCTTCCAGATGGGGACGTGGTTCACGGCGGCCCACGCGCACGGTGCACTCATGGGCGTGTACGGGATGCTCGCGATCGCCATGATGATGTTCATCCTGCGCGGCACCGTGCGCGACGAGTACTGGGCGCGCGCGGGGCGGCTCGTGGGCCTGTCGTTCGCGGCGCTCAACATCGGCCTGCTCGCGATGGTGCTCTTCGTGCTGGTGCCCGTGGGCTACCTGCAGCTGCTCCAGTCGGCGGAGGGCGGCTACTGGACTGCGCGGGCGTGGGAGTTCTACGAACAGCCCGTGGTGCGCGCGTTCCTCTGGCTTCGCATCGCTCCCGACGGGGTGTTCATCGCGGGGACGGCTGCGCTCGCGACCTTCGTGGCGGGAGCGCTCGCGCACCGCAAGGGGAGCGTCGCCGCCCCGGTCCTCGTGCCCTCGCGCAAGCCGATCCCGCTTCCCGGAGGGATGCAAGACATCGCATAGCTCCTGTGGCTCCTCATCGGAGTCGGTGCCGCGCCCGTCGAGTGCGAGGCACCGACTCCCTTGCGTGTACGGGAACGCATTTCCGTGCCACAGCGCGGGTCGCACTGGAATCGAGGCTTGACGGTGTGCGGAAGGCCCCGTAGCTTGCGGAACATGAGTTCGATGGCCCGATCTTGCGCGATGCGATCCAGTTCGCCGGCCCGCTCGACGAGCGGACCGATCGGATCCGGCGTACGCGTCCGTGTGTCCTCTGCCGTCGCTCTCGCGTCGCACGGCCTCGCCGTGCGCTCGCTCCTTCTCCTCGCCCTTACCGACGGTCGCCGGGCCTAGCGGCCTCCCGGCGGCCGTACGTCGGCCGCGATCGTCGCACGAGCCGTCCGGAAGACCTCTTCCGGTCTTCCCTTGGGGGGACTGCGAACCGCGCAGCGCCCCGCATCTTCGAGGAGCGAGCATGTCGAGAGCACCCGTCCACAAGTACCGTCCGTTTCCCGCCGTGGCCCTGCCGGATCGCCGCTGGCCGAGTCGCACGATCGAGCGCGCACCCACGTGGTGCAGCGTCGACCTCCGCGATGGGAACCAGGCGCTCGTCGAGCCCATGGGGCCCGATCGGAAACGGCGCCTCTTCGACGCGTTGGTCGGGATCGGCATCGCCGAGATCGAGGTCGGCTTCCCCGCCGCCTCCGAGACGGACCGCGCGTTCGTGCGCGAGCTGGTCGAGACGTCGCGCATCCCCGATCACGTGACGATCGGCGTGCTCACGCAGGCCCGCGCGGAGCTGATCGATCGCACTTTCGAGGCCCTGCGCGGGGCGAGGCGCGCGATCGTGCACCTGTACAACTCGACGTCGGAGCAGCAGCGTCGCCTCGTTTTTGGAAGCGATCGCGCGGGGATCGTCGAGATCGCCGTGCGCGGAGCCGAGCGGGTGCGCCGGTGTGCAGAGGCGCTCCGAGATACCGAGATCGGGTTCCAGTACTCGCCCGAGAGCTTCACGGCGACCGAGCACGACTTCGCGATCGAGGTCTGCGAAGCGGTGATGGACGTGTTCGAGCCAACGGTGGAGCGGCCGCTCATCCTGAACCTGCCCGCGACCGTGGAGAACGCGATGCCGAACGTGTATGCCGATCGGATCGAGGCCTTCGCCCGCGGACTTCGCGGGCGCGATCGCATCGTGCTGAGCGTGCATCCGCACAACGACCGCGGCACGGCCGTGGCGGCAGCGGAGCTGGCGATGCTCGCGGGGGCCGAGCGCGTGGAGGGGACGCTCTTCGGCAATGGCGAGCGCACGGGCAACGTCGATCTGGTGACGCTCGCGCTGAATCTGCTCACACAGGGCGTCGATCCCGGGCTGGTGCTCGACGACATCGATGCGCTGGTGCGCGTGGCCGAGGAGTGCACGGGCCTGCCCGTGCATCCGCGCCATCCCTATGCGGGCGAGCTCGTGTACACCGCGTTCTCGGGTTCGCACCAGGACGCGATCCGCAAGGGGATGGCCGCGCGCGGAAAGGTGAGCGACGTGCCGTGGGACGTGCCCTATCTGCCGATCGATCCCGCCGACGTCGGGCGCAGCTATCAGGCCGTCGTTCGCATCAACAGCCAGTCGGGCAAGGGAGGGGTGGCCTACGTGCTCGAGCGCGACTTCGGGATGGAGCTGCCGCGCGGTCTGCAGATCGAGCTGCGCGATCACGTGCAGCGCATCGCCGACGCCACGGGCCGGGAGC
>CAZOTO010000102.1:0-12348 GCA_964582775.1 uncultured Myxococcales bacterium
ACACCGCGCGCCGCCCATGGCCGGGAAGATCGGGTGCGATCGCCTCGCGGCCGGACGTGGGAACGTCGAGCGGCGATTCCTCGGACGAGGACACGAGCTCGGCGGGGGTGCAGACCACGCAGACCGTCGACTTCTGGGGTGAGCTCGAGGCCACGATGCGGTCGATCGTGCTCGGAGCTCCGGACGCCGAGAACGATCGCGCGACGAGCGAGGAGGAGCGAGGTGCCACGGAGCCCCTGCGGCACCGGCGCGTCCTGGTGTCGCGACAGTCCGGACTCGTATCGGTCACGGCTCCGCGGGGGACGATCGCGGAGGTGGAGCGCTACCTCGAGGATCTCTCGCAGGCGGCGGGACGACAGGTTCTGATCGACGCGCAGATCCTCGAGATCACACTCGGCGACGACCTGGATCTGGGGATCGACCTCGAGGTGGCGCCCGGGCTGCCGGGATCCGCGCAGGGCGCAGTGAGCCGCTCCATCGGATCGTCGCTGCCCGGCTTCCCAGGCTTCAAGCCCGCCACGGTCGCCCAGGCGCTCACGCCCACCTTCACGGAGGGCGAGTTCGCCATCGGCTTCGCTCACGATCGCATCGCCGCGATCCTGCGCGCCCTCGCCACGCAGACCGATCTTCGCGTCCTGTCGACGCCACGGATCACCACGCTGAACAACCACAAGGCGCTGATCAAGGTCGTGCGCAATCAGGTCTTCTTCATCGCCGAGGTCGAAAGCCAGGTCGTCGAGGGCGTCGGCGTCACCCAGACGACGGAGTTCGTCCCCCAGATCATCCCGGTGGGCGTGACCCTCGACGTCACCCCGCACGTCTCCGATTCGGGCGAGATCACGATGCACATCCACCCGAGCGTGTCCGAGGTCGTGGACGTCGAGCTCCAGCCCTCGTCGGCGGCCGGCCAGCCCCAGCTGGGGAGCCTGCCCGTGATCGACCTGCGCGAAACCGACACCGTTTTGCGTGTCCCCGACGGCAAGACGATCGTGATCGGAGGCCTGGTCCAGAGCCGCGAGTACACCCTCGAGCGCAAGGTCCCCTTCCTCGGCGATCTCCCGGCGCTCGGGCGACTCTTTCGCTCGACGAGCGCGGAAGAGCGCCGCAGTGAGCTCGTGATCCTGCTCACGCCGACGCTCATGGAGCCCACCCGCATCGTGCGCATCACGGATGAAGCCATGCAGGCCGTCGATGCGATCGAGAGCCTGCGGAGTCAGCGATCCCTGGAGCCACCATGGTGGCGCCGGCCCATCGGCCAGCCGTACGGAGTGAGACCATGAGGGGCATCGGATCGATCTCGGGTTGGATGACCGCGCTCGGCCTGTGCTGGGCTCTCGGGGCCGCACTCCCGGCCCAGGCGTCCGAGGCCCAGAACCTCGCGCGGCTCGAGCGGGCAACGTCGCTCTTCGGTGTAGGCCTTGCAGCGCAGCTTCGGGGCGATCTGCCCGCTGCGAGGGATGCCTATCGCGCCGCCATCGACGACGATCCGTTCCTCGTCGAAGCCATGGCGAATCTCGCGCTCCTCCTGGCGACGATGGGACAGGAAGCCGAGGGGCAGCAATGGCTCGAGCGCGCGGAGTCGATCCGCCCCGAGTACCCGGGAGTGCATGCGGCCCGGGGAACGTTGGCGCTAGGGGCGGGCGATCCCTCTCGCGCTCTGGAGTCCTTTACGCGCGCGGCGCAGCTCGCACCGCGGGATCCGAACATCGCGGCGAATCTGGGAACGTCGCTGCTGCGGCTCGGGCAGCTCGAGCCGGCCATTGCCCACCTGCGGCGCGCGCTCGAGCGGGACCCGGCGCTCTCCGAGGCGGAGCTGAGCTTGGCGATCGCGTACGACCGTGCGGGTGCGTACCGCGATGCGGTGGACCACTACCGGCGATACCTCGAGATCGCGCCTGCGCGGGAGGCGCAGCGCGCAGACGTCGAGCAGCGGCTGCGGCGTCTGCGTGCCGGTACGCAAAGGAACACGGGTCCGACGCTCGCGGTTCAAGACTCGGACGCGAATTCTCGGCGCATGCGTCGATGAGCAGGGGAGAGAAGAGATGAATGCACGAGGTCGGAACACCCAGGCAGGCTTCACCCTGGTCGAGATCCTGGTCGCCGTGGCCATCCTGGCCATCCTGTCGGCGGCGCTCTCGCCCATCGTGATCAAGTACATCAACGATGGACGCCGCGCGCGCGCAGCTTCGGATGCGCAGACGATCGGGCAGGCGATCCTCGCGTTCAATGTCGACACGGGAATGTGGCCCGTGAGCAACGACGGAAACGTGAACGATGGGGGCGAGCTGTCGCGCCTCGTGGGTCTGCCGCACGGACAGATCTCGGCCGCGAACATCCCGAACGGAGCCGGCACGGCTCCCGGAGACGGAAACTGGGATGGCGGGGGATCCGGAGGAACGGCCGGCGCGATCGAGGACCACTTGGTCTTCAACGCCAACAACACGGTGGGCCAGCTCTACCCCGTGAGCGACACGCCACCCGAGCCGCCCGGATGGAACGGTCCGTACGTGAAGAGCGTTCCCGTCGATCCGTGGGGGAACCCGTACGTCTGCAACGTGCGGTACCTGAGTGGCGCGAACGTGAGCGGGGTGACCGCGATCGAGGTCGAGCGGCATGCCGTGTTCTGCCTCTCGGCGGGTCCGAACCGGCTGTTCGAGACGAGCTTCAACGACGCGACCGAGCTCGAGAACACGCCCGGAGGCGACGACATCGGCTTCCTTCTCCAAGGCAACCAGAACCGCTAGTGCGTCGGAGGGGAGCGGGCGAGCCGTTCTGCCCGGTCCGCGTTCTGCCTGCTGACCGGGCTCGCCCGAAGGCGAGTCCTCAGGTCTGCGGAGTGCCCTTCGAGCGGCTCGGACCCGATTGGCTCTTCGCCAGCTCGTTGAGCTTTCTCGAGATCGTGTTGAGCTTCTTGTGGATGCGCTCGATCTCGGCGCTCGATGCGATCCCGAACGCCTCGAAGATCCGGTCGCGACCCTGCTCGACCTGACCCTCCACGTCCTTCGCAAGGCGCTCGGCACGCTTGTACCAAGTGCTCTCGCGCAGCTGTTCATCGAGCTGCCCCGCGCGCTTGGACAGACTGCTACGGAGCTGGTCCTCGAGGCGCTCGGCTCGCTTGCGGATGTCCTTCTCGAAGCTGCGGCGCTGGCTCTCGAAGCGCTCTCGGACCTCCTGGACCTGCTCGTCGATCGACCGCAGCGCCTCGTTGAACCGATCGAGGTGGCGCGCATGGGACTGCGAGTGGGACTGGGGCATGGGATCTCTCCTCTCGTGACGGGACCGGATCCGTGTCCCCCGGTGCCGCTCGGGATCATGGGGCCAGATCCCGTCGCAGGGGAGGCCGACGTCCCCGGACCGCTGGAACGCCGCGCAGTGTAACACGGTGCGTCATAGAGGCAAGGATCCACGCGCCTGCACGCGTAACCCTCTGAAAATCCGATCAAATTCCGGAACTCTCTTAGGCGCGCGCCGTCAATTGCGCTCGCTCAGAGGCGGAAGAGGGCGGATCCCCAGGTGAATCCGCTGCCGAACCCCGCGAGCGAGACGAGGGATCCGGGGCGGAGCCGGCCGGAGCGCACGCACTCGTCGAGCAACAGGGGAAGCGATGCGGCCGAGGTGTTCCCGTAGCGCTGGATGTTCGTGGGGGTGCGGGCGGGATCGAGCTGGAGCGCGGTGCCCACGGCTTCGATGATGCGCAGGTTCGCCTGGTGGAAGAGGAACAGATCCACGTCCTCGATCGTGAGAGCGTTCGCATCGAGCGCCTCGCGTACCGCTTCCGGCATACGGGTCACCGCGTGCTTGAACACGAAGCGCCCCTCCATCACCGGATAGTGTCGCCCCTCGGCGAGGTGCTCCGCGGAGATCCGCGGGTGGTACACCGAGCCGGGTACCTCGACCCAGAGCTTCTTCGCGTACCGGCCTTCCGTATGGACGTGCACCGAGAGGATCCTGCCCTCGCCCTCGCCCGCCGGCGAGAGCACCACCGCCCCGGCGCCATCGCCGAAGAGCACGGCCACGTCGCGTCCACGCGTGGAGACGTCGAGTCCGGTCGAGTGGACCTCGACGCCGCAGACGAGCACGTGATCGCAGATCCCCGCAGCCACCTGCAACCACCCCCACTGCAGCGCATAGAGGAATCCCGTGCACTGCGCGCGCACGTCGGCCGCCGCGCAGCCCGCGAGGCCGAGCCGATCCTGCAGGAAGGAGGAGGTCCCGGGAACGTCGTGCTCGGCGGTGAGCGTGGGAACGAGAATCGCGCCCAAGCACTCCGGCGCGAGACCCGCCGCTTCGAGCGCGCGTTTCGACGCCTCGAACGCGAGATCCGCTGGGCCGGTTCCCTCGTCCACCCAGCGACGCTCCTCGATCCCCGTGCGCTGCCGGATCCACTCGTCGCTGGTGTCCATGAGCGCTGCGAGATCGTCGTTCGTCACCACGCGAGGGGGTACGAAGCTGCCCGTTCCCGCGATGCGCACGGCGCGAAGCGCCCTCACGGCCACACCTCCACGACCGCGCCCGGGTCGCTCTCATCGCCGTGCGGTGGCGATCCGTACGCGGCGAACACGAGCGGATCGAGCCGCTCGAGGAGCGCCTCGATCCCCTGCCCCGTCTTCGCCGAGATGCACATTCCCCCGAGCCGCTGCGCGAGCCGCTCGGCCTCGTCCGGATCCAGCCTGTCGCACTTGTTCAGCACGAGCTGCTCGGGCTTGTCGCCGAGGTCGAGCTCGCGCAGGATCTCGCGCACCGCTTCGATGTGCCCCTCCGCGTGTGGATTCGAGGCGTCGACGACATGCAGGATCACGGTCGCCTCGCGAATCTCCTCGAGCGTCGCATGGAAGCCCGCGACGAGATCCGGCGGCAGATCGCGAATGAAGCCTACGGTGTCCGTCACGATCACATCGCGTTCGCGCGGAAAGCGCAGCCTTCGCGACGACGGGTCCACCGTCGCGAAGAGCTGATCGGCCGCATGGACGTGGCTGCGCGTCATGCGGTTGAGCAGCGTGGACTTTCCCGCATTCGTGTAGCCGACGATGGAGAGAACGGGCAGCCCCTCGCGCGTGCGGCGCGAACGCTGCGTCGCGCGCCGCTGCTCGATCGTGCGCAGCTCGCGCTGCAGGTCGTGGATGCGTTGGCGCACGCGGCGCCGGTCCACCTCGAGCTTCGTCTCTCCGGGGCCGCGGCCTCCGATGCCGCCCGCGAGTCGGCTCATGCTCTCGCCATGCCCCACGAGTCGCGGCAGCCGGTAGCGCAGCTGCGCGAGCTCGACCTGCAGCCGGCCTTCGCGGCTGTGCGCATGCTGAGAGAAGATGTCGAGGATGAGCTGCGTGCGGTCGACGATGCGGGCCTCGACCAGATCGGTGATCGCCTTCACCTGTGCCGAGGTGAGATCGCGGTCGAACAGGACCAGATCCGCCCCGAGCTGCCAGGCACGCACGACCACGTCCTGGATCTTCCCTTTGCCGATCAGGTAGCGCGGATCGGGCTTGGGGCGGCGCTGGCGCACCACGTCGACGACGGCGACCCCCGCCGTTCTCGCGAGCTCGCGCATCTCCTCCAGGCGCTCGTCCGCGTGCGGGTCGCGGCCGAGCTCGACGCCCACCAGGATGGCCCGCTCGACGAGACCGCCGGTCTCGACACCGCGCTGCACCTCACCGAAGCGATCCTCGAGCTCCTCGATCCACTCCAGGAAGTCGAAGTCCAGCCGGGCGGGCGGCACGGGATCGTGGCGCTGCGCGACCTCGCCGGAGACATCCGGCGGCCGCAGTGCCGCGCAATCGACGAGGGCGGGCAGCCCCTGCGCGTCCATCAGGATGGCGGCGACGGCATCCAGGCGCAGCAGGGACAGATCCGTGAGGTCGTCCTGCGTGAGCCGCTCGCCTCGCAGGTGGGTGTGGATCAGGCGCAGGCCACGGAAGCGCCCTCGCCCTGCGCGCACGCGCTTGAAGTCGGGTAGCTCCAGGCGATGGGCATCGCCGACCATCACGTACTCGACGGATCCATCGCGCGAGGCGAGCACGCCGACCTGTCGGCCGATGTCGCGCGAGAGCTGCGAGAGCTGGCGCGCGAACTCCTGCGTGACCAGGCTCGTTCGCGGGAGTCGGCGTTTGTACAGGCCCTCGAGCCGCTTCGTCTCGCTCGCCTTGAGCCCGTACGTCTGCCCGAAGATCTCCGAGATGATCGCCTCCCCGCGGCCGGAGGGTCTCGTTCCCCATTACCCACCCTGCTCGACCGTGTTTCGAGACTAGGAGCGGGCCGCCGCCGAGGTCAAGGCCCGCCCTGCGTTTCACCGATTTGACCCCGGGGTAGACTTCTGCCCCGGCCCTGCAGTAGATCCTCGGGGCGAAGGGCGGAACGCGAACGGATGCATCGCGTTCGCCTTCCTTCGACAGCTCATCGATCGGGAGAACTCACCATGGCTCGCGCCGAGCTCGCTCTGGTCCTGCTCGCAGCGGGGAAGGGGACGCGGATGCGCTCCGCCACCCCGAAGGTCCTGCACACCGTATGCGGGCGCCCCATCGTCGGCTGGGCGGTCCGCCTGGGCCAGGAGATCGGTGCCAAGCGGATCATCGTCGTCGTGGGCAGCGAGCAGGACGAGGTGCAGACAGCCCTCGCGCCGATGGGCGTCGAGACGGTCGTGCAAGCCGATCCGCTCGGCACCGCACACGCGGCTCTACAGGCCCGCTCCGCCCTCGCGGATCACGAAGGCCCCGTGCTGATCATGAACGGGGATCACCCGCTCTACCGCGCCGAGACGATCGCGGCATTCCTCGAATCACATCGCTCGAAGGCGCCCGCGCTGTCGATCCTGACGACGGAGCTCCCGGATCCCACGGGCTACGGACGCATCGTGCGCGGCGCGAGCGGCGACGTGCAGCGCATCGTCGAGGAGCGGGACGCCGACACCGCCACGCGCGCGATCTGCGAGGTGAACCTGGGTGGATACCTCGCCGAGGGGCCGCTCCTCTTCGAGACCCTGGCGCGCATCGGCCGGGCGAACGATCAGAACGAGTACTACCTCACCGATGCCGTGGAGCTCGTGCGGGCGGGCGGCGGCCGGGTCGAGGCCACGCGCGTCGCGGACTGGCAGGAGTCGCTCGGGATCAACAGCCGCGCGGACCTCGCCCGCGCCGAGGCCATCGCGCGGAGCCGCATCCAGGCGCGCTGGATGGCGGCCGGCGTGACCTTCGTGCATCCCGAGAACACGTACGTCGACGCCGACGTCGAGATCGGCGCCGACACGGTGATCGCACCCGGCGTCGTGATCCGCGGCATCTCGCGCATCGGGACGGGCTGCCGCATCGATGCCGGCTGCGTGATCGAGGACTCGACGCTCGAGGCGGGCACGTGGCTCAAGCCGCACTGCCACCTGGAGAGCGCCACGCTCGGGCGCGGCTGTCGGATCGGCCCCTCCGCACACCTCCGTCCGCAGGCCGTGCTCGAGGACGGCGTGCGGATCGGCAACTTCGTCGAGGTGAAGAACTCGCGCTTCGGCCGCGGCTCGAAGGCGGATCACCTGTCGTACATCGGGGATTCCGACGTGGGCGAAGGCGTCACCCTCGGGTGCGGATCGGTCACCGTGAACTACGACGGGCGAGCAAAGCACCGCACGAGGATCGGCGACCGCGCATTCGTGGGATGCAATGCCAATCTGATCGCGCCCGTCGAGATCGCGCCCGGCGCGTACGTGGCGGCGGGCTCCACGATCACGAACGACGTGCCCGCGGATGCGCTCGGCGTGGCGCGCGCGCGGCAGCGCAACATCGAGGGCTGGCGCGCTCGTCGCTTCGGTAACGAATCCGGGCACTGAGACCGGGCGGGGGGAGAGGACCGAGGGTATGTGCGGAATCGTCGGCTACATCGGCAGGGAGGATCGCGCGCAGGACGTGATCCTCGACGGTCTACGACGTCTCGAGTATCGCGGCTACGACTCCGCGGGCATCGCGGTGCTCGAGGACGGCAAGCTCCGCGTCGTCCGCGCGAAGGGCAAGCTCACGAACCTGGAATCCGCGTTGCGCGACGTGCCTCTGCGCGGTGCCGTCGGCATCGGCCACACGCGCTGGGCCACCCACGGCAAGCCGTGCGAGCAGAACGCACATCCCCACGTGGCGGGCACGGTCGCCGTGATCGGCAATGGCATCGTCGAGAACTTCCGCGAGCTGCGCGACGAGCTCACCGCGCGCGGCTGCGTGTTCCGCTCGGAGACGGACACCGAGATCATCTCCCATCTCGTCTACGAACGGCGCCGGGCAGGGGACTCGCTCGTCGATGCAGTACGCCGCTGCGCGTCGCTTCTCGACGGCTCCTATGCGATCGCCGTGCTCGACGAGTCCGCCCCGGACGAGATCGTGATCGCGAAGAACGGCGGCAATCCGATCGTGGTCGGTCTCGGCAGCGGCGAGCAGATGATCGCCTCGGACATCCCCACGATCCTCCCCTACACCCGGCGCGTGCTCTTCCTCCACGATCAGGAGATCGCGCGCGTGACGTGCGAGGGGGTCGAGATCCAGACCTTTGCGGGCGGATCCGTGCAGCGGGAGAGCCGTGCGATCCAGTGGGATCCAGTCCAGGCGGAGAAGGGAGGCTACGACCGCTTCATGCAGAAGGAGATCCACGAGCAGCCGCGTGCGATCAGCGACACGCTGGGTGCGCGTCTGCTGGAAGACGTGGGCGGCATCGAGCTCGACGGGATCTCCCTCGATTCCGACTACGTGCGTGGCCTCCAGGGCATCCAGCTCGTCGCCTGTGGAACGGCATGGCATGCGAGCCTGCTCGGCCGCATCATGATCGAGCGCTTTGCGCGCATCGCGTGCGACGTCGATCTGGCGAGCGAGTTCCGGTATCGCGATCCGGTGATCGGCGAGCACCACATGATCCTCGCCGTCTCGCAGTCGGGAGAGACCGCCGACACTCTTGCTGCGCTGCGCGAGGGCATTCGTCGCGGCGCTCGACCGCTCGCCGTGTGCAACGTGCACGAAAGCACGATCGCGCGCGAAGCCGGCGACGTGCTCTACACCCACGCGGGTCCCGAGATCGGCGTCGCCTCGACGAAGTGCTTCACCACGCAGGTCGTGGCGCTGAACCTGCTCGCGCTGCAGCTCGGAGTGCTGCGCGGAACGCTCTCGCGCGAGGCGGTGCGCGAGCAGATCGCTGCGCTGCGCCGACTGCCGCGCATGGTCGAGGAGGTCCTCGGCCAGTGGAGCGCGATCGAGGAGATCGCACGCCGCTGCACGAAAGCGCAGGACGTGCTGTTCCTGGGCCGCGGCTACGGTTTCCCCGTGGCGCTCGAAGGAGCGCTCAAGCTCAAGGAGATCTCCTACATCCACGCCGAGGGATATGCCTCGGGCGAGATGAAGCACGGACCGATCGCACTGATCGACGAGAACGTGCCCGTGGTGATCGTCGCGAACCAGCCCTCGATCTACGCGAAGGTGATCAGCAATGCGGAAGAGGTACGCGCGCGTGGCGGCACGGTGATCGCGATCGTCGACAGCGACAACCGCGATGCCGGGCGCTACGCCGACGAGATCGTGCGGGTGCCCGCCGCGCCGGAGCCGCAGAGCGCGGTGCTGGCAACGATTCCCCTGCAGATCCTGGCCTACCACGTCGCCATGCTGAAAGGGACGGACGTGGACCAGCCGCGCAACCTCGCGAAGAGCGTGACCGTCGAGTAGCGACATCCGCAGCGTCCGGGCTACTCTCGGCCGCGCCGTGGAGAACTCCGATCGAATCACCGCGGGTCTGAACCCCGAGCAACGCGAGGCGGTTCTCCACATCGAGGGTCCGCTGCTCGTGCTCGCCGGCGCGGGCAGCGGCAAGACCCGCATGCTCACGCACCGCATCGCGCACCTGATCGGGAGCGGGCGCGCGCGGCCGCACGAGATCCTCGCCGTCACCTTCACGAACAAGGCGGCCCGCGAGATGCGCGAACGCGTCGATCGCCTGCTCGAGGGCACCGGTCGGGGCATCTGGGTGGCGACGTTCCACTCCACGTGCGTGCGCATCCTGCGACGCGAGATCGCGCACCTGGGCTACGAGCCGAGCTTCGTGATCTACGATCAATCCGATTCGCTCGCCCTGGTGAAGCGGGTGCTGCGCGCGCTGGAGCTCGACGAGAAGATCTACCCACCGCGCGGCGTTCGCTCCCAGATCGATCGCCTGAAGAACCGGGGGCTGCTGCCCTCGGATCTGTCGCGCGAGGACTCGCTCGATGCGCAGCGCATGGCGGAGATCTACCAGAGCTACCAGCGCGAGCTGCGGCGCGCGAATGCGCTCGACTTCGGCGACCTGCTCCTGCTCACGACGCGCCTGTTCGAGACGCAGCCCGGCGTGCTCGCCGGCTACCAGCAGCGCTGGCGCTACGTGCTCGTCGACGAGTACCAGGACACGAATCCGATCCAGTACCGGCTGCTGCAGCTGCTCACCGGCACGCACCGAAACCTGTGCGTGGTCGGCGACGAGGACCAGTCGATCTACCGCTTCCGCGAGGCGGACATCCGCAACATCCTCGGCTTCGAGAAGGACTTCCCGGGAGCACGCGTGGTGCGCCTGGAGCAGAACTATCGCTCGACCCAGGCGATCCTCGATGCTGCCACCGCCGTCGTGTCGAACAACCTCGAGCGCAAGGGAAAGAAGCTCTTCACGGATCGTCGGGGTGGCGAGCCCGTACGCTACTACCAGGCCACCGACGAGCGCGGCGAGGCGAGCTTCGTCGTGGGAGAGATTCTTCGGCAGCGCGAACGCGGCACGCGACTCGGCGACATGGCGATCTTCTACCGCACGCATGCGCAGTCGCGCCCCCTCGAGGAGGAGCTGCTCAAGTACAACGTGCCGTATGCGGTCGTGGGCGGGACGCGCTTCTACGACCGCGCCGAGGTGAAGGACGTACTCGCGTACCTGCGCGTGCTCGTGAACCCGAACGACACGGAGAGCGTGCTGCGCGTGATCAACACGCCGGCACGGGGGATCGGCCGCACCACCGTCGAGCGGCTGATGCTCACCGCCGAGCAGGCCGGCGAGAGCCTGTGGGGAGCCGTGCGGCGGGCAGGCGGAGCGAGCTTGCCGGCAGCGGCGACGAAGCGCGTGGCGGAGTTCGCCGCCCTCGTCGACGATCTGCGGGCGGAGGCTGCGGAGCGCTCGCTCGAATCCCTCGTCGCGACGATCCTGGATCGCACCGGTTACCTGCGCGCGCTCGAGCAGGAGGGCACCGTCGAGGCCGAAGCCCGGATCGAGAACCTGAAGGAGCTCCTCGCCGCAGTGGAGGAGTTCGAGCGGCAGAACCGCGAAGGCGCCCCGGTCGACGAATTCGATGCCGAGGAGCGAACCCTGCTCGACCTGTTCCTGGAGCAGGTGACGCTGCTCTCCGAGGCGGATCTCGCCGAGCAGGGATCCGATCGCGTGCCGCTCATGACCGTGCACGTCGCCAAGGGGCTCGAGTTCCCGACGGTCTTCCTCGTCGGCATGGAAGAGGGCCTGTTCCCGCACTTCGCCTCGCTCGACGATCCCTCCGCGATCGAGGAGGAGCGGCGCATCTGCTACGTGGGGATGACGCGCGCGATGGAGCGGCTCGTCCTCACGAACGCCACGCTGCGCCGGATGCACGGGCAGGTGCGCTACAACGAGCCGAGCCGCTTCCTGGCGGAGATTCCCGAGGAGCTGCTCGCGGGGCGACCCGCCACGCGCGAGCCGCGCTTCGTCGAGCCGCGCTTCGTCGAACCGCGTCTCGGCGCGTCCCCTCGACCTCGCACGCCGAAGCCCTCCGCGAGCCAGCGCACGATCGACTACAGCGAGGCGCAGTGGCATCCCGACGAGGAGACCGCGCTGCGTCCCGGCACGCGCGTCGCACACCCCGTGTTCGGCGAGGGGCGCGTGGAGGGGATCACGGGCGCTGGGCAAGCCGCCAAGGTCCGGATACGCTTCGACCGGGCGGGCGTGAAGACGATCGTGCTGCGCTACGCGCAGCTGCGTATTCTCCCGTAGTACGACGCCCCCCCAGGAGGTCGGTGCTTGCTCGCGGCACTGCTCGGGGATCCGGCAGCGGGAGCGGAGATCGGAACGGCGCGTCTTCGGCTGCGCCCTCCCCGGCGCGCGGATCTCCGCCCGCTGCACGAGGCCATCGCCGAGACCCTCGACGAGCTCGTGCGCTGGCTGCCGTGGGCGCGCGAGGACCATGGGCGACGCGACACGCGCGAGTTCGTGCGTCGGGCACGAGCGGCCTGGGTGCGCCGGCTCGCCTTCGAGCTCGTCATCGAGGCGCCCGCGGAGCGCCGCATCGTGGGCGGAGCGAGCCTGCATCGCATCGACTGGATGCGGCGCTCGGCAGGCCTCGGCTACTGGGTACGCCGCACCGCTCAG
>CAZOTO010000103.1:0-12073 GCA_964582775.1 uncultured Myxococcales bacterium
CACTGCGTCTCGCTCGAGCGGATCCGCCTGCAGGACCGGATGGTCTACGTGATGGACCGGCTGCGCGCCGCGGGTACCGAGGCGGTGCTCTTCGTCGATCTTCTGCTGGACGAGGGATCCGCGACGCGACACAAGGTCGTGATGACGTTCCTGGCGATGCTGGAGCTCGCGAAGATCCAGGCGCTGCGCATCTTCCAGAACTCCACACCGGAGGGGCTGCCCTTCGGCCCGGTGCGCGTGCGGATCGCCGTGCAGGGCGAGCTCGACGAGGAAGATCTGGCGGCAGCAGCCGAGCAAGCGCAACGGAGCTGGGAGACAGGCCCGGCCGAAGAGGAGGAGAGCGAGAACGTGGGTCCGCGACGGAAGGCGTGGGAAGACGAGGAAGAGGATCTCGACGAGGAGTCCGACGAGGACATGGACTTCGAGGACGAGGACGAATCCGACGGCGACGAGGACGACGACTGGGACGAAGAGTCCGAGGACGACTGGGACGAAGACGACCTCGACGAGGACGAGGACGAAGACGACCTCGACGAGGACGAAGACGAAGACGACCTCGACGAGGACGAAGACGACCTCGACGAGGACGACGATCTCGACGACGAGGACGACGATCTCGACGACGAGGATCGGGACTAGGCCGGGCCGATGGAGCTTGCCGAGAATCCCTCGCTCGCGCTCGAGGCGCTCGTGTTCGCGTCGGACGGACCTGCGAGTGTCGCGTTCCTGCGCCGGGCCCTGCCGGATCTCACTCCATCGCGGATCGCCGAGCTCGTCGACGAGATCAATCGGGTGCTCTCCGAGCAGGGGCGGCCGTACGCGATCGCGGCGGTCGCGGGGGGCTACCAGTTCCGCACGCGGCCCGAGTTCGGCGAGCTGCTGCGCGCTGCTCAGCCCGAGCGCAAGACGAGGCTGTCGCGTGCGGCCATGGAGACGCTCGCAGTGATCGCCTACCGGCAGCCGCTCACCCGTCCCGAGATCGAGGAGATCCGTTGCGTGGATTGCGGGGCCGTGCTGAAGGGGCTCATGGATCGCGAGCTCGTGCGCATCGTGGGACGGCGCGATGCTCCGGGACGGCCGGCGCTCTTCGGCACGACGTCCGCCTTCCTCGAGCTCTTCGGCCTGCGTTCGTTGGCCGATCTACCACCGCTTCGCGAGATCGAGTCGATGATCCAGGAGAGCGGGGCTCCGGGGCTCGGGCGCAGCGCGGAGGGCGAGGCGCTGGCCTCCCTGGATTCCCTCGCGGAAGACGCGGAGGGCGGAGCCGATGCCGAAGACGCGGATGCGGAGGATGCGAACGAAGAAGCCGGGGCGAGCGAGGCAGATGCGGAGGCTGCGCCCGGTGAAGGCGGAGTGACGGGGGAGTGCGAGGGTGACGAGATCGAGGACACCGACCCGCACGAGTCCGCGCCCTCGTCCTGAGGGGCGCGCCCGCGCACGCGCTTCGGGTGGAGAACGCCTGCAGAAGGTGCTCGCTGCTGCGGGGGTGGCTTCGCGACGGGCCGCAGAGGATCTGATCCGCGACGGCCGCGTGCAGGTGAATGGGCGGGTGGTGCGCGAGCTCGGCGTGCGCGTGGATCCGGCGCGCGACCGCATCGCCGTCGACGGCGAGCGGGTCGGACGCCCCGCGCGGCCCCGCTACTTCGTGATCCACAAGCCGCGCGGCGTCGTGACGACGACCCGGGATCCCGAGGGCAAGCGGACCGTGCTGGATCTGATCCCATCCCGCGAGCGGCTCTTTCCCGTCGGGCGTCTGGATGCCGCGAGCGAGGGGCTGCTGCTCGTCACGAACGACGGGGCGCTGGCCCAGGTGATGCTGCACCCTTCGTTCGAGGTTCCGCGGACGTACAAGGTGAGCGTCGATGGTTTCGTCGAGGCGGAGGCCCTGCGGCGCCTGTCCCGGGGAATCGAGATGGACGCCACGGTGACCGCGCCCTGCGAGGTGCGCATCCTGGCTCGCGAGGAGAATCGGACGGTGCTCGAGATCGTCCTGATCGAGGGGCGGCGACGGCAGATCCGGCGGATGATGGAGGCGGTGGGGCATCCGGTGCGCCGCCTCGTGCGTACGCAGTTCGGTCCGCTCCGCCTGGGCGGCCTTCGCTCCGGCGAGTCGCGGCCGCTCTCGGCTAGCGAGTCCGAGGCCCTGGAGCGGATGGTGGCGCAGCCGCCCCGGGCGGTGCGGCGCCCACCGCGGCGGGCGCAGCCGAGGGAGGAGGGCGGGGAGTAGTCTCCCGGCCGGCCGCGGCCCGAGGCCGTCTCGCCTCCGCCAGCACCTGCAGCGCGTCGGTCGCCGTCCACACCACGGCGCCGAATCCCAGCAGGAAGCACAGCACCGTGCGAACGTTGGGGACGGCTCTCATCCGTGGCTCGCCTCTCCAGGGACGCTCGCTTCGATCCAGTCGGAGATCTCCGCGAAGACCTCGAGTCTGTGGGTCTCGTGCAGGGTCTCGTGGCGCGCGCCCGGGTGGATGCGAAGCTCGACCCGCGAGAATCCCGCGCTGACGAGTCGCGTGGCGAGGCGCTGCAGGCCGACGCTGCCGCCGGGCACGGGATCCTCGGATCCTCCGAGGATCAGGATCGGGAGGTCGCGGGGAACCCGCTCGAGGCCCGACGGTCGTCCCAGCCGCCACAACGCCGCCATCATCTCGGCCAGGCTCGCGGGGAGCAGGACGAACCCGCAGAGCGGATCCGCCACATAGGCGTCGATCTCGTCCGGGTCGCGGGAGAGCCAGTCGTAGGCGGTGCGCGCCGGCTCGAACCGGCGGTTGAACCCGCCGAAGAGCAGGCGCTGCAGGAGCGGACTCGCGGCGCCGGGCCCGAGCCGCATCCGCTCGGCCTTCGCGATCGCATGGCCGAGCGCTGTGCGCAGGGCCGAGGCCGCGGGCGGTCCCGAGAGGATGGCCGCGCTCGCGGAGCGCGGCTCGCGGACCAGGCAGTCGCGCACCAGCAACGAGCCCATGCTGTGGCCGAGCCAGACGCGAGGGACTCCCGGATGCCGTTGCTCGGCCTCGCGTGCCACGGCGAGGAGGTCGCCCACCGCGGAGGTCCAGCCACCGGGAGTGCCGAGATCGCCGAGGCGGCCCTCCGTTGCGGCGATGGCTCCGTGACCGCGAAGGTCACTGGCGTAGACCGCGTGGCCCGCTCGGGCCAGCGCGCGGCCGAGCTCTGCGTAGCGCCCCGCGTGCTCCCCCATGCCGTGCGCGATCTGCACCGCGCTGCGAATGGATGCCTCGGGGATCCACGCGCGGACCGGAATCGAACGGCCGTCCCCGGCCGCGAGGAATGTCTCGAACTCGATCACCTTCGTCGTAGTATTCTGTGCGCGGAGGCGTCTTGCATCCTGCGGGGGGCGATCCGTACGGCCGTCGCACGGAAGATCGCGTTTTGGTAGAGAATGAGACCGTTCGCGGGACGATTCTGCACCGAACCGTCGCCGTCGGAAACGCCGCTCCACGATGTAGCAACCGAAAATGAAGGGAACGCAGATGCGCTCGATCAAGCTCGCGATTGCCGGGGTCGGAAACTGCGCCAGCTCGCTCATCCAGGGGCTCGAGTACTACCGCACGCACGACTCCTCGACGTCGGCGGGTCTGCTCCATCCCGAGCTCGGCGGCTATCGCCTCGAGGACATCCGCATCGTCGCCGCCTTCGACATCGATCGGCGCAAGGTCGGCCTTCCGCTCGAGGAGGCGATCTTCGCCGCGCCCAACTGCACGACGATCTTCCAGGAGAAGGTTCCCGCCAGCGGCGTGACGGTGCAGATGGGCCCCGTGCTCGATGGCGTGGCCGAGCACATGGCGAATTATCCGGATGGACGCGCATTTCGCGTGGCCGACGAGCCGCCGGTCGACGTGGCGCAGGTGCTGCGCGAGCGCGGGGCCGAGGTGCTCGTGTGCTACCTGCCCGTCGGGTCGGAGCAGGCCGTGCGCCACTACGCCCAGGCCTGTCTCGAGGCGAACGTCGGCTTCGTGAACTGCGTGCCGGTGTTCCTGGCGTCGGATCGGGAGTGGGCGGAGCGATTCCGGAAGGCGGGCCTTCCCATCGTCGGGGACGACATCAAGAGCCAGGTGGGTGCCACGATCGTGCACCGTTCGCTCGCGCGGCTCATGGCGGACCGCGGCGTGAAGCTCGACGCGACCTACCAGCTCAACACCGGCGGGAACACGGACTTCCTGAACATGCTCGCGCAGGAGCGGTTGAAGACGAAGCGCATCTCGAAGACGGAGTCCGTGCAGTCGCAGCTCGACGAGCGGCTCGCCACCGAGAACATCCACATCGGTCCGTCCGACTACGTGGCCTGGCAGAAGGACAACAAGGTCTGCTTCGTGCGCATGGAATGGCGCGGGTTCGGCGACGTGCCGATGAACCTCGAGCTGCGGCTGAGCGTCGAGGACTCGCCGAACAGCGCCGGCGTGGCGATCGATGCGATCCGCTGCGCGAAGGTGGCTCTCGATCGCAAGCAGGCCGGTCCGCTGCTCGCGATCTCGGCGTTCTCGATGAAGAGCCCGCCCGTGCAGATGCGCGACGTCGATGCGCTGCGCGCGCTGCAGGACTTCATCAAGGGCCGCGCGTAGGGGCGCGATCGTCGCAGGCCGCCGCGCTCCGCGGCCGTGGCAGCGGCGCACCCGGCCCCCGCGAGAGGACCGGGCGCGTCGCTTCTACGGTTTCTCGCTCCCGACGAGGTACATCGAGAAATACTGCGAGCCGCCGCCGTAGGCGTGACCCATGGCGAGCTTCGCTCCGTCCACCTGGTGTTCGCCGGCCCGTCCCCGCACCTGCTGGGCCGCCTCGGCGAAACGGATCATGCCGGAGGCGCCGATCGGATTCGACGAGAGCACGCCTCCCGACATGTTCACCGGAAGATCGCCGCCGAGCGCGGTCGCGCCCTCGTAGGTCATCTTCCAGCCCTCGCCCTCGGGTGCGAACCCGAGATTCTCCATCCACATCGGCTCGAACCAGCTGAACGGCACGTAGATCTCCGCGCAGTCGATCTGCTGGCGCGGGTTCGTGATTCCGGCTTTGCGGTAGAGATCCTGCGCGCACAGCCGCCCCGCCAACGGATTCACCTGATCGCGTCCGGAGAACATCGTGGGCTCGCTGCGCATGGCCGTGGCGTGAACCCAGGCGGGCTTGCCCGCAGAGCGCTTCGCCGCCGCTTCGCTTGCGAAGATCATCGCGCAGGCGCCATCGGACGACGGGCAGGTCTCGAGATAGCGGATCGGATCCCAGAGCATGGGCGAGGCCATGATCATCTCGAAGCTGATGTCGCGGAGGTGCAGGTGCGCGTACGGGTTCTTCAGCGCGTTCTGGCGGTCCTTCAGGGCGACGCGGATTCCCGTGTCCTCGGGGGCTCCAGAGCGGCGGATGTAGGCGCGGATGAGCGGGGCGAAGTAGCCGCCTGCGCCCGCCACCACGGCCACCGAGAACGGCGTGGACACGGTGAGCGCCCACATCGCGTTGCTCTCCGACTGCTTCTCGAAGCACACCGTGAGCACGCGCTCGTGCACGCCGGCCTCGACCAGGCTCGAGGCCACGATCGCGGTCGATCCACCGACACTGCCCGCGGTATGCACGCGCAGCATCGGCTTGCCCGCGCCGCCGAGCGCGTCCGCGAGGAAGAGCTCGGGCATCATCACGCCCTCGAACATGTCGGGGGCCTTTCCGATCACCACGGCGTCGATGTCCTGCCAGGTGAGCTGCGCGTCGTCGAGCGCACGCTGTGCCGCTTCGCGGATGAGCCCCGGCATCGACACGTCGATGCGCTTTGCGTCGTATTTCGTCTGTCCCACTCCGATCACTGCGGATCGCTGCGCCATCACTCTCCCTCCAGCACGCAAACCAGGTTCTGCTGCAGACACGCCCCCTGCGTCGCGTGCGCGATTCCGCGGTTCGCCTCGCCGCGAGCGATCCGGCTCGCAGCCTCGCCGATGCGGATCAACCCGTTCGACATGTAGGCGTTCGCGGCAAGCGAGCCTCCCGACGGGTTGACGAGCACGCTGTCCTTCAAGCCGAGCGCCTCTCGCAGGATGAGCTCCTGGTGCGAGTACGGCGCGTGCAGCTCGGCTACGTCGATGGGGCCATCGTGGATGCGCGCCTTGCGAGCCGCGAGCTCCGCGGATGCCGATCGCGTGAGATCCCGGGCGCCGAGCGCAGCGGGCTCGATGCGGTGATCGATCCCGCGGATCCATACCGGACGCTTCACGAGCGTGCGCGCCTTGTCGCCCGCGACGAGCACGACCGCTGCGGCGTTGTCCGCCACCGCGCCGATGTCGTGCGCACGAAGCGGCGACGCCGCATACGGGCGAGCGAGGAGCTCGCCCGCCGTGACGTCTCCCGAGCGCACCGCGTGCGCATTGCCCTTCGCGTCCTTCAGGCTGCGCGCGGCGACCTCGGCGAAGTCGCGCTCGCAGCGGCCCGTGCGCTCGAGCCACAGCCGTGCCTGCAGGCCCGCCAGGTGATCCGCACCGGGCCACAACGGAGTGAGGCAGTACGGGTCGAGCTGCAAGGCGAGGACCTCGGAGAGGTCACCCGCCGAAGGCTTCCCGAAGGAGTACACGAGCGCGCTGTCGACCTCGCCGCACAGGATCTTCACCCACGCCTCGTACAGCGCCCATGCGCCGTCCATCTCGACGTGCGATTCCTTGATCGGTGGCCAGGCACCGACGGCATCGAGCGCGCCGACGAAGGCGAAGGGTTGTCCCTGCAGGTAGTCCGTGCTCCCCGAGCAGGTGAAGTCGATGTCGGTCCGGGCAAGGCCCGAGGCCTTCACCGCCTCGGCCACGACCGGCATCAGGATCTCCACCTCGTTGCGCTCCCGCTCGACCTCACGGATCGACTGGGCGAACGAGACGATGGCTACGTCGCGCATCAGGCATGCTCCTTGTAGGACTCGTAGTCCGCATCCGGTTCGTCGATGGGCTTGAAATAGCGGATGCTCTCGAGCGTCGGCCCGAGGTCCGCGGGATCCGCCCACACCGCCTGCACGCGCATCCCCATGCGCACCTGCTCGAGCGGACACTCCTGCAGTATGTGCCAGAAGGGGATGTCCGCTCCGTCGAGGAGCACGGCGACGCATGCGTAGGGCGGGCGGAACGAGAGGTTCTCCGACGGCACGCGCACGATCGAGAACGTGGTGACGGTTCCCTTGTCGGAGACCTGGACCTCGCGATCGAAGGGCAGCGCCTGCGCCGGATCCGCTCCGCGCGGCGGAACGTAGACCTTGCCGTTGGGGCCTGCGCGCATGCCGATGATGCGTCCCTCGGCGATGCCGCGCAGGAAGCGCGAGGTCGCCACGCCGGCGCTGTACGTGTACTCCACGCGAACGGGTGTCTGGATGCTCTTCACGATCTTGGTCACGATTTCCCCTCCGGAACGAAGCAGACGAGGTCGGTGATGTGCCCCGTGCGCTCGTCGCGCCAGCGCGGCACGACGCGCATGCCGAGCGACATCGCGTTCTCGGAGCCCGCGTCGACGGCGTGCAGCATCGGCGTGTCGGCGCCGTCGAGCTTCACGAGCGCCCATGCGAAGGGCCGATCGAGCGGATGCTTCGCGCGCGGCTCGTTCACCCAGCTCCACGAGACGACGGCACCGGTGGGGCCGACCTCGACCATGTCGACGATCGGGTCTCCCGTATCGGGGTCGTACTCGCTCGGCGGAACGAGCACCCGTCCCGTGCTCGTGCGCGAGCCCTCGATGCGGCTCTCTTCGAGCGCACCGAAGAACTGCCCGAGCACCGGACCCACCGACCTCCGGTAGGGGTACTCGAGCACGTGCTTTGCGGTGAGCACATGCGTGTCCCGTAGATCCTGGCTCATGGATTCTCTCCCTCCCTTGATGCGAACGCGCCCGCCGGTGGCCGCGCGATGTGAAGACGGATCCGCGGAGCGATTCCCTCTACGAGAGCATCAGATCCGCGGCGGAGCGGACGTTCTCGACGATTTCCTCTGCGTCGTGGATCCCGCAGGACCAGCCGACGAGGCTCGAGAACCAGACGTGGAGCAGCACCTTTGCTTGGGCGGTTTCGCACGAAGCGCTCGTCGCGTTCTCCACGCGGGCGTCGAGATCGATGCGCTCTGCGCGCATCGCGGCCACGAGCAGCCGCAGCATGCGTTGGTGCAGGTCGGGGGACGTGATCCCGCTCGCCGCGTCGGCCGTGGCCATCGCGCGTACGAGGGCCCGCGCGAGCTGGGGGCGGCGGACGAGCCCGTCCGTCATGCGCCGGAACAGCTCCACGGCGCGCCTGCGGGGGATGCGGCCGTGCAGGGGCTGCAGGGCGATGCTCGCCTCGAGCCGACGTGTCTCCTCGTGGAAGGCGAAGAGCAGCAAGTCCTCCTTGCTGCGGAAGTACTTGTAGAGCGTGCCGAGCGCGACCTCGGACTGCTCCGCGACGTCGCGCAGGCGAACCGCCTCGAAGCCGCCCTTCTCGGCAAGGGTCACGGCTGCGTCGACGATGCGGCGCATGCGTCGAAGCTGGCTCGAGGCGAGAGTCGATCCGGACCCGACGCCCCCATCGACGGGGGAGGGGGCTCTCGACCTCGTGGCTTCGGGACGCGGGGAGATCACGCGTCGAATTGAAACATGTTCCAATTCCTCTGTCCATTCGGCGGGGGATCCGGGTCGACGAGCGCGCAGGATGGGGTCATATTCGGGACCGCGATGCCAGCTCGGGCTCGCTCCGCGCGGCACGCAGACGTGACTTCGAAGCGAGAGGTGTAGACGCGATGGCATCCATGCAGGAGATCGAGGCGAAGCTCATCGGTGCAGGTGGACCGTTCGAGGTCGTCCCCTCGGACGTGCTCGGCGAGCGCGTTCACGTATTCAAGAATCGCATGCCCCATCTGCGACAAGTGCTCGCCGGATCTACGGCGCACGGCGATGCGGAGTTCATGGTCTGGCTCGACCGGCGCATGACCTACGCGCAGCACCTGGCGTCGGTGGGCTCCGTCGCCCGCGCGCTCGCGGACAGGTACGGCGTGCGCAAGGGCGATCGCGTGGCGATCCTCGCCGAGAATCGCCCCGAGTGGGTGATCTCGTTCTGGGCCGCGGTGAGCCTCGGTGCGGTCGCGGTGGCCATGAACGGCTGGTGGGCGGGCGACGAGATCGAGTACGCGATCGGCGACTCCGAGCCGAAGGTGCTGATCGGCGACCGCAAACGCCTCGACCGCCTGCGCAGCGATCCGGGCATTCCCGTCGTCGAGATGGAGACGGAGTTCGAGAAGCTCGCCGCGTACGACTTCGGCGCGGGTCTGCCGGATGTCCCGATCGCCGAGGACGATCCCGCGACGATCCTCTACACCAGCGGAACGACGGGCCGCCCCAAGGGCGCCGTGAACTCGCACCGCTGCGTGCTCTCGTCCCTTGGTATGCAGATGTTCCACGGCGCGCGGATCTTCCTCACGGCCGCCGCGAACGGTGCCGCGCCGGCGGCGCCTGCGAACCGGCCCTGCACGCTCGTCACGACGCCGCTGTTCCACGTCTCCGGGCTCTACTCCGGAGTCGTCACCTCGGTGGCGGCCGGCATCAAGACGGTCTGGCGTTCCGGGCGCTTCGATGCCGAGGACGTGATGCGTCTCATCGAGCGCGAGCGCGTCACCTCGTGGTCCGCCATGAACACCATGGCGTACCGCGTGGTGCGTCATCCGGACGTGGATCGGTACGACCTGTCGTCCGTCACGAACGTGGGCTCGGGGGGCGCGCCGATCGCGAGGGAGCTGCTCGAGCGGATGGCGGAGGTGTTTCCGAACGCGCGCGGCAATCGCGGCTTCGGCTACGGGCTCACCGAGAGTGCCGGCCTCGGCACGATCTGCGGCGGCGAGGAGCTCGAGCAGTACCCCGGCTCCGTGGGCCGTGCGCTCCCCACCGTCCAGCTCGAGATCCGCGGCCCGGACGGCGCGCCTCTGCCCGAAGGCGAGGAGGGCGAGATCCACCTTCGCGGTCCGAACATCATGCTGGGCTACTGGCGCAATCCGCAGGCCACGTCGGACGTCATCCTTCCCGGCCGTTGGCTGCGCACGGGCGACATCGGCCGCCTCGAAGACGGCCGCCTCTACATCAACTCGCGCGCGCGCGACCTCATCCTTCGCGGGGGCGAGAACATCTACCCGGCGGAGATCGAGCTGCGGCTCGAGGCGCACCCCGACGTGGAGGAGGTCGCCGTCGTGGGCGTGGACCACGAGGAGCTCGGCCAAGAGGTGAAGGCGATCGTGGTGCCGCAGGCCGGAGCCGGGATCGACGAGGCGAAGCTCGCCGCGTGGGTCGGGGCGTCGCTCGCTCCCTTCAAGGTTCCGACGAAGTGGGAGCTGCGGAGCACGCCACTGCCGCGCAACGCGACGGGGAAGGTGCTGAAGAACGTGCTCCAGGGCGAGGCCGAGAATCCCTTCGCGGGCGAGTGATCCCGCGGGGGCCCGCGACGCGTTGTGCGCCCGGGGCCGAAGCAGTAGAGTGCGCGCCCCATGGCGACGATCGACACCTCCAAGATGCGGCCGGGCGTGCACGTCGAGATCGACGGCGATCCCTATACGATCACCCAGTACCAGCACGTGAAGCCGGGCAAGGGCGGGGCGTTCGTCCGCCTGAAGCTCAAGGGACTGATCTCGGGCCTGGTCATCGACCGCACGCTGAAGAGCGGAGAGACGCTTCCCGTGCCCGACGTGAGCGACCGCCGCATGCAGTACCTGTATGCGGCCGGGAATGTCTTCACGTTCATGGACCAGGAGACCTACGAGCAGGTCGAGATCGCGCGGGATGCGATCCCGAATGCGGACCTGCTGGCCGAGAACACCGAGGTCGACGTGCTGCTCTACAACGGCCGCGCCGTCGGGGTGGAGCTGCCGAACTTCGTCGAGCTGGCGATCGCCGAGACGGATCCGGCGTCGAAAGGCGGCAAGCTCAAGCCCGCCACGCTCGAGACGGGGGCCGTGATCCAGGTGCCGAGCTTCGTCGAGCGCGGCGAGCGCGTCCGCGTCGATACGCGCGACCGCACCTACTCCGAGCGGGCCTAGCGCCCCCGATACCGGCAGGCGCCGAGGGCGGTCAGGAGAGTGGCGAGGAGCCATCCGGTGCCCGGCTCGGGCACCATGTAGAACCCGAACTGGCCGGATTCGGAGCTGAGCGCGTAGTCGAGGACCGGCGCGCCGCCCAGCTCGAACAGCTCGAACGAGGTGATCCCGCCGGAGTTACCGAAATCCGCCACCGCGTCCCCCGTGTAGATTGCGTTCTGGGTCCATGCGAGCAGCTCCGCTCTGGCTCTGAGTTCGGCAATCACCGAGAACGGGGTTCCGAGCGTGATCTGGACGCGACCCGGGTTGGGGTCGCTGGCGGCGGAACCGCCATTGGAGTTGACGGATCGTGATACCGGTAGATATGCGCCGTTCACCCATGTCATCAGGCCAGCGCTTGCGGACGCATAGGTATTCGAGTCGCCGAAGGTTTGCATCGTGCCGTTCAGCGCCGTCGTGAAGACCAGCTCCACGATCTCGCCGGTCCTGCCGTCGACATCGATGGTGATCCTGTCCTCGTAGCGTGCGCTGCCGAGGGCAAGCGCAATACGGCTTCCGGCTCCGGTGTAGTGGTTCTCGCGGACGTCCGAGAAGCCGGCGCGTGCCGTGGCCCGGAGGGTGTCGTACGTGGCATCGCCCGAAGCCGATACGGTGAAGCCGCCGCTCAGCAGGTAGTCGCATCCGGATTCCGTGATCATCCCGGAGCCCGATCCCTCTGCCGAACACGAGCTGTGGACGGCGCTCACGCTGTATCCACCGCTGAGCGTGGCGGCGCGCGCACCATCGGCCAGCAGGAATGCCGCGGCAGCCAAGGCGAGGATCCGGAGCGGTGTGGGGCGAATCATCGGCGTTCCCTCCTGGACTTCGGGAGTACGGGATTCGTGAGCGTTTCGCAACTTGGTCCGTCGACCCTATCACGATTCTTGGTCGGGAGTAAATCCCTACGCAGCGAGGCTCGGCCCGGGTGCTTCGTGGATCCGGCCCAAGGGAAGTGGAACGCCGTGGCTTCCCAACGGCCAGGTCTCCCGACGAGCTCCGGACTTCCGTGATACGCTGCGCGCGGCATGACGACGACC
>CAZOTO010000104.1:0-11703 GCA_964582775.1 uncultured Myxococcales bacterium
GACGCCCGCGGCTCGCGCGGGGATCGTGGTGACCGTCGGGGGGGAGTCGCTGCGTCTGATCGTCGACGTGGCGAGCGGCCGTCTCGAGCTCGCGCGCCACGAAGCGGCGTCGCGCACCTTCCAGCGTGTGACGCTCGATCCGGGTCGGGCCGAGGCGTATCTGTGCGATCGAGGGAGGGGGCCGTGGCCGGATTTTCCCGGCCTGCACGTCACGGCCGTCGGTGCGCGCGATCCGGGTGGCCCCCTCGAGGCGATCTCGCAGGGCGCGCGCCCCGAGGATGCAGGGGCGGATCGAGGGGAGGACCCTCGCGAGGAGGTCCCGGCGCCTTCGCGTCCGCTCGCCCGGCTCGAAGATCTGCGCTCCGCATCCCAGAAGCGGACGGCGTGTGAGGTGGCGCGGGAGGCGTTGCTGGCAGAGATCTCGCGCTATCGCCCGCTCGTGGAGGTCGCCGATCTCGAGACGCGCATCGATCGCTTCCGGAAGAGCCTCGAGCGACGGAATGCCGACCGCGCCGACCTGGCGGAGCTCCGGCGGAGTCTGATCCAGGAGCGCGCGCATCTGCGCGGAGCTCCCGGGCGCCAGATGGTTCCGCTCGGGATCGGTGCGGCGCTGATCGTCTCCGGCGGGTCGGTCGCTTGGCTCGGGTACGGGTTTGGCTTGGTGCCCATGGCGGCGGGTGGGCTCGCGGCGCTCTATGCGCTGGGGGCCGTGCAGCTGGCGAAGCTTCGCGCGGATCGCGTGGAGTCCGAGCTCGCGGCACTTCGCGTGCGGGAGCGCGACGTCGAGCGCGAATACGAATCCGACGGCGCCCAGGTTCGGGGGCTGCTGCTCGCGATGGCGCTCGACTCGCCCGAGGAGCTCGAGGCAGCGGTGGCGGAGTACCGGCGGATCGCGAAGCGGCTCGACGAGGCGGATGCCGCACTCGAGGCCGCCCGGTCCGAGCTTCCCGCCGAGCTCGAGGCGGAGCTCGCTCGGCTCGAGGCCGAGCTCGCCCGCCGGGAGGAGCTCGCACAACCGCAGGATGCGGCCTTCGTGGCTGCACCGGGAGACGTCGGTGGACCGGACGAGACGGTCGAGCCGGATCGAGATCCCGATGCCTTGGTCGCGCTCGCTTCGCTCGGAGAGGAGCAGGCGAAGGCCGTGTTCGGGCCGATCCTCTCCATGTATCTGCGCGCCCTCACCGCGGGGGCCTACACGGCCGCGCGTCGGCGCCAGATCGAGGGCTGGGTGTTTCGCGTGGGCGAGACGTCGTCGGTGGCCACGTGGTCGGAGATCCCTGCGCCGATGCGCCCGGTGGTCACGCTCGCCTTCCAGCTCGCGCTCCTCGAGGGGCTGGCGCCGAAACAGCGGCCGTTCCTCCTGGTGGGTCCGGATCTGCCTGCGCTGGGCGGGGAGGGCGAGCGGGCGCTGTCTCGCGCGTTCGCGCGCCTGGGAAGGCTCGGGCAGGTGATCCAGGTCGCGAGCGACCCCGGGGACTACCGCGAGCGCGCGGCTCGTGTCGTCGAGCTCGGCGCTCCGTGCTAGCGGTCGTCGGCGCGGAACGCATCTCGCAGGTAGCGGATTCGCGGCGGCTCGCACGAGGCGTCGATCGCCACCACATCGAAGCGAATGCGGCGCGTACGCGGAAGCTCGAGACCCGACTCCTCGCGGTGGGCGAGAAGCTCTCCCGTGGCGCGTGCGATGCGCCGCTGCTTGCGGAGGTCGACGGCCTCCTCGGGGGAGCCGAAGGCGTCGGACCGGCGCAGCTTCACCTCGATCACGCACAGCGCGTCGCCCTCGCAGGCCACGATATCGAGCTCGGTGCGTCCGACGCGCACGTTGCGACCGAGCACGCGAAGCCCGGCGCGCGCGAGATGCGCCGCTGCGAGATCCTCTCCCCGTCGTCCGAGCGCTTGGCGCGAGCTCTGTCTCGCGATCTTCGTCCGATCCCCCGCGGTGTCGGCTGCGCTTCTTCCCCGCGCGCGAGCGCGCTCGTCGCCAGTGGGCATGGTGCCCCCTCTGCTGGGCGGGGTGAGCAGCGGTGACGGTATCGGAGGCGAGCGGGTGCGTCTACGTCGTTGCGACTCCGATCGGCAACCTGGAGGACGCGAGCCCGCGGATGCGGCGCGTGCTCGGCGAGGTGGCGCTGCTCTGCTGCGAGGATACGCGCCACACCGCGAAGCTGTGCCGGCACTTCGGCATCGCGACCCCGCGGGTGTCCCTGCACGCGCACAACGAGGAGCGCCGGATTCCGGAGCTCCTCGAGCGGCTCGCACATGGCGACTCCCTCGCGCTCGTGTCCGACGCGGGCACGCCGCTCGTGTCGGATCCGGGGGCTCGCCTCGTCGCGGCCGCGATCGCGGCGGGCTTCGACGTCGTGCCCGTGCCCGGGCCATCCGCCGTTCTCGCTGCGCTCGTGGCGAGCGGCCTCGACGTGCGGCGGTTCGCGTTCGAGGGCTTCCTGCCGCGAAAGGGGAGCGCTCGCCGCGAGGCGTTGCGCCGGCTGGCGGGTTTCCCCGGGGCGGTCGTGCTCTTCGAGGCGGCGAACCGGGCGAACGAGACGCTCGCCGATCTGTGCGCCGCGCTCGGTCCGCGGCGAGCCGCGGTCGCGCGCGAGCTCACGAAGCGACACGAGGAAGTGGTGCGCGGGCGTTTGGGGGAGATCGCGCTCGAGCGCACGCTCGGCGAAGTGACGATCGTGGTCGAGGGCCCGGCCCGTGGCGAGGAAGCTCCGCCCGATGACGCGGGCGATGCCGCGATCGAGCTCCGCATCGACGAGCTGCTCGGCTCCGGCGAGAGCCCGCGCGACGCCGCGCGCAGGCTTGCCGCCGAGACGAGCCTGTCGAGGAGCGATGCGTATGCGCGGGTTCAAGCCCGGCGCGCGAGAGGAACGCCGGGCTAGGCGCCGAGCAGCGCGTCGAGCTCGGCCTCGTCGAGGATGCGGATGCCGAGCTCCCGTGCGCGGTCGAGCTTCGAGCCCGGCTCCTCGCCCGCGACGAGGTAGTCCGTCTTCTTCGAGACGGATCCCGTGACCTTCCCGCCTATGGATTCGATGCGCCGCTTCACCCGGTCGCGAGATTGCGAGAGCGTGCCGGTGAGCACGAATGTCCTGCCCGTGACCTGCGTGGACTGCGTGGGTCGCGTGGGCGGCGCCTGGATGCGAAGGATCTCGCGCAAGCGTTCGAGCTCGGTGCGGTTCGTCTTCGTGTCGAAGAACGCGCGCACGCTCGCGGCGATCGTGGGGCCCACCTCGCGGATCGCCGCCAACCGCTCTTCGTCGGCGCGCACGAGGTCGTCGAGATCGGGGAATGCCTCGGCGAGCACGGCGGCGACGCGCTCGCCGACGTGGCGGATGCCGAGGGCGTACAGGAAGCGCGCAGCGGGGACGTCCTTCGCCCGCTCGATCGCGTCGCAGAGGTTTCGCGCGGACCTCTCGCCCAGGCGCTCCATGCCCGCGAGCGTCTCCACGTCGAGGCCGAACAGATCCGAGGGCCGGCGCGCGAGCCCGCGTTCGACGAGCTGGTCGACGAGCTTCTCGCCGAGCCCGTCGATGTCGAGTGCGCCGCGGCTGGCGAAGTGCCGCAGCCGCTCCTTCACCTGTGCGGGGCAGTCCGCGTTCGGGCAGCGGATCACGACCTCGCCCGGCGGGCGAATCGTCGGTGTGCCGCAGATCGGGCATCGTGCGGGCAAGGAAAACCGGCGCGTGCCCGCGGGCCGCTGGTCCTTCACCACCTTTACGATCTTGGGAATCACGTCTCCTGCGCGCTCGACGAACACGGTGTCGCCGATGTGCACGTCGAGCCGGTCGATCTCGTCCTGGTTGTGCAGCGAGGCGTGGGTGACGGTGACGCCGCCGATGCGCACCGGCTCGAGGATGGCGACCGGCGTGATCGCGCCCGTGCGTCCCACGTCGGCGCGGATGTCGGCCACGCGCGTCGTTGCCTGACGCGGCGGGAACTTGAAGGCGACGGCCCAGCGCGGCGAGCGGTCGAGCTCTCCGATGCGCCGTCGCAGCTCGAAGTCGTTCACCTTCACGACCGTGCCGTCCACCTCGTAGGGCAGCCGATCGCGATCGGCCTCGAGCGCGCGATGGAACGCGATCGCGCTTGCCGGGCCGAGCCCATGTCCGATCCGCGGGTTCACCTTGAGCCCGAGCGCCGCCAAACGTTCCAGGAGCTCGAGGTGCGTGCGCACTCCGAGCGCTTCTCCTCCGCGGCCGATCCCGTACACGAACAGATCGAGCCGGCGTTGCGCGGCGATGCGGGGGTCGAGCTGGCGCAGGGTTCCTGCGGTGGCGTTGCGGGGATTGGCGAACGGCTCGAATCCGTCGTCCATGCGCTCGCGGTTCAGGCGGGCGAACTCCGCGAGCGGCAGGAACACCTCGCCGCGCACCTCGAGCACCTCGGGCGGATCGCCCGTGGTGAGCCGCAGGGGGATCGATCGCACCGTGCGCAGATTGTGGGTGACGTCCTCGCCGGTGCGTCCATCGCCGCGCGTGCTGCCCACGGTGAGCACGCCCTTCTCGTAGAGGATCTCCACGGCGACACCGTCGTACTTGAGCTCGGCGGTGTATTCGACGGGATCCGGTGCGCCGAGCAGCTTTCGCACCCGCGCATCGAACGCCTCGACCTCCTCGCCGCACGTGGCGTTCTCGAGCGAGAGCATCGGGATCACGTGCTCGACCGCCGCGAACCCCGGCGCGGGAGCGCCGCCGACGCGCTGGGTGGGGGAGTCGGCCGTTACCCAATCCGGGTGGCGCTCCTCGATCGCTTGCAGCTCCCGCAGCAGCCGATCGTACTCGGCATCGGAGATGCGCGGATCGTCGAGCACGTAGTAGGCGTAGTCGTGCTCGCCGATCTGCTTGCGCAGCTCTTGGAGCCGCTCCCGGTCTCCCGTCATGGTGCGCATTCTGGCTCGCTCCTGCTCACGCGCCAACCCACGCGCCTCGTATGCGGTCTTCCGAGGGAAGCGCGGGTTCACAATTGGGTAAGTCGGCGCTCCGATCGCCCGATAGAGGGAGCCGATGAACACACTCGCTGGTCCGGGGCGCCCGGGCGCGCCGTCTCTCGAGGCTCGGGAAGTTCCGGACTTGCTCGACGCTCTTCCCGTCGGGGTCGTGCGGGTGTCGGACGGGCGCTTGGCCGAGGCGAACCGGGCCTTCGAGCGAATCGCGGGCCGTCCCTTCGACGAGATTCGCGGGCGGTGGCTCTGCGATCTGCTCTGCGACGCACGGGGGCGGCCGGTCCCCGGCGAGGGCTCCTCGGACGCGGTTCGGCTTCGGATGCCGGATGGGTCGCTCCGCGACGTGAGCGTGGCGTCCGTCTCGCCCTCGCTCCTTCTCGTCCAGGACCGTTCGCGGGAGAGCCGTCTCGAATCGCAGATCTGGCAGCTCGGTCGCGGTCACGCCGCGGGCACGAGGGGCGAGGCGTCGCCGTCTCCCCTGCAGGGCGAGGTGGCGGCGATGATCGAGCACGAGATCGGCACGGCGATCACGGTGATCCGCGGCTACCTGCGCATGCTCCTCGTGTCCGGCGAGGCTTCGCTGCCGGCGGATCTGCGCGCCTACACCTCGAGTGCACTGGATGCCACCCAGTCGCTCGCGGGTCTGGTGGCGAACCTTCTCGAGCTGGCGCGCACGGGCGAAGGAGGCCTGCGCGTCGTTCGCAAGCCGCTCGACCTGCGCCACTGCATCGACGAGGCGTCGCGCATGGCACAGCCACTGCTCGTGCCGCGTTCCCATCGTCTGCGCGTCGAGGTCGACGGGGACGGCTGTGCAATCTCGGGTGACTCGGATCGGCTCGTCCAAGTGCTCCTGAATCTGCTCTCCAACGCGGCGAAGTTCGCGCCGCAGGGAAGCGAGATCGCGGTGAGCGCGAGCACGGTCGAGCTCACCGGAGCCCCCTTCGCCGTCGTCACCGTGGCGGATCGCGGACCCGGCGTGGGACGCGCGGACGCGGAGCGGATCTTCGGCCCCTTCGTGAGGGGGCCGCATGCAGCGCAAGGGACGGGCCTCGGGCTCGCCGTCGCGCGCGCGATCGTCGAAGCGCACGGGGGCAGGATCGAAGCGGTTCCCGAGCTCGGATACGGGTTGTTCCGCGTCCTTCTGCCCATCGATGCGTCCCTCGTGGAAGGAGAGGAGTGAGATGACTCGACCCGGAGCTCCGAGGACGGTGCCCACGCGCAAGCAGGTGCTCGTGATCGATGATGCGGAGGCGATTCGCACCTACCTGCGTAGCCTACTGTCGTCCAAGGGGTACGAGGTCCTGCTCGCCGAGGACGGCAGTCGCGCTCTCGATCTGATCTCTGGCGGCGCCGAGCCCGACGTGGTGATCCTCGACGTGATGATGCCCGGTCTGGATGGCCTCGAGACGCTTCGCCGCATCCGGCAGGTCCAACCCGAGGTTCCCGTGATCATGCTGTCGGTGGTCGGCAAGGCCGGTACCGTCGTGGATGCGATGAACCTCGGCGCTGCCGACTACCTGAACAAGCCGTTCGAGGAGGAGGAGCTCGACCTCGCCCTGCGCAAGGTGCTCGAGACCGAGAACCTCAAGGCCGAGCGCGAGGATCTGAAGGCGCAGCTTCGGGCCCACCAGGACCGGGAGCGAGCGAGCTTCCTCTGGGTCTCCGAGAAGATGAATCGCATCCGCGAGATCCTCGAGCAGGTCGGCGACGCGGACGTGACGGTGCTCGTCCACGGGGAGAGCGGTGTGGGCAAGGAGGTCGTTGCGCGCACCGTGCACGAGCTCTCTACGCGTCGGGAGGGCCGGTTCGTGAAGGTGAACTGCGCCGCACTTCCCGAGGAGCTGCTCGAGAGCGAGCTGTTCGGCTACGAGAAGGGCGCCTTCACCGGTGCCAATGCCCGCAAGCCCGGCAAGTTCGAGGTGGCGAGCGGGGGCACGATGTTCCTCGACGAGATCGGGGAGATGAGCCCCAAGCTGCAGGCGAAGCTTCTGCAGGTCCTGCAGGATGGGGAGTTCTCGCGTCTGGGGGGGCACGCAGACGTGCGGGTGGACGTGCGCGTCGTGGCGGCGACGAATCGCCAGCTCGAGGAGATGGTGCAGCGCGGCACCTTCCGCGAGGATCTCTACTACCGACTGAACGTGGTGAACCTGTGGGTACCGCCGCTGCGTGAGCGGCGGGAGGAGATCCCCGTCCTCGTCGAGCACTTCCTGCGCATGTACACCAAGAAGTACGGGCGGGAGCATCGACCGGTGTCGGACCGCCTGATGCGATCGCTCCTCACCTACGACTGGCCCGGCAACGTTCGCGAGCTCGAGAACGTCGTAAAGCGCATCGTCGTGCTGCAGGGAGAGGACGAGATCCTGCGCGAGCTCACCTCCGCGCCGTCCGCTCCGCCCGTCCGTTCTGCGGCGCGCGCGATCGAGGAGATCGTCGAGCAGGCGGATCCATCGGAAGGGCCGGTCTCCCTTCGCGAGATCGGCCGCAGGGCCGCCCGCGAAGCGGAACGGGAGGCCTTGGAGAAGGTCCTCTACCAGACGAACTGGAACCGCAAGAAGGCCGCCAAGATCCTGGAAGTGAGCTACAAAACGCTCCTCCAGAAGATCAAGGAGTGCGGCCTGGGCGACTGACTCCTCCGAGTCTTCCCGCCGTCTCCACCCGATCGTCATCGGACGCGCGGCCGGCGTCCCGGGATCGCCGTACACTGTACTCGTTCACCGACACGGTGATCCGGTGGAGCCGTCGCCGTGCCTGCGGCGAGGAGGGGTATCCTCCCACCGAGGGTAGGGCGCTTCCCACAATCTCCCGAATCCTTCCCTCGCGACGCTGTCCAAGCGTTCCATCGGCTGGCACGCATATGGCATCATGACGTGCCCGAAGGCCCCGGGACGTTCCAGGGGTGTCCAGGATCCGCCGCCGATGGCGCGACGACGAGGAAGCGATGGCAACGAGGCAGACCGGCAGCGAAGTGAACGTGAGCGTCGCAGATCTGTGGGCAATCGCGCGCAGGCGTTTCTGGTGGTTCGCGATTCCCGCGGGCGCGGGCATGGCGATCGCGTTGGTGCTCGCTCTCGCGCTCCCGGCCATGTACCGGGCCGAGGCGATCCTCGCCGTCGAGCCGCAGGGAATCCCGCAGGACATCGCCAAGGTGACGGTGACGACGCCGACCGAGGTGCGCTTCAACAATCTGCAGCTGCAGATCCTCACCCGCGAGAACATGAGCGATGTGATCGACAAGTTCGGCTTGTTCGCGAATCTCCGGGATTCCACGCCACGCGAGGAGCTGATCGACGATCTGCGAAGCCGGATCTCGATCGAGCCGCTGCCCCCGGCCATCGTCGATCCGCGCAAGCCCGTGGAGCTCAACTCCTTCCGCATCTCCTTCCAGGATCGGGATCCGAGGATCGCCGCACAGGTCACGAACCGCTTGGCGAACGATTTCATCACGGCGAACCTGCGCGACCGCACCTCGGTGGCAGAGGGTACGAGCGAGTTCATCGCCGGAGAGCTCGAGAAGGCGCGCAAGGATCTGGCCGAGGTGAGCCAGCAGGTCGCCGCATACAAGCAGGAGAATCAGGGCGAGCTACCGGAGCAGCTGGTGATGAACCAGCAGCAGCTGGAGCGCTATCGCATGTCGCTCTCGGACATCCAGAGCCGGTTCGAGACGGCGCGCGGTCAGGCGATGTTGATCCGCAAGCAGATCGACGAGCTTCGGATCGCCTCCGCGAACAGCCAGGACGACCCTGCGGTACGCCGGCGTCGCCTCGAGATCCTTCTGAACGAACATCGCGCGCTCGGCAAGACGGATCGACACCCCGATGTGATCCAGACCCGCTCCGAGATCGAGCTGCTCGATGCCGTGATCGCTGCGCAAGGTGAAGGCGAGCGAGTGGCCAGTCCGGAAGAGGCGAGGCTCGCGAGCGAGCTGCGAACGCACGAGGTGAACGCGAGCGTCATGACCGCAGATGCGGATCGCGTGAAGGCCGAGATCGCCAAGCTCGAGCAGCGCATCGCGAATACCCCGCTCCGAGCACAAGAGCTCGCGCGCATAGAGAAGATCTTCGAGAACCTCACGCTCTCGATCCGCGATCTGCAGATGCGGAAGGTCGGAGCGGACATGGGCCGCCAGATCGAGCTCGCACAGAAGGGAGAGCGGTTCCGGATCATCGAGTCCGCCCAGCCTCCGACGGTTCCAGAGAGCCCCAATCGGCCGCTATGGTTCGTTGCGGGGACGCTTCTCGGTGTGATGTCCGGTCTGGGTCTGCTCGCGCTACGCGAGATCACCGACACGACCTTCCACTGCGCATCCGATCTGCAAGCGACCCTTGGCCTTCCCGTCCTCGCGTCGATTCCACGCGTCGAGATGGGGGCAGGCGGGAGGCGTGGTTCCATCCTTTCGCGCCTACGCGCGTCCCGAGTGAGCGCCGATGTATAACGAGTTCTTCCGCCTGCATGCGGATCCGTTCCGGGTGAATCCGGATCCTCGCTTCCTCTTCTTGTCGGAGAGTCACCAGGAAGCGCTCGCCACGCTGGTCTACGCGGTTCGCGAGCGGAAGGGCTTCATCGTACTCACGGGTGAGGTCGGGACCGGGAAGACGACGATCCTGAACGCGCTGCTCGGAAAGCTCGAACCCGGTGTCCAGGTCGCGTACCTGTTCAATACGTCGCTCGAGACGGAGGACTTCTTCGCGTTGCTGCTGGAAGAGCTCGGCTTGGAGCCCATCGAGCCGTTCCGCAAGAGCGCAGCACTGCGACGCCTGAACGCGCATCTGATCGATCGCCTGCGCAAGGGCGAGCAGACGCTGCTCCTCGTCGACGAGGCGCAGAACCTGTCCGTGGAGCTGCTCGAGGAGATCCGGATGTTGTCGAATCTGGAGACGCCCCAGTCGAAGCTGCTCCAGATCGTTCTCGTTGGACAGCCGGAGCTTGCTGCGAAGCTCGAGCGTCCGGAGCTGCGCCAGCTTCGCCAACGCGTCGAGCTACGGCATGTCATTCGCCCGCTCAACGGGGTCGAGATGTCGAGCTACGTACGCGAGCGGCTCGTCACGGCCGGGCACGCGACGGGAGACGTCTTCACCTATTCCGCTCTCTGTGCGGTGCACGAGCATAGCCGGGGGATCCCTCGCGTTGCGAACGTGTTGTGCGACAACGCGATGCTGCTGGCGTTCGCACGCGGATCGCAGATGGTGTCGGCGCAGATGGTGCAAGAGGCTGCGAAGGACCTGGGCCTGATGGGCAGTCGTTCGCACGCAGAGGCACGCACGGTCCGCCGGGAGAAGCCGCAAGCCCCCCGAGGATGGTTGCGGCGATGGTGGCCGGCACGGTCGACGCGAACGCTCGAAATTTGAATCGAATCGCGGAGCAGAAGGAAGCGGAAATGGGAAAGATCCACGATGCGTTGCAGAGGGCCGAGGAGCAGCGAGCTCGGCATACGGAGAAGGAGGGCTTCTCCAGCGCCGTTGCGAGTGATCCGGTGCACGGACGCGTGAGACCCTCTCCCGCACCCATGAATCAGGGCCACTCGCGTGGGGGCGGTGTCCTGATTGGTGCGCCGGGGTCGGCGCTGCGGAACGAGTACGGGACGCTGCGCGCTCGCATCCAGTCGATCCGTCGCACGCATCCCATCCGGACCTTGGTCGTCACGTCGTCGCGTGAGGGAGAGGGGAAGACGACGACGGCCGTGAACCTGGCGCTCGCCTTCGGCATGGATCCCGAGTCGAACACCTGTCTGGTGGATGCGGACCTGCGCAGGCCGTCCGTGCACCTCGCCTTCCCCCAGCCGCCCGTGGCTGGTCTCTGCGAGGTATTGTCTGGTGAGGCGAAGCTCGAAGAAGCGCTGCTGCGCGTTCCGGACTCCCGGCTCTCGGTGCTCGCCGTGCGCAGCTTGCCCGAGCAGCCTTCGGAGCTGCTCGGATCGCGCGCGATGTCCCAGCTCGTCGCCGAGCTCCACACGCAGTTCGACACGGTGGTGATCGATGCGCCGCCCATCCTGGGTCTGGCCGACGCCGTGACGCTCGCGGATCTGTGCGATGCCACGCTCTTCGTAGTGGGCGCTGGGCAAGTGTCGCGTGAAGATGTCGATCTGGCGCTCGAGCGGATCGACGCGGAGAAGCTGATCGGAACCGTGTTCAATGGATGCAACGACAGCGAGGGTGCATAGCGCCGGAGATCCGTCGAATCGAGCTGCGGATGGAGATTCCTGTGTGCGAAGCGGAGCGACTCGACGAGCGGATTCCTCGAAGTGCCTCCTCGGGATGAATCGAAGCCACTGACATGCTGACCTACCTGGTTCTTCTCGTGCTGCCGTGGATGTTCGCACTCGGGATCACCCCCGTGGTGATGCGATGGGCCGCGAAGCGGGGATGGCTCGATCATCCCAAGGGTCGCAAGCAGCATCGTGCTCCCGTTCCGCTGCTTGGCGGAGTCGCGGTGTTCGTCTCGATGTGGCTCGGGTTGGCGCTGTCGATTCCCGTGTCGGAGCCGGTGCGTGCGGGGCTCTGGGGGGAGGGATCGCTCTCGGCGCTCGCGCTCGGCGTGAGCCTCATCGTGGCGCTTGGTCTGTGGGATGATCGCGTCGAGCTGCGTCCGCTGGGAAAGCTCGCCGGCCAAGTCGGGGTTGCCGTGCTCAGCTGGTTCCTCGGTTTCCGGATGGGTCTCATCGAGCTCCCGTTCGGATGGCTCCTCGGTGCCGATCCGCTCTCCTCGCTGCTCCTGACCATCGCGTGGATCGTCGTCGTGACGAATGCGTTCAACTTGATGGATGG
>CAZOTO010000105.1:0-11621 GCA_964582775.1 uncultured Myxococcales bacterium
GCAAAGGCAACGTCACGAGCCGCATAGACCCGGACGGAGGCGTCTGGGCGTACACCTACTACCCACAGGGGTTGCTGAAGACCGAGACGGATCCGCTCGGTCGGACGACCTCGTACGAGTACGATGCGCGGGGGCGGTTGAGCAAGCTCACGAATCCCGACGCCACGTTCCGCGAGTACTCGTACGCGGCCGATCCCGATCCGAGCAACCCGAAGGGCTACCTACAGACGGCCCGCGACGAGATGGGCCGGGCGACGGTATCGACCTTCGATTCGATGAACCGCCTGCTCCGCGTGGTGCAGCCGAAGGTCGAGTTCAATGGAGCGATGGTCGAGCCGACGATCCACTACGCCTACGACCCGGCCGGCCACCTGTGGAAGGTGACCGACGCCGAGGGGCGCCTCACCACGACCGTCTACGACGAGCAGGACCGCCTGCGCCAGACGATCGATCCCTACGGCAAGGTGAGCGAGATTCACTACGACGAAAAGGGACAGAACGACTGGGAGCAGGACGCGAAAGGAAACCGCACCGAGTTCTTCTACGACGATCGGGGCCGGCTGCAGCGCGAGGTGGATGCCGAGGGCGGGCAGACGTACTACGGGTACGACTTCGTCGCGCCCGACGGCACCACGCGAAGCGGCAAGAAGCCGACGAGGATCACGACCGATTACTCCGGGCCGGATCAGGCCACGACACGGTACCGACACGACGCGCGCGGCCGCCTGATCGAGCGCACGAATCCGGACACGACCACGTTCCGCTGGTTCTACGATGGTGCCGACAATCTGGTGGCGACCATCGACGAACGCGGCACCGAGACGCGGTACGAGTACGATGCGATGAACCGGCGCATCCGGATCATCGAGGATTTCGGCCCGGGCCGCAGCAACTTCGAGACGCGAACCTACTACGATGCGCTCGGCAATGGGATCGCGGTGACGGATGCGCGGCAGGCGGTGAAGCTCACCGACGAGGAGCTCCACGACTGGCTCGCGACGCACGCGGAGTCCGAGCCGCCGCCGTTCACCACCGTCTATCGCTACGATCCGGTCACGAACCGGCTGTCGTCGCAGACGGGCCCGCTCGGCCACACCACGAGCTACGCGTACGACAGCGCAGGGAATCTGCTCTCGACGAACGCGCCCGGCGGCCGGGTGACGGAGTTCACGTATGACGACATCGACCGCGTCGTTCGCGTGGTCCTGCCCGATCCCGACGGCACCTCGGGCGGACCGCAATCGATCACGACGATGCGCTACGACCGCGTCGGCAACCTGCTCGCGCAGACCGATGCGCGCGGCAAGACGACCAGGTACGAGTACGACGCGCTGAACCGGCGTACTGCCGTGATCGATGCTCTCGGCCAGCGCAGCGAGACGCACTACGACGACGTCGGCAACATCGACTACACGCTCGACGCGCTGGGCCAGAGGACGACCTACCACTACGACGGTCTCCATCGCGTGGTCGAGGTCCTGTCGCCGCACCCGGACGATCCGAGCCTGCAGATCACCACGCTGAAGAGGGAGTACGACACGGCGGGCCGCATCCTCTGGGAGGAGGACGCGCTCGCGCGACGCACCGAGTTCCTGGAATACGATTCGATGAACCGCCTGCGCCGCGTGCGCGACGCAGCGGGCGGTGTGACCGAGTACGTCTACGACGAGGTCGGCAACCGCACGCAGGTGATCGATGCGCTCGGACGGGTCACGCACAACGATTATGATCGCCTGAACCGCCTCGTCCGGATGACGGCCCCGGCGCCCGGCCCGATCGATCTCGCACCGGGCGAGTCCGTTGCCCCGGGCGTGGATCCGCAGCATCCGGCGCCGGTCGTCGAGTATGCCTTCGACGAGGTCGGCAACCTCGTGCAGATCACCGACGAGCGCGACGGCGTCACGCTCTACGAGTACGACGCCAACCGGCGCCTCGTGGCCGTCACCACGCCCGACCCCGATGGGAGCGGGCCCCTCGCCGCCGCAGTCACGCGCTACGTCTACGACGAGGTCGGCAACCGGGTGCGAACGATCGACGCCCGGAATCAGGCGACGGAGTACGAGTACGACCGCCAGGACCGCCTGATCCGCGAGACGCAGCCCGACCCCGACGGCGCGTCCGGTCCCCTACACGCGCCGGTGACGCGGTACTTCTACGACGAGGCGGGCAACCTCGTGCGCACCGTCGATGCGCTCGGCCGCGAGTCGCGCGTCGACTACGACGATCTCGGTCGCCCGGTGGCCCTCTGGACGCAGGACGTCGATCGACCGGCGCGCATCCAGTACGACGAGGTCGGTCGCATCGAATGGCGCGAGGACGAGGAAGGCCGGCGCACATCCTTCGGCTACGACCATCTTGGCCGGCGGACGTCGATCACGATGCCCGATCCGGATCCGGGCGGTCCGCAGCAGGCTCCGCAGGAGACGTTCACCTACGACCTCGAGGGCAACCTGCTCTCGTACACCGACGCCCGCAACCACACCGAGACCTACGCCTACGACGAGCTCGATCGCCGCGTCCGCACCGAGGATGCCACGGGGCGGGTCACGACCCAGGAGTTCGATGCCGCCGGCAACGTGCTGCTGCGTCGCGTGTTCGCCGCTGGCGCCGCGGTGCCCACCGTCGAGGTGACCTACGCCTACGATGCGCTGCAGCGCCTGGTGAAGACGACCACCTCGTATCTCGATGGTCCGGGCGGCGCGCTGCGTAGCGAGTCCACCTACGATCGCTACGATGCTGCCGGCAACCGCGTGCGCCACATCGATGCGCTCGGGCGCACGACGACGTACGGCTACGATGCGCTCGGGCGGGAGATCTCCGTCACGCTGCCGGATCCGGATGGCGCGGGGCCGATCGCGGGATGGACGACGTATCGCGCCTACGATGCGATGGGCAACGTCGCTTCCGAGACCGATGGACGCGGGCGCACGACGACGTACGAGTACGACCGCCTGAATCGCCGGGTGCGGGAGGGGAAGCCCCGAGCGAGCGACCTGCCGGGCGAGCCGGTTCCGGTGATCGCGTACGGCTACGACGCGGTGGGCCGTCTCATCTCGGTGACCGACGAGGAGGGGAACACCACCCTCTACGCGTACAGCTCTCGCGATCTGATCTCGGAGATCCGCGACGCCGAGGGCGGCACGACCACGATGAGCTTCGATCGCGTGGGCAACGTCGTCTCCGTCACGGATGCGCTCGGCCGTGTGTCGCAAATGGTGTACGACGCGCTCGATCGCTTCGTCGAGACGATCGGGCCCGATCCCGATGGAGCTGCGGGCGCGCAAGCATCGGCGGTGACGCGGCGCGCCTACGATGCGAACGGCAACCTCGTCCGCCTGACGGACGCGCTCGGCAACGTCACCCAGTTCGTCTACGACAGCCTCGACCGCCTCGTCGAGGTGATCGACGCCCAGGGCCGTTCGGCGACCCGCACGTACGATGCCGATGGCCGGCTGGTGCGCACCACCGATGCCGAGGGCCACGCCACTTCGTACGAGTACGATGGCCTGGGTCGGCGGGTGTCGGTCACCGATGCGCTCGGCCACGTCACGCGCCAGGGCTACGACGCCGCGGGAAACATCGCCTGGCGCGAGGATGCGAAGGGCAACGTCACGACCTTCGTCTACGACGCGCTCGACCGCGGGATCGCCACCGTCGAGCCCGACGCCGACGGGAGCGGTCCTCTCGACCGGCGGATCACGCGGCGCGAGTACGATGCGAGCGGCAACCTGACGGCGTCGGTCGATCCACGGGGATTTCGCACCGAGTACGAGTACGATGGCCGCAACCGCCTCGTCCGCACGACCGACGCCGAGAGCCAGGTCACCCAGATGGCGTACGATCGCGCCGGCCGCATGATCCAGTCGATCGACGCCAACGGGAACGCGACGAGCTACGCGTACGACGGCGTGGGACGCATCACCCGGATCACGGATGCGCTCGGCCGCTCGACCGTGAGCCAGTACGACCTCGCCGGGAACGTCGTTGTGACCACGGATCGGCGCGGGTTCGTGACGACGCGCGAGTACGATGGGACGAACCGCCTGGTTGCGGTCTACGAGCCTGCGCCGGAGGGGAGCACCGATCCGGACGAGCGTCCGTGCACGCAGTTCACCTACGATGCCAACGGCAACCTGCGCACGACGACCGACGCGAACGGCCACACGACGACCTACGCCTACGACGAGCTCGACCGCCGGATTCGCGTCACGGACGCCCTCGGGAACACCGCGCACACCGCCTACGACGGCAACGGGAACGTCGTCTCCTCGACCGATGCGCGCGGCAACGTCACGACGTACGTCTACGATGCGCCGAACCGCCTGATCGAGACGATCGACGCGCTCGGCCGCTCGCGCCAGATCGAGTACGACGAGGTCGGGAACGTCGCGAAGTCGATCGACGAGAAGGGAAGCGAGACCGTCTACGCGTACGATGCGCTATATCGCCCGGTGGAGATCACCTCTCCCGATCCGGACGGAGCGGGGGCTCTCGACTCGCCCGTGACCAGGTACGAGTACGACGTGACGGGCAATCTCGTCGCACGGACGGATCCCAACGGGAACACGACCCGCTACGCCTACGACCGGGTGAACCGCCAGATTTCGACGACCGATGCGCTCGGCGAGACCCGGCTCGTCTCCTACGACGGTGTGGGCAACGTCCTCACGGCGACCGACGAGCTCGGGAACGTGACCACCTACGAGTACGATGCGCTCGACCGGTGGGTCCGCACCACGCAGCCGAATCCGGACACCTCCGGAACCCTTCCGGCGCCGGTGCTCACCTACACCTACGATGAGCTCGGAAACCTGCGGACGAGCACCGACGCGCGCGGCTTCACGACGAGCTATCGCTACGACAGCCGCAACCAGCGCGTCGAGATCACCGATCCCCTGGGCAACGTCACCCGGATGGCGTACGACCGGGCGGGCAATCGGGTGTCGAGCACCGACGCGCGCGGCAGCGTCACCCAGTACGCCTACGACGCGCTGAACCGGCTCACGCGTCTCACGCAGGCCGACCCGGACGGTGTGGGCGCGTTGGAGGCGCCGGTCACCGAGTACGGCTACGACGAGGTCGGCAACCTCGTCACCGAGACGGATTCGCGCGGCTTCGTCACCACTCATCTCTACGACGCGCGGAACCGGCGGCGCGCCACGATCGATCCTCATCTCGGCAGCAGGATCGTCGCCTTCGACGAGGTCGGGAACGTCGTCGCGAGCCAGGACGAGCTCGAGCGGGTGACGACGCACGAGTACGATCGCCTGAATCGCTTGATCCGGACCGTGCAGCCCGATCCGGATGGCACGGGCGCGCAGGCTCCTTCGGTGGCGACGTACGAGTACGACGCGGGCGGGAACCTGCTTTCGGAGACCGATGCGAACGGAGTCGTCACCCGCTACGGCTACGATGCGCTCGGCCGACGCATCTCGGTGACGGAGGACTTTGGCGGTGCGCTCGAGCGAACGACGCGCAGCGAGCTCGACGAGGCGGGCCGCCTGTCGGCCTCGGTGGATGCGCTCGGGAGGCGCACGCAGTATGCCTACGATGCGCTCGGCCGGCAGGTCTCGGTGACGGATGCGCTCGAACACGTGACGTCCTACGAGTACGACCTCGCGGGCAATCTGCTGCGCGCCACGGATGCCACCGGTCGCAGCACGGAGTACGAGTACGACGGGATCGGGCGCCGGACGAAGGCCATCGACAACGCGGGCTTCGAGTCGACGTGGTCGTACGATGCAGTGGGCAATCTCGTCGCGGAGACGGACCGGCTGGAGCGGACGACGGCCTACACGTACGATCGGCTGAACCGCCTCGTCGGCATCGTACTTCCCGATCCGGATGGCGCGGGCTCCGCTGCGGCGCCGACGACCGCCTACGGCTACGATGCGGCGGGGCATCGAGTGTCGATCACCGATCCGCGCGGCTTCGTCACGCGCTACGAGTACGACGGGCTCGGTCGCCAGACGCAGATGACGGACCCGCTCGGTGGCGTCACCGTGAACGAGTACGACGCGGCCGGAAACCTGGTCGCGATGACGGATCCGCTGCTGCGCACCACGCGCTTCGCCTACGACGCCATGGACCGGCTCGTGGCGAGCGCGCTGCCGGATCCGGCGGGAAGCAACGACCTCGCGAACGCGCTCGTCACGCTCTACGAGTACGATGCGATCGGCAACCGCACGGCGACGACCGATCCGCTCGGACACGTCTCGACGGCGTCCTACGATGCGCTGCGCCGGCTCGCCTCGGAGACCGACGCCAACGGCCAGACGACGCGGTACGAGTACAGCGTGCGGGACGAGCGCACGGCGGTGGTCGATCCTGCGGGCAACCGCACCGAGTACGTCTACGACGACGTGTCGCGGCTCGTCCAGCAGGTCGATGCGCTGGGCGAGCGCAGCTTCGAGTACGACGATGCGGGGCGCCTCGTGCGAAGCGTGGATGCCCTGGGCCGGGCCATCGTGCGGTCGTACGACGACGTCGGGCGCAACCACCTCGAGACCTGGCTCGATGCGTCGAGCGCGCTCGTGCGCACGATCGCGCGCACCTTCGACGCCGAGGGCCAGCTTCTCGCGGTGAGCGACGCCGACTCCACGTATGCGATGGAGTACGACCGGCTCGGCCGGATGACCTCCATCGACAACGCGGGAACCCCTGGCCAGCCGCATGTGGTGCTCGCGTACGGCTACGACGCGGCGGGAAGTGTGACGAGCGTCCAGGCCTCGATCGACGCAACGGCCGAGGGGACGACGAGCTACGCGTACGATGCGCTCGGCCGCACCACGTCCGTCGCGCAGTCGGGAGGCAGCGCGCTCGGGGCGCGCGTCGAGTACGCCTACGACGCCGCGAGCCAGCTGCGATCGATGCGCCGTTTCGATACGGGAGCCAACATCGAAGCGGCCACCTCGACGATGGCGTACGACGCCGCCGGACGGCTCACGAGCCTGGTCCACGCGCAGGGCGGGACCGAGCTCGCGCGCTACGACCTCGTCTGGGATGCGGCGAGCCGCTTGATGGGCGTGACCTCGGCCGACGGTGCGAGCGCCTATGCCTACGACGCCCGCGGCCAGCTCGTCCTGAGCGACTACGCCGAGGAGGCGGGAAATCCGGCCGACCAGAGCTACGCGTGGGATGCCAACGGCAATCCGGTACGGGCAGGGGTGACGATCGGAAGCGGCAACCGGGTGCTCGAGGACGAGACCTTCGTCTACACCTACGACGCCGAGGGAAACCGCACGCGCAGGACCGACAAGGCCACGGGAACCTATACCGAGTACACGTGGGATCATCGCAACCGCCTCGCCGGAACCACCGAGCGGGACAGCGGCGGCAACGTCACCGCGACGCGTAGCTTCGTCTACGACGATTTCGGCCGGAAGATCTCCGCCACGAGCGACGACGACGGCGTGGGCGCCGAGGCCTCGGCGACCGCGGTCTACGTCCACGATCGCGACGACGTCGCGCTGCTCCTCGCACCCAGTGGTGCGGTGAGCGAGCGGTTCCTGCACGGCCCGGGCATGGATGCGATCGTCGCCGAGCAGCGCGCGGGGGGGCTGCGCTGGACGCTCACCGATCACCAGAGCTCGGTGCGCGACGTCGTGAACAGCGACGGTGTGCGGCTCGACCACGTCGTGTACGACGCCTTCGGCCGCGTCGTCTCGCAGACGCAGCCGGGCGCCGCGCCGCGCTTCGGCTACGCCGGGCGCGAGCTCGACACACGGCTCGGCTTGATGGACTACCGCGCGCGCTGGTACGACCCGGCGCTCGGCCGCTTCGCGAGCCGCGATCCGATCGGCTTCGCGGCCGGCGACGCGAACCTCTATCGCTACGTCGAGAACCGGCCGCTCGATCGCGTGGACCCGACGGGTCACGAGAGCGCGCTCGCCGGAGTGGGAGACCGGCTGCTCGATTTCGGCAAGACATTGGGATGGACCGTCGCCGAATCCGCGCTCGCCATCGTTTCGATGTCGAGCTACGCGGTGGGCGAGGCCGTGACGGGGCTGGTCGATCTCGCGTGGGGCGTGGCGGATGCGGCGGTCTTCGCCACGAAGGCGCTCGCCAGTGGCGTGGCCTGGTGGCAGTACAAGATCACCGGTGACGCCTCCTACCGGCAGATCTCGAACGACCTCTACAACGAGACGATCGGAAAGATCCAGGACACGCTCGATGCCCCGTGCGCCGGCAAGCTCGAGAAGCTCGTGCGCATCCAGAAGGCGATCACGCCGGGGAAGGGCCTCACCGCGCGCTTCAACGAGCAGATGCAGGACGTGCGAAAGCTGCTGCCGAAGAACCTGCAGCGGGCCTTCGACGTCGGACAGAAGGCCGGGACCTTCGTCGGGTTCTTCTTCGATCCGCTGGCCGAGCTTTCGAAGGGCTCCATGCTGGCGCGCAAGGCGGCAGACGCCGCGGCCGAGGCCAGCAAGGTCGAGCGGATGCAGGACGATATCCGCCGTGGCTTGCAGATCGCCGGTGAAGCGCGGCTCGCCGAGGGCAAGCCGCTCACTCGCGGCATGGAGCTCACCATGTCGGCCGGGCGGGGCGCCGAAGCGCTGGCCAATGCGTCGGTGGGTGTGGCGGCAGCCAAGATCGCCGAGGCGACGGCCGACGCACAGCGCGGCGTGAACGCGCTGCGCCAGGCAGAGGCGGCATCCGTGGCTGCGCAACGCGCGGACGATGCCGTCTTCGCGCTGCAGGCCGAGCGTGCAGTGGCCGCGGTCCAGCGCGAGAAGGCGTCCGCCGCGCTGGGTGGATTCTTCGAAGAGGCGGTGGCAAAGGGATTCGCCCCCAAGACGCAGGCCAGGATCGCCGAGGCCGGCGGCGTGATGCCCGTCTACACCGGAGCGGACAGCATCATCGCCGCGGCGAAGCCCCCGAAGAGCCTGCTCGACCGGGCGGTGGCGGCGACCAAGAGCACGCTGTTGAAGACCTTCGGCCCGCAGACGGGAGCCACGACGCGGCAGCAGAAGATCCTCGAGGCGTTCGCGCAGGAGCAGGGCCTCGACATCGCGATCCGCTCGTCGGACATCCTCACGGCCAATGTGACCCGCCTCGGAACCCACCTCGGCCTCGCCGCCAAGGGCGAGAAGACGAAGGCCAAGTCGTTCTTCGGTCTCGTCTTCGACGGCTTCGGCCTGCCGAAGCGAAGCGATCTCGACCTCGCGTACGTGTTCGATAAGCGCCTGGGCCGGAGGCTCGACAACAACGAGATCATGAAGCGGGTCGTCGATCCGCTGAATCGCCGGTTCCTCGAGGCCGGCGACAAGCACGCTTCGCTGATGCACGGTGCGCACCTGACGATGGAGAAGACCCAAGGCGGCTATGCGAGCAATGCGTTGGCCGCCCGCATCGGCAGTCCTGGTCCGGCGAACGTCTTCGGGCGGGGAAGCACGGTGACGATGTCGTCGGGCGATCTGATCGGCCTGGGGCGCGCCCACCGCGCCGCGACGATCGAGGCGCTCAGCAGCCCGGCGGCGCGCAGCCTCGATCCGCTCGAAGCGGATCTCTCGGAGCTCATGCGGATTCCGGTGTCCGAGACACCGATCAAGCTCTTCCCCGAGGGGCCGCTCGCGATCCGCCCGCAGCGCCAAGCCGAGATCGATCGCGTGCTCGAGACGGCCGACAGCATGCTGGCTGATCTCGCGCGTCGGCGCGCGCCCGCGGCTTCGCCCGTGCTCGATCCGCTCGAGGCGGATCTGTCGGCGATCATGGGCGCGCCTGCGGTGCGTGAGTCGAGCCGCGTCTTCCCCGAGGGGCCGCTCGCGATCCGCCCGCAGCGCCAGGCCGAGATCGATCGCGTGCTCGCCACCGCGGATCGCATGCATGCGGAGCTCGCCGCGAAGAGGGCCGCACGGACGTCGGCGCCGCAGCCCCTGACGCAGGTGGGCAACGGGCTCGACGACACGTTCCTCCGCCCTTCGAACCAGCAGGCTACCGTCGTTGCGTCGTACGAGACCTACGAGGCCGCCGGATTCAGCGTGGCGCAGATTCCCGCGGACGTTCGCATTGCCGAGATGATGCGCCGTGCCGACGAGATGCAGCTCGCGCGCCTCGCGCAGCGTGGCGGAGTGGGCGCGGATTCGACCGATGGACTGAACTTCGTGCTGCAGCCAGTGAAGCCCGGCGGCAGCATGTTCTACGACCCGCAGTGGATGGCGGGTGCCGGGTTGGTACCGCAGGGGGTGAGCGTATCGATTCCCGAGCGCATCTTCGCGCCGGGTCATCTCGACGCGCAGGGAGGTCTCACGCCGCAGTACCTGCTCGACATGGGTGCCGCGCTGCAGAAGGACAACGTTCGCTTCCCGCAGATCACCGCGCAGCCGGTCGAGCCCCTGTCGTCGCCCGTGCTCATCGTTCCGGACGAGTGGCTCGCCGGCGCGCCTCTGCATGGCGCGGGATCGTCGCCCTCGATTCTGGCGGCAGGCGCGGGATCGCTCGGTAGCAGTGCGCCGCTCGTGGCGATGACGGATCTCGCGCTCGAGCTCTGGGGGCGAGCCGTCGGTGCGTCGATCCCGGGAATCTGGCATGTCTCGATCGCGGATCTCCCCGGTGGCGAGCTCGGTCACGCGTGGATCACTTCGATCGATGCCGAAGGGCGACCGTCCGAGGGCCGCATCGTCATCGACGCGAACGCCGCGGGTCACGGCTGGTTCGTCGATGCGACACCGCTCGATGCGTCGGAGTTCGACGATCCGGATTCGGCGACGGTGGGTCGCTACGACCTGTTCAGCGTGCTCGCGCACGAGCTCGGACACGCGATCGGCTTCATCGCCGGCTACGAGGGCTTCGATCGCCACGTGATCCGGGGCGAGGACGGCGTCTTCTACGCGACGCCGAACGGAGCGGTTGCGCTGGCGGAGGATGGCTCCCATCTCGATGTCGGTGCGTACGACGGCTACCTGATGACGGGAACGCTCGGTCTCTCGGAGCGCCGATTGCCGACACCGCTCGAGGCTCTGATCGTCGCGATGGCGCGCGATCCGTGGCGGTCGCCCGGCTCCGACGCACAGGAGGTCTCGATCGGTCCCGTATCGGCGGATGGCGATCCGCTGCCGGCCGAGGTGGTGAACGGCGGCTTCGACGTGGCCGACGGTGAGGCACCCGGATTCGGTTGGACCGTCGGCGGCGGGGCGTCGGTCGTCGACGGCCAGGGCGTGCTGCAGGAGAGCCCAGCGCTCGCCGCGCGCTTCCTGCAGTCCGTGATCGTCCCCACCGGAGCCCTCTCGCTCACCTTCTCGATCGTGGATGCGAGCTTCGATGCGCCGGGCGACGGTCCACGGGACGCATTCGAGTTCGCGTTGCTCGATCCGCAGACGATGGCCTCGCGCCTCGGAGGCATCGGCTTCGACGACAGCGACGCCGCGTTGAACATCCAAGCCGACGGCACCCTCACCTTCGCGAGTGGCCTGACGCTTACCGGTGTGAGTGGAAACCAACTGCCGGCGAGCTTCGACACGCCGGTCACCGTCAGCATCGATCTCGCGAGCACGGGCATCGCCGCGGGTAGCGCGATCTCGCTCTACTTCGATCTGGTGGGTTTCGGTGCCACAGGGAGCCGTGTCGTCATCGACGACGTGCACTTCGTCGGTCTGCAGACGCAGAACCGGCCTCCGGTGGCG
>CAZOTO010000106.1:0-11434 GCA_964582775.1 uncultured Myxococcales bacterium
CCACTACGCGGCGGATGGCGCGCTGCTGCGCGAGGAGATCGACACCACGGGCGATGGCGCCTTCGACACCGTTCGAACGTACGAAGAGGGCGCCGTCGCGCGGATCGAGGTCGACCGCGACGGGGATGGTCGACCGGAGCTCACCGAGCGCCACGCCGGCGGGGCCGTCACGCACCGGGAGCTCGATACGAACGGCGACGGCAAGCCCGATGCCTGGATCCGCTTCACCGACGGCGTTCGCACGCGACAGGACGAGGACCGCGACTTCGACGGGCGGATCGACGCGGAGTACGACTTCGACGGCGAGATCCTGCTCGCGCAGCGAGAGGACACGGATGGAGACGGGGAGCTCGACCTGTGGGTCGAGCTCGTGAACGGCAAGCCCGCGCGCCGCGAACAGGATCGCAACGGTGACGGCCGGGTGGATTTCGTCGAGGTGCTCGAGGAGGGCGTGCCCCGGCGCCAGGAGGCCGACGAGAATCACGACGGGCGCATGGATCTGTGGACCTTCTTCGCGAACGCAGTGAAGGAGAAGCAGGAGCTCGACACGGATCACGATGGCGCGGTGGACCGCTGGATCGTGCTCGACGAGGCCGGGAATCCATCGCGCGTGCTCGAGGACACGAACGGCGACGGCCAGGTCGACACCTGGACCTCGTTCGACGGTGGCGTCGCTGCATCCCAGGAGCGAGATACCGACGGAGATGGCAAGCCCGATGTCTTCGCCCGGCTCCGGGGCGATCGCCCGCTCGAGGTGACCGAGGACCGCAACGCCGATGGCCGCTCCGACTACCGGGCCGAGTACGACGCCGACGGAGCGCGGGTCCGCGACGCGATCGACGAGGACTTCGACGGCGTGTTCGAGGCGACGACGACGTACCGCGCCGGGAAGCGCCATTTCGTCGAGATCGACGCCGACGCCGACGGCCGTCCCGAGATCCGCACGGAGTACGACGACGGCGGAGAGCACCGCATCCGCGAGGACCGGGACGAGGACGAAGACGGCCATGCCGAGACGGTGACGTTCTTCGAGGAGGATCGGCCTGCCCGCCAGGAGCGGGATGCGAACGGGGATCGTCGCACGGACCAATGGATCGCGTTCGATGCGCAGGGCCATCCCGCCCGCGAGGAGATCGATACGAACGCCGACGGCCGGGCCGACGTCCAGAAGCGGTACGCCAGCGAAGCGCTCGTGGAACAGCGCGAGGACCGCAACCACGACGGTGTACACGATCAGGTGACGCTCTACGACGCCGAGGGCCGCCCCCGCGAGATCCGCACCGATACGAGCTTCGACGGCCGCTTCGACACCACGCTGCTCCTCGAGAGCGGCCAGCGGGTACGACAGGAAGAAGACACGAACCACGATGCGAAGGTCGACACGATCTCGTTCTTCGCCGGAGGCGTGCTCGTGCGCCAGGAGGCGGATCTCGACGCGGACGGCCGCTTCGAAACCGTCTCCTCCTTCGCGAACGGAGAGCGCGAACGCGTCGAGCAGGACACGAGCGGCGACGGAACACCCGATCGCGTATCGTACTTCCGCGGCGGGGAAGACACCCCCTATCGCGTCGAGCAGGACACGAGCGGCGACGGCCGATTCGATGCAAGGGTCGATCTGGAGGGCGGCGTCGAGCGTGCGCAGGAGATCGACACGGATCACGACGGGAGCGTCGATCTGTGGCTCGAGCTCGGCGATGGGGGACGCATCCTCACGCGACGCGAGGATCGCGACGGCGACGCAACGGCGGACCTCACGGTTCGCTTCGACGACGCGGGACATCCCATCGAGCGAATCGAGTCCGCGACGGACGGCCGCACCCTTCGCGTCGTGCGCCTGCGCGAAGGCGTCCCCGAGCAGGTCGACGAGGACAGCAACGGCGACGGCTGCCTGGACCTGCGCCAGATCCTCGATGCCAGCGGCGAGCTCGTCCAGGAGATCCGCGACACCGACGGGGACTGCAAGCACGACCTCTGGACGTACCTGGCCCGTGGCGTCGTGATCCGGCGGGAGCTCGACACGAATCGCAACGGCTACGTCGATATCTGGGAGCACTTCGAGAACGGGACGAAGCGCATCCAGGCCGAGGCGCGAGGCCGGTGCACCCGGCCGAACGTCGTCTTCCACTTCGCCGAGGACGGCGAGCGGATCGTACGGCAGGAAGAGGATCTCGACTGCGACACCGCTCCCGATCGGCTGACCCGGTTCGACGACGACGGGAAGCCGTGGTCACGCTGCACGCCGACCACCGCGATCACCTACGCGCGAGGCGAGGCCGTAGCCGGGCTCGAAGATTCGACGGGAGACGGCTGGGCGGATCGGCGGGAGTCCTACGCAGGGGGCGTCCTCGTCCGCCTCGACGCCGACACCAACGGGGATCACCGGCCCGACGTCTGGGTGTTCCACTCCGCGGGGAAGCCCATCCGCCAGGAAGAGGACACGAACTTCGACGGGCGCGTGGACTCGCGTTTCGATCTCGAGAGCGGGAAGCCGCTCGAACGCGAGGCCAGCGCCTCGCCCCCATCGCTGGATCCCTTCGAACGCATCGTCTGCGGCGACTTCAGCGACTTCTGGCGTCCTGCGGAGCGCACGCAGAGCGAGGGGGGCGGAGGGCGTGTGCGGTGATAGACTCTTTCTCGAGGCACGCCAGGAGAGCGCGAACGATGTCCGGTTCCATCCTCCGCCGTTCGACCCCGATCCTGCTGGCTCTGCTCGCGAGCGGAGCACTGGCGTGTGCATCGAAGACGGCACCACCGGCCCCCTCGGCATCGCGGCCGGCCGATCCACCCGAGGTATCGCAAACGGATCTACCGGCGGATGCAGCGTCGGGCCCATCGACGGCGTCCGCATCCGCGGAGAACCCGCCGGACGCCGACACCGGGTCCGCGCCGGAGGCGGCTGGAACGGCGTCGTCCTCGCCGCTCGAGACGGCCCAAGCCGGATCGAGCGAAACGAGCGCGACCCAGGGCTCCTCGACGAAGGACGGGGATTCCCCCGAGAAGGAACCGGCGCGACCCAAGGGAGAATCCGAGCTCGCGCGACGCGCCAAGAGCGGCTTCGAAGGGATGATCGGCGGAACGGTGATCGGCGGGAACCTGCTCGGCAACCCCGGAGCGATCGCGGGCGCTGCGGCCGGCGCGATCTACGGGATCGTGACGGGAGAGGTTCCCTTCGACAACGGCTCCAGCCGTCGCGGCGTGCGTGGAGGAGAAGCCGCGATCGAACGCGAGATCGAGGAGACGCTCGATCGCCAGCGCAGCCTCGAGATGGAGATCGAGTCGGAGCTGAAGCGACAGGAAGAGCTCCTCGCCGCGATCGAACGCGAAGAGCAGATGGCGAACGTCCGGCAGCAGGAGCTCGGGACCGATGCCACCGCGCAGGCCGCAGATCCCCTCGCCGCGCCCACCGCTCCCCGCGAGCGCCCGATTCCCGATAGCCTCTTCGACACCACGACCCGCACAGAGGACGAAACCGAGCTCATCGTGAAGACGCTCGACGCGGATCGCGACGGCAAGCCCGAGATCGAGATCCTGCGGGACGCGGGAAGCGGCCGTGTGCTCACGAGGCGCGAGGACACGGACTACGACGGTCGTCTCGATGCGGAGAACGCCTACGACGAGCGGGGCTTCCTCACCCGCCGCGCAGAGGACACCAACGGCGACGGCAGGCCCGACCGGTGGACCCACTACGTGCTCGGGGCGGCCGAGCGCGTCGAGACGGATCGCGACTTCGATGGGAAGCCCGATGCGACCTTCGTCTACGTGGAGGGGGTTCTCGCCCGCGAGGAGCACGATACGAACGGGGACGGGAACGTCGACCGACGAGTGGAGTATCGCGCACGGCTCCGCACGCTCGAGAGCGAAGACGGCAACTTCGATGGCGCCATGGATCGGTTCACCTACTTCGACGACCGCGAGATCCCCCTCCGCACGGAGCGCGATACGAACGGCGACGGGCGGCCGGACGTCTGGGAGCATTTCGAAGGCGACGATCCGAGCCGCATCCTCTTGGTCCGCAAGGAAGAGGACACGAACGGCGACGGGCGGGTGGACGTCACCTCGCACTACGAGGGCGGAAAGCTCAGCCGCAAGGAGATCCACGACGCGAGCGCAGCGTTCTGAAGCGCGCGCTCGATCTGCCCTTGCGCCGCCCAGCGTCCCGACGCCCCCCGAACCTTTCGTGGGAAATCCGGGCTAGCCCTGCCGGGGCGGCGTCACCGCGATCCCGACATCGAGCACGTCGTGCTTCTTCACGATCCCGAGCACCTCGACCACGCGCCCGTGGCGAACGTCCTTGTCGGCGCGAACCTCCACTGCGCGAATCGCCCCGCGGCGCGCTTCCGCGCCGATCGTCTCGTCGAGCGCCTCGATCGTGGTCCGCTTTCCGTCGAGGGCGAGCGCACCGTCGCGCCCGATCTCGATCGTGAACTTCTTCTTCTGCAGATCGGGAACCGCGGAGGCCTGCGATTCGGGGAGCTGGAGCAGGATCTCGCGATCGACGAACGCCGTCGTGACGACGTAGAAGATCAGCAGGAGCAGCACGACGTCGATGAGCGGCGTCATCGAGAGCCCCGGCGACTCCTCCTCGACGGTCTTGCGAGCCATGGCTACGCCGCTCCCCTCGACGACCCCTCGCCCACCCGGCTCTCTCCCCGGCCGAGCCACAGATCCTCGAGCATGCGGAACGACTTCTCCTCGAGCTCGAGCTCGAGGATCTCCACCTTGCGCCGCAGATACGAGTGACACGCGACGGCGAACAGACCCACCATCAGGCCCGCAGCCGTCGTGATCATCGCCTCGAAGATGCCACCGGCGACCACACGAGCGTCACCGGTTCCGGTCTTCGCGATCCGGTCGAAGGACTGGATCATCCCCATCACCGTGCCGAGCAGACCGAACATCGTCGCCATGTTGCCGATCGCGCCGAGGAGCGAGAGGTTGCGCTTGAGGCTCGTTCCCTCGTGCGCGCCCGCCGACTCCACGGCGCCTTCCATGCGCGACAGCCCCTGATCGAAGTGGATCAGTCCTGCACGCAGGACGCGGGCAATCGCATGGTCCCCCGCCGCACACAGATCGATCACGCGATCGAACTCGCTGTGCTGCGAGTGGTGGCGCAGCTTCTCGAGGAACGAGCGTGGGATCACCTGGCTGCGGCGCAGCGACCACACGCGCTCCAGCGTGAGGGCGAGAGCGAGCACGGAGCAGGCCGCGATCGGGTACATGACCACACCCCCCATCGCCCACCAATCCGCAAACGTTCGCCGCTCGTCGATCACCGGCGAGTCGGTCTGCTCCGCGCTCTCCCCCGCGACTTCCGCTTCGCTCGCCACGGGCTGGGCTTCGCTCGCCGCGAGCGGCGCGAATGCGAGCACCGCGAGGATCGCCCCGCAGAGGATCGGCTTCATCGACTTCGTCACGGACGGCTCTCCTCCTCGCTCCCAGGCCCGGAATCATCGACCTCGATCTCGAGCGCGCGCCGGCGCTCCTGCTCGCGAAAGGCCCTCTGCCGCTCGCGCTCGAGGAGCAGCTCGATCTCACGATTCCGCGCGCGAATCCGCTCCAGCTCCGCACGCATTTCGGCATCCGACAGATCCGTCGGAACGAACTCGATCTCGATCTCCGTGGAGCCACGCTCTGCGTTCGACGCGAGCGCAGATACGCGGATGCGGTTGCGTCCCTGGCGCACGGGGACGAACCCGGAGAAGGATCCGTCGGGCAGGAGGAGGATCTCCCCGCGCTCCGCCCACTCGCCCGTCGAGAGATTCACCGCCACGACGTCCTCGACATTCGAAAACGAGACGCCGGAGAGGATCGCCACGATGTCGCCGGGTCTTCGCACGGGAGTGTACGAACCGCCCGTGCGAGCGGCCACGCTCACCGCCGTTGCGGGATGGTCGATGGCTGCCGGTCCGAGTCCGAAGACATTGATCCGGATGCGCTCGACGGCCGCCAGATCACTTGCGTCGAGCACGGCCTGGACGTCCCGTTCGTCGACCGTGTCGGCGCGACCGAACGGAAGCGAAGGGGCGCCGTCGGTGAGGAGCAGCATCACGCGCCGTGCCTCCGGACGGCTCCGCGAGAGCGCTCCGTCTGCCCCCGCAAGCTCGCGCACGGCCAGCTCCACTCCCGCCGCCATGTTCGTGCCTCCATGCGCCCCGCGCACGAGCACGTCGGAGAGCACGCGGCGCACGGCCTCGTGGTCGGAGGTGAGCGGCTGGAGCAGCTGCGCATCTACCGGGCCGGAGCCGGAGTCTCCGCGCATCCTCGTCGACGGGTCGGTCTCGCCCGCGAACGCGATCACGCCGACATGGACGCGCTCGGCGTCGAACGAATCGAGCAGCTGCAGGCTCGCCCGGACCTCGGCCGCGAGGATCGTGTCGTCCGGATCCGTGCACGCCACCACGGGCCCGAGCCAGGGACGAGTCGTGATCCCGATCTCGCCGTCTCCGTCCACGTCCGTCCCGCTCGGGTAGCGCGTGGAGTGCGACACATCGAGGACGAGCATCACGTCGAACGGCGTCGGACGCTCTCCGGCGCTCGCAACACCGGAGAGTGGCGCCAGGTCGATGCGGTTGCGAACGACCTGGCCCTCCAACGGTGAGTCGATGCGGATGCGCACGCCGGCCTCGTTCGCCGAGGCCGGCAGGGCCACCGCACCGAGCACCGCCCACAGGAGCGCGGGAAGCGATCTCGTCCTCACCGCCGGTCGCCTCCTCCGATCGCGCACCCGGCTCGCCCGGTGCGGGTACACCGATTCGATCGATCCACGCACCGGCCGATGGGCGACGGAATCGCGCCCCGTGGGCGACGATGCCGAGCTACTACTCGCCTCCGCCCTCGAGGATCTCGCGATCGGGCCGGATCTCGATCTCGACGCGCCGGTTCTGGGCGCGACCCTCGGGCGTCGCGTTCGTCGTCACGGGCATGGACTCACCGAACCCGATCGAGGTGACGCGCGAAGAAGCGACGCCCTCCGCGACGAGATACGTACGCACGCGATCCGCGCGCTCCTCGGAAAGTCGCTGGTTCAGCTGATCCGAGCCGACGCTGTCGGTGTGCCCCTTCACCACCACCTGGCTGCGCGGGTAGTTGTTCAGCGTCTGCGCGAGCCTCCGCAGACGATCGTAGGAGCCCGCGCTGAGCGTCGACGAGCCCGTATCGAAGAGGATGCCCTCGGGAAAGTTCACCAGGAGCGAGTCATCGCGGCGCTCGACGTCGGCACCCGGGATCGCATCGAGCTCCTGCGCCTGCTTGTCGAGGTAGTTTCCGATGAGACCGCCCGCGATCGCTCCGGTCGCCGCGCCGATCGCCGCACCTCCGGCCCGGTGATCCTTGCCCCCGATCGCCGCGCCCGCCGCTGCACCGGCGAGGGTTCCGATCACGGCTCCCTTCTTCGTCTTCGTATCCAACACCTGGCCGGTCTGTGCGCATCCGGCGAGAATCCAAAGAGCCGCCACGCTGGCTGCCAACACGCCTCGAGCTTGCATCGAGAATCCCCCTTTTCGGCCGTGCGAGGCCGTTCGTCCGACTTGGAGCCTAGCGGCGGTGCAGCGCAGTTCCACCACGAGTGGATCGGCCGCCCCGCAGATCGTCACCGACGAGCTGCGACTCCTCGACGACGGTGGGAAACGCCCTCTTCGACCGCGATCTCGCCGCGTGTATTCGCACGGGTCTCCCATCGCGTGCCCGGCCTTCGTGCCAGCGGCGCGGGTTCGCTAGCATGCGTCTCGCAGATTCGCGTGTCGGACCGGCGGCCCCGTGCCCGCCCCTTCTGGCCCGGCGCACCCTCACCCCATCGAACCGATCACACGCATGCGTCCCGGCCACAGGAGGGGGGATGGGGGTTCACGTTCACGGGGCGACGCTCGATGGGATTCGCGGCGTCCCGATCGCAGTGGAGGTCGACGCCGGCCGCGGCCTGCCGGCCTTCCAGATCGTCGGGCAGGCGGATCGCGTGGTTCGTGAGAGCCGTGAGCGCATTCGCGCCGCCTTCCGGCAGAGCGGAATCGAGTTCCCGCCGGGACGGGTGACGGTGAACCTGGCTCCGACGGATCTGCCGAAGGTGGGAGCCGGTCTCGACCTGGCGATCGCGCTGGGGATCGCAGCGACGCGCATCGAGCTCGATCCCGTCGAGCTCGCACGCGCGCTCTTCGTCGGCGAGATCGGCCTCGACGGCGCGCTCCGGGGCGTACGCGGCATGCTCGCCATGCTCGCGGCTTCCCACGAGGCGCACCTCGACCGGGCCGTGGTTCCCGTCGAGAACCTGCGCGAGGCATCGCACTGCCCCGGGCTGCGGGCCCATGGCGCCGCCTCGCTCGGCGCGGTGATCACTGCGCTGCGTGGGGAGGGTGGATTCGTGCTCGAGATTCCTCCCGCATCGGGCGCGGTGGGATCCTCCGGTGAGCCGGATCTCGCCGACGTGCGCGGGCAGGAGTCGGCGCGCCGTGCGCTCGAGATCGCGGCCGCCGGCGCGCACAACCTGCTCCTCGTCGGGCCGCCCGGCAGCGGCAAGACCCTGCTCGCGCGTCGGCTGCCCGGGCTGCTCCCCGATCTCACCCCCGAGTCCGCGCTCGAGGCCACGCGGATCCACAGCGTGGCCGGCACGCTCGGCGCACACGGATGGATCGATCGTCCTCCGTTTCGCGCCCCGCACCACACGAGCTCGGACACGGGGCTGGTCGGCGGCGGCAAGCCGATTCGCCCCGGGGAGATCTCGCTCGCACACTGCGGCGTGCTCTTCCTCGACGAGCTTCCCGAGTTCCGGCGGCCGGTGCTCGAGGCCATGCGCCAACCCCTCGAGGAAGGCGAGATCCGGCTCGTGCGCTCGCACGGCACCGTCGCCCTGCCCGCACGATTCCAGCTCGTCGCGGCGATGAACCCCTGCCCCTGTGGCCATCGGGGCGATCCCTCGCGCGAATGCCGGTGCGACGACGGCGCGGTGGCGCGCTACGCCGCAAAGCTCTCCGGCCCTCTGCTCGATCGGATCGACCTGCACGTCGCGGCACCGCCGCTCGCCTGGCGAGAGATGATCGACACCGGAGCGAGCGCCGAGACGAGCGCGGCCGTGCGCGAGCGAGTCGCCACCGCGAGGAACATCCAGGCGGAGCGCTACCGCGGGCTCGCCTTCGCGACGAATGCCCGGATCCCGCCCCAGGCGGTGCGCGAGCACTGCGCGCTCTCGCGGCGATGCACCGAGCTCGCCGAATCCGCCGTACGGCGGCTCGGCCTGTCGATGCGGGGGTACCTGCGCGTGCTCCGCGTCGCCCGCACGATCGCCGATCTCGCAGCCTCGCCCGGCATCGACGCCGACCACCTCGCCGAAGCCCTCGCCTACCGCGGACTCGGGGCGGTGGAACGCAACCGGGGCTGAGCGCAGGGCGCGTCTCCGCAGGAACGCGAGAGGAGCACGAGGCGCGTCCTACGCGCGGGTTCTCCGGGTCGGGCGCGGGCGCGTGCCGCCGCGGCTGCGCTCGCGCTCCGAGAGCAGCACGAGGAACATGGGAATCTCTGCGCGTGCGCGATTCTCCGCCGCCGCGCGGCCCCCGTGCGAGCTGCGATCGCTCACGGGCTCCGCCAGATCGACCACGCGCAGTCCCGCGTCGCGCAGCCACCCGAACAGCGATTCGAGCGGCCAGTGGAACGACGGGCGCACGAGCTTCGGGTCGCTGCCCGGGTGCACCTGGATGTCGACGCGGCGGGGCGTGCGATAGCCGTCGACGCGCCGGAACTGCACCTTCGTCTCGGAGTCCCATCCCCAGTGCGTCGCCCCCGGATTGCGGAAGCAGGGATGGTTCAGCGCGAGAACGAGCCGGCCGCCCGGCGCCATGCGCCGCGTCACCGAGCCGAGGGCCCGCCGCGGATCCTGGATGTTCTGCAGCGCGAGCACGATCGTCACGAGGTCGAAGGGGCCCGGGGGAAGCGCCTCGGCCTCCGCGGCGTCCGCGACGAGGAAGCGCGGAGCGGGATCGATCCGCGCCTCCTTGGCGTCGCGAATGGCGATCTCGATCATCTTCGGCGACGCATCGACTCCCGTGACCGCAGCCCCGCGCTCCGCCATCACGCGCGCGAGCGCACCCGGACCGCATCCGACGTCGAGCACGCTGCGCCCCTCGAGCGGACCGGCGAGCCGAAGCACCTCGGGATTCACCACGCGCGCGACGAGATCGCGGCCCTTCTTCCGCGCAAGACCGCGATACCAGTCGGCGACATCTTCCCAGGATGTCGCGTGCGAGGGCGGTGCCTGCTTCTTCCGACGTCGATCCATGGGCTCCAAGGTAACCCGCGGCCGAGATCCCGCTCAAACGGAGCTTGGAATCATCCGATCCGGGCCGGGTAGCGCGAGAGAGGAGCAACCGCGTGGATCTCCCGAAGGTAAGCGTTCGCTGGTCGGCCCCGATCCCCTACAAGGGCGCGGACGCATCCCCGATTCCGAGCCGCGGCGGCGTCTACGAGCTCCTCTACGAGGACGTCGGCGGCGTCGAGCGCATGTTCGTCGGTCATACACAGGATCTGCGCCGCGCGTTCGTGAGCCACCTGGCCGGTAGCAAGGGCGACGAAGAGGTCCGCCGTGGGATGATGAACCACACCTGCTACTTCCGGTACTGGATTTGCGACAACCTCAGTCGCTGCCTCGAGGTGGTGAGCGCCCTCGCCGACGCCCACTACTACGAGTGCGGCCACGAAGAGGTTCCTCCCGTCGCCTGCGTCCACGTGTTCGAGACCGAGTGAGCCCGCTGCGCTCGCGATCCCCCTCAGTCCTCCCCCGACGCCTCGAACTCCTCCATCGACCGCTTCACGCGTCCCCACGGATGGGCCGGCCCGCGCCCCACGCCCTCGCAGAGCGCTCGCGCCTCTTCCGTCCACGCTTCCCCCACCACCAACGGCGCCCAGAAGGGGAATGTCCGGCACTGGATCGGGCGAGCCTCGTGCACCCGGCACAGCTTCGTGTCGAGGTCGAAGAACACGCAGTGTTCGGCCGTGAACCGCAGCTCCGTCCAGCCGTACTCGTCGATGGCCGTGTAGCGCGAGCGCAAGGCGCGAAGCGAAAGCCCCAGATGGGCGGCGAGCGCACGTTCCTCGTCCTCGTTCACGTAGACATGTGCGTACTCGCCGCGCACGCGGCAGCACACTCCGCAACGCGTGCACTCGAAGCGGAGTCCATCGGAACCCGGGCCCTGCTCGTCTCGCGCGCGTGTCCGCACGTGGCCCCTACCGTACCAATCGCGCCGCCGCGGCGGCCGCGGCCTCCGCTTCCGGGATCCGTCCCTGGCGCTGCAGGAATCTCGAGAGGCTGGTGTGGAACAGCGACTCGGTGGGATCGATCTCGATCGCGCGCTCGAGCGCGGCGATCGCCTCGTCGAGCCGGCCCATGCGCGCGCACGCCTCGGCGAGTCCCTGCAACGCGAGCACGAACTGGGGATCCTCCTCGAGCACCCGA
>CAZOTO010000107.1:0-11424 GCA_964582775.1 uncultured Myxococcales bacterium
GTCGGCTTCATGCAGTTTCACCCCCGGCATCACCCGCTGCACCGCCCCGCGCAGGGCTTCACGGAACAGGGGATGGTCGTCGGCGATGAGCAGGGTGGTCACGGGTAGTGCCTCGCAAAGAGCAAATCCCCCCTGCCCCCCTTTTGCAAAGGGGGGTGGGAAGTTCCCGCGATGCGCGAGAGCGGGCCACTAGAATCCGCCCGATGCGCGTCCTGTACGTCGTCTCGCTCTTCCCCTGTCTCTCCGAGACGTTCATCGCGCGCGAGATCCGCGCGCTCGTCGAGCAGGGCGTGGACGTGCGGATCCTCTCGCTCAAGCCCTCGCGGGGGGATCTGATCCACGACGAGGTCCGCGATCTTCTCGATCGGGTGATCTATCCGCCGGACGGGGCGCGCTCGCTGGTGCGGGGGCTCGCGGCGCTCGTGGCCTCGCCGCTGCGGCACCTGGGGGATCTGGGGCGCGTGGCACGGGGGCTGCTTCGGTATCCGGTATCGCTCGCGAAGAGCGTGGTGGTGTGGTGGCGCTGCCTGGCGGCCCTGCACGAGGTGCGCGAATGGAATCCGGACTGGATCCACGCGCACTGGGCGACGTTCCCGTCGACGGGCGCGTGGCTGCTCTCGCGCGCGACGCGGATTGCGTTCGGCTTCACTGCGCACGCGCACGACATCTTCCTCGAGGATCACCTGCTGGCCGGGAAGCTTCGCGACTGCGCGTATGCGGTGACGGTCTCGCGCGCGAACCTCGGCGTGCTCGCGCGGCATGCGTCCGCACCCGTGGTGGACGAGAAGGTCCACGTGATCCACTGCGGTGTCGATCTGGTGCGGCTCGGCCCGGCGCTTCCACCAGGAAGGCGGCGCTCGGCGATGATCCTGGCGGTGGGGCGGCTCGTTCCGATGAAGGGCTTCGCGGTGCTGCTCGATGCGTGCGCGAGGTTGCGCGACCAGGGGGTGTCGTTCGAGTGCCGGATCATCGGCGACGGCCCGGAACGCGCCGCACTCGCGCAGCGGATCGAGGCGCTTCGCCTGGGCGGGCAGGTCGCGCTGCTCGGTGCGCTGCGCCAGGAGGAGGTGCGATCGTGGATGCGCAACGCGGCGGTGTTCGCACTGCCGGCGCGCATCGACCGCGACGGGAACATGGACGGCATTCCCGTGGCGCTGATGGAGGCGATGGCGACGGGCATTGCCGTGGTGTCGACGGCCGTGTCGGGGATTCCCGAGCTGGTCGAAGACGGCGTGTCGGGTCTGCTGGTGCCGCCGGACGACCCGGTGGCGCTGGCGGAAGCGATCGTACGCCTTCTTCGCGACGATGCGCTCGCGCAGCGACTCGTCGAGCACGCGCGCCGCACGATCGAGGCGGACTTCGATGCGCGCCGGGAAGCGGGAAAGCTCCTCGCGCTGGCCCTGCGCAGCACGGCGGCACCCGTTCGCGCATCTCAAGTCACCCCGTAGCGATCCCGATCCCTTCGCGGCGGAGGGGGCAGTTGATCCGGCTGCGGGAGATGGGGTTGTGATGAGGCGTGCCGAGCGAGCGAGCCTGTCCGTGGCGATCTCCCTGGCGGGCTGGCTTCTGCTCTCTTGCGCGCACCCGGGTCAGATCCTCCCCTCGGTGGCCACGATGCGCATCCTGGCGCCGGCGGCGCCGACGAACCTGTGGCACGCGAAGATCGGCGAGTGGCAGGCGCGGCACGATGCCGACCTGGCGCGCCAAGGGCTCTCGCCGAAGGATCCCACCGCCCTCGGCCGCGCGTACGAGGACTTCGTGCGCGCGGCGCGGCGGCAAGCGGCGGAGCAGACGGTGGCCTGGGTGCAGGAGCAGAGCCGCCGCTTCTATCGCCCGGATGGCGACGTCGATCACTGGGCGACGCTCGGCGAGGTGATCACGGGAGACGGGGACGACTGCGATGGCCTCGACCTGCTCACCTTCGAGATGCTCCGAAGGCTCGGCTTCGGTGAGCACGAGATCTACCGGGCGATCGTGGTCGAGGCGAGCACGGGCCAGCATCACATGGTGACCCTGTGGTTCGACGGAGAGGATCGCTCGGATCCGTACCTGCTCGACCCCACGGGCATCGTGACCACGCGAATGGTGCGGATGTCGGAGATCCCGGGCTGGGAGCCGATCCAGGTGTTCGACGAGCGGGCGCACTATGCGGTCGAGCCCGCGACGTCGATCGCCACGTCGATGGCGCGCTAAGGCGGGGAGCGTACAATCGGGCCCGTTCCGTGCGCGAGGACGCTGCGCACCAGGAGGACGGAATGGGCCCGAGGGCGGTTGATCGCGAGTCGACTTCGCACGATCCGGAGCTGGATCTTCCGCTCGTGGAGCTTCCCGGCACGCATCCGTGCAACGAGTGCGGGGAGTGCTGCCGCTACGTGGCCGTCGAGATCGATGCGCCGACGGCGTTTCGCGACTACGACTACATCCACTGGTACCTGATCCACCGGGACGTCTCGGTGTACGAGGACTGGGACGGTGCCTGGTTCATCGAGTTCCTGACGGCCTGCGAGCACCTCACGCCCGCCCGCACCTGCGGCATCTACCACGAGCGGCCGAAGATCTGCTCGAGCTTCTCGTGGGACGAGTGCGAGGTGAAGACGCGCGAGCCGGCGGCGAAGCATCGCTTCGATACCTACGAGCAGTTCCTGGCGTGGCTCGAGCGGCGGCGGCCGAAGCAGTTCGCGCGCTACCAGGCGAAGCGGCGCGAGCTCGTCGCTCAGCGCAAGAAGGGCGCCGGAGCGAAGAAGGGCAAGGCCGCGAAGAAGGGCAAGGCCGCGAACGAGAAGGCCGCCGGGAAGAAGGACCGCAAGGGCAAGCCGGGGCGCTAGCCGGCACGTCGCCTAGCGGGACGGGGCGGGCGGCTTCCGTTCGACGTCGATCTCGAGCTCGCGCCGCATCTCGTCGGAGCTCTGCTCGGCCTTCTGGCGCTCGAGTGCGATCTCTTCGCGAAGATTCTGGAGCACGTCGGCGTCGCGCTCGGCCTGGATCTCGAGCCGGCGGCGGCGCAGATCGAGCAGGCGCGCCTCGAGCAGGCGGTTCCTCTGCGCGAGCAGGCGGGGAGAGAGCTCGGGCGACGGTGCCTTCGGCAGGAAGACGACCTGCACCTCTCGCACGCCCTCCGTGCCGTCGGTGGTGCGGGCGAACACCTCGATCGTGTTCACGCCCTCCTCCATGGGGAGCAGCGCCGAGAACGTCCCGTCGGCGTTCTGCGTCACGTGCTCGCCCTCCTTCTGGTTCGTGCGGTTGCGGACGCGCAGGGTCTGGATGTTCGAGAACGTGATGCTCTCGAAGACGCGCTGCAGATCGCCCGGATTGCGGATGGGGGTGAACACGCCCTTGCTCACGCGTGCCATCTCGACCACGACGACGGGCTTGGAGAGCGCGTCGGGGCCGATGCCGAACGTGTCGATGCGGATCCCGAGCTTCCCCGTGCGCACGGCCTGCTGGATGGCGAGGCGGGAGTTCTCCCGCGAGGAGCTCTCGATCGGAAGGGTGGGGTACCCGTCCGTGAGGAACATGATGATCTTGCGCGAATTCGGGCGCGGCTCGCTGTAGGCGCTGCGCGTGCCGAGCAGCTCGATCGTCGCCAGGTTCACCGCGGTGACCATGTTCGTGTTCCCCTTGGGGCCATCGAGCCGGATCTGCCGCAGGCCGCGGCGAACGCGGTCGTATTCGGTGGTGAGGGGCACGACGGTGAACGCATCCGGGGTGAAGGGATCGGCGTCGCCGGCAAAGGTGACGATGCCGACGCGGGTGGTGCGGGGATCGAGCTGATCGAGCAGCTTGCGCACGGCGGCGAGCTCGGCGGCGAGGATGCTGTCGCCGGTGTCGCTCATGGGAAGGGGGAGGCTCCGGCCCAGGATCGCCAGGAATCCGCCGCCCATCGCTTCACCCACGACGCCATCGCCGTCGATGTCGGCCCCGGAGGGCGCGGCGGTGCTCGCCGAGGTGTCGATCGCGAAGACGATGTCGAACTTCTGGTACTCGCCGTAGAGGGCGAGGGCCTGGCCGGCGACGAAGACCATGCCGGAGGGGTCGCCGACGACGGAGTCGGCGGCGGGCGTTTCGACGGAGAGCTCGAGCCGCGGGGAATCGCTGGCAGCGAGGTCTCGCGCGGCCAGGAGGGGTGCGAGAGCCAGGAGCCCGGTGCAGAGCACCTGCCGGGCTCCCCGTCTCATGTCGTCGAGTCCTCTCGCGGCTCGGTGGCTCCGGAGCTCTTGGCCGCTTGTTCGACCGCCTCCGCCACCGATGCGTGTACGGTATCGAGCAGGAGCGGAGGCACGAGCTCGCCCGGGTCGGCCAGGCGCGCGATCGTCTCGGCCGCCGCGATCTTCATGGCATCGGTGAAGCGCAGCGCCCGCGCATCGAGCGCACCGCGGAACAAGCCGGGGAAGCCGAGGGCGTTGTTCACGCTGCGGCCGTCGGCGGCGAACGCCGCGCCGGCCTCGAGCGCGCGCCGCGGCTCGATCTCGGGATTCGGATTCGAAAGGGCGAGCAGGATCTGCCGGGGCTGGACCATCTCGGGGGTGATCAGGCCGGGCCGTCCCGTGGTGGCGATCACGGCGTCGCTCTCTTCCATGACGCGCCCGAGGTCGCCGGAGCGGCCCCCCATCTCTTCGAGACGGCGCATGGCCTCCTGCTTGATGTCGCAGCCCAGGATGCCGCGCACGCCGTAGGCCATGAGGAGCTTCGCGATGCCGAGGCCGGCGGCGCCGAGCCCGACGATGCCCACGCGCAGGCGATCGAGCCGCTGGTCCGTGGCGCGCGTGGCGTTGAGGAGCGCGGCGAGCACCACGACGGCCGTTCCGTGCTGGTCGTCGTGGAGAACGGGAATGGGAAGGACACGCGAGAGCTCGTCCTCGATCTCGAAGCACTCGGGTGCACCCACGTCCTCGAGCTTGATGGCCCCGAACGAGGGCGCGATCTGGATCACGGTGTCGATGAAGGTGCGCGGGTCGCGCGTGGGGATCAGGATCGGAATGCCCGAGATTCCCGCGAGCCGATCGAACAGGACGGCCTTGCCCTCCATCACGGGCAGGCCGGCATGCACGCCGATGTTGCCCAGGCCGAGGATGGCGGTGCCGTTCGTGATGATGGCGACGGTGTTGCCGAGCGCGGTGTAGTCCCACACGCGTTCGGGATGGGCGTGGATCTCCATGCAGACGGTGGCCACGCCGGGCGTGTAGATCTTGCGGATGTCCCCGATGCGCTCGACGGGCACGGTGCTGCGCATGCGGATCTTGCCGCCGCGGTGCAGCTCGAGCACGGGATCGCAGAGATCCTCGAAGCGGATGCCGCTGAGGCCGTCGATCACCGCGCGCAGACGATCGATCTGCGCCTCGTTGTCGAAGTACAGCTCGAACTCGCGGACGTTGTACTCGCCGGCGGTCCGCAGCTTGACGATGTCGCCGATGTTCGCACCGACGTCGCCGATCGCCTGGGTGAGCTTGCCCAGGTGTCCCGGCTGATCCAGGAGCATGACCCGCAGGATGCGGACCTTCTTCTCGCTGCCTCGAAGGAAGTTCACGTGCGTATGGCGAAGGGGGAGGGACGGCCCAATTGGCCGCGCGAAGAAGCTAGGGGACAAACCGTGGCGCTGCTACGGGGTGTTCTCGTCGCTCGGCGCCGGTGTCGGTGAATGGCGCGCCGTGTGTCGACGCCCCCTCGGGGATCAGATAGGGTTCGCTCCCTCCGATGAAGCCGCTGCATGCGCGAACGAGAATTCCTGCGATACGGCATGGGTCTGGCGTTGCTCCTTGCGTTCGGGAGACCGGGGGGGCTCCTGGCGGACGAGCGTCCCCAACCGCTGGATCCGGTGGACGTCGTGGTCGTGGATGCGGGGCACGGGGGGGAGGATCACGGGGCGGTCGGGGCGAACGGCCGGCTCGAGAAGGACATCGCCCTCGAGGTGGCGCGGCGCATGGGGCGCCGGCTCGAGGCGGCGGGCTTTCGCGTGGTGTACACGCGCGAGGCCGATCCGTTCGTCCCGCTGGCGGAGCGCACGCGAATCGCGAACGAGGCCGGGGGCGACCTGTTCGTCTCGATCCACGCGAACTCGGCCACGACCCGGCGCGCGCGCGGACCCGAGACATACTTCCTGTCCGTCGAGGCGAGCGATGACGAGGCGATGCGCGTGGCGATGACCGAGAACGCAGTCTTCGCGCAGGAGGCCGCGGCGCCCGACAGCGCCGACGTGGTGGGGGCGATCCTCGGCGACCTGATCCGCACGGAGCACCTGCGCGAATCGAGCGAGCTCGCGCGTGATGTCCAGCGGGAGCTGTCGGGCCTTGCTCCCGGGCGTGGCGTGAAGCAGGCTCCGTTCGCCGTGTTGATGGGCGCGAACATGCCGGCGGTGTTGGTCGAGATCGGATTCCTCAGCCATACGGGCGAGGCGCGCCGTCTCGCCGACGCAGCGCATCAGGAGTCGGTGGCGCGCGCCATCGTGTCGGCCATCGTTCGCTATCGCGACCTGCGCGACGGATCGTCGCGGACGGAGGGCTCCGAATGAATCGCCTGGATGGGCGTGCGGCCGACGAGCTGCGGCCGGTCTCCATCGACACGAGCTTCGTGGAGAATCCCACGGGGTCGGCGTTGATCCGCATGGGTCGCACGATGGTGCTGTGCACCGCGCATCTCTCCGAGGGTGTGCCGGCCTTCCTGCGCGGTGCGGGACGCGGCTGGGTGACGGCGGAGTACTCGCTGCTGCCGGGCTCGACCGACACGCGCAGCGAGCGCGAGGCGACCCGCGGCCGCGTCGGTGGACGCACGCAGGAGATCCAGCGCCTGATCGGCCGCTCGCTGCGGGCGATCGTCGACATGGAGGCCCTCGGCGAGCGCACGATCGAGATCGATTGCGACGTGCTGCAGGCAGACGGGGGCACCCGCACGGCGGCGATCACCGGGGCGTACGTGGCGCTCGCACGGGCGTGCCGCAAGCTCGTCGACCGCCGCATGGTCGTGCGCGATCCGCTGCGCGACTCGGTGTCGGCGATCTCGGTGGGGATCGTGGAGGGCAAGCCCCTCCTCGACCTGTCCTACCCCGAGGACGCGCGTGCCGAGGTGGACATGAACGTGGTGCGCACCGGCAGCGGCCGTCTCGTCGAGGTGCAGGGCACCGGCGAAGGCGGCACGTTCGATCGCGCCGAGCTCTCGGCGCTGCTCGATCTCGCGGAGAAGGGAACCGACGCGCTCGCGCGCATCCAGCGCGAGGTGCTCGCTCGGTGAGGACGCTCCTGCTCGCCACGCGCAACGAGGGCAAGCTGCGCGAGATGCGGCACCTGCTGCGCCATCTCGACGTGCGGCTCGAGAGCGTGGCGTCGCATCCCGAGGTGGGCGACATCGAGGAGACCGGCTCCACCTTCGAGGAGAATGCGCGGATCAAGGCGATCGGGTCGGCACGCGCGTCGGGTCTGTGGGCGATCGCCGAGGACTCGGGCATCGGGGTGGATGCGCTCGGTGGCGCTCCCGGTGTGCGCTCGGCGCGCTATGCGGGCGTGCACGGGGACGACGACGCGAACAACCGCAAGCTGCTCGCGGCGCTCGCCGGCGAGAGGGACCGTGCCGCGCGCTACGCGTGCTGCATCGCGCTCGCGAACCCCGAGGGCGAGGTGCTCGCGACGGCGACGGGTACGTGCGAGGGGCGGATCGCCAAGGAGCCTCGCGGCAAGGGCGGATTCGGCTACGACCCGCTGTTCGAGCCCGAGCGCGCTCCGGGCCGGACGATGGCCGAGCTCACCCCCGTCGAGAAGAGCTCGATCAGCCACCGGGGGCAGGCAGTACGGGCCTTCGTGCCGTTGCTGCGGGCTTTGCTCGAGCAAGCGGCCGACGAGGTCCGTCGCGGGGGCGAGCCGTCGTGAAGTCGCATCGCGCGTGAGGTAGGCTCACCGCCGTCTCGGGGCGTGGCGCAGTTGGTAGCGCACGTGCTTTGGGAGCACGAAGTCGCCGGTTCGAGTCCGGCCGCCCCGACCATTCACGCAGTCCGTGTGCGCGCGAGCGGCCTCGCCGGGCGTCGCTGCACACGGCGCAGGAAGGCGAGGGGGAGTCGATGTCGCTCGTGACCGTCGAGAAGCCGCGGCCGCACGTGAGCCTGGTCAAGCTCAATCGGCCCGAGAGGCTCAACGCCATGTCGTTCCGGCTCATCACCGATCTGTGTGATGCGCTCGCGCGCGTGGCTGTCGACAACGACACTTGGGTGTGTGTGCTCACGGGCGAGGGGCGGGGATTCTGCTCCGGTCTGGATCTGGAGGATCCGGGCGAGATCCCCAACATCGACGGTCTGCCCATGGCGCGCGCGGGCATGCGCGCGATGTCGCACTTCTCGAAGGTGGTGCCGGCGATGCGGGCGATCCCGCAGCCGATCGTCGCGGCGATCAACGGGCCCGCATACGGGGGCGGCATGTGCTTGTCGCTCGGCGCCGACATCCGCATCGCGGGCGAGAGCGCGGAGTTCAACGCCACCGGGATCGTGAACGGGCTCACGAGCACGGAGCTCGGCGCGAGCTACCTGCTGCCGCGGCTGATCGGTGCCTCGCGCTCGACGGAGATCCTGCTCACCGGCCGTCGCGTGAGCGCCGCCGAGGCGGATCGCATCGGGCTCGTCTCGCGCGTGGTTCCGGATCGCGCGCTCCTCGACGAGGCCTACGAGATCGCCGCGCGCATGTGCGAGTTCAGCCCGCATGGGATTGCGATGTCCAAGGCGGTGATCTGGGCGAACCTCGAGACCGCGAGCCTGGCGGCGGCGATCGACATCGAGGACCGCAACCAGCTCCTGCTGGGCAACACGGTGAACCTGGTCGAGTGCATCGTGGCCCGCAAGCAGAAGCGAAAACCCGTCTACACGGACGCGATGCGCACGGACGACCCCGCCGCGCAGCGCTGAGGCCGGGCACGGCTCGCCGGGCCGCGCAGCTCGAGCGGGGGCGACGCAGGCGGGCACTGCCGAACGAGCTGCAAGTCCTCGTCCCCATTGGAATTGTCCGATCGGTTGACAAAAACTTGGAGCCCACTCTATGATTCGCCCCAGTTCGGATCTTGGAGGTCGCTCCAGTGCGAGCCGTGGCGGTCGAAGGGCGTCGAGAACGCAAGAAGCGCGAGCTTCGCGAGCGGATCTACCTGGCAGCCCGCGAGCTGTTCCAGAAGCACGGCTTCGAGTCGACCACCGTCGAGCAGATCGCGGAGGCCGCCGACGTGGCCCAGGCGACGCTGTTCAACCACTTCCAGAGCAAGCAGGCGCTGCTGCAGGAGATGACCGGCGAGGTCTTCGAGCACATCGAGGCGTTGGTGAACGAGGAGCTCTCGCGGCCGCACCCGGTACAGGAGCGCCTGGCCCGCTTCGCGGATCGCTGTGCCGTGGAGCTCGGGCAGTGGAAGGGTCTCGCGCACAACGTGCTGCGCGAGCTCGCGCAGTCGTCGGCGCGGCCCGGCGAGGCGATCCCGCACATCTCCCGCGTGTACGAGCCGTTCGTCTCGGCGCTCGAGGCGGGCAAGCGCAACGCAGAGGTCGAGCCTTCGCTCGATTCGACCTTCGCGGTGGAGGTGTTCGTCGGTGCCTTCACCGCGTTCGTGGGCCGGTGGCTGAACGACCCCGAGTATCCCATCGAGAAGCGTATGCGTGAGACCGCGGCTTTCTTCGGCGAGGCGATCCGCCCCGTCCGATCGAACCACGTCCGCCGAACGAGCGGACGCTGAACCTCGAGAGAGAAGAGGAGACAGGGATGCAGGCTCGTCATGTAGCGGGAGTGGGGGACTCGTGGCTGGACCCCGAGGACGCGGTGTGGGGGAAGGCGCGGTCGGAGACGTTGAAGCTGATGCCGACGCCGTTGGGCTTGCAGCCGACGGATGCGATCCGAGTGAAGTGGTCGCAGAAGGCGTACGGGACGCTGGGCTCGGTGTCGGTGAGCGCGCTGCACGACGGGGAGCGGTTGGCGCTGCGTTTGGAGTGGGCGAGCGCGGAGCGCAACACGGAGGTGGTGGACACGACGGTGTTCCCGGACGGCGCGGCGGTGGCGTTTGCGCTGGCGGAGGGCTCTCCGCTGGTGATGATGGGAGCTCCGGGCGCGGGAGTGAACGCGTGGTACTGGCGGGCGGACGAGAAGGACGCGGGCCGCAACGTGTTCGCGGAGGGGATCGGGACGTCGCAGACGCTGGACCAGGAGCTGGTGCGCACGGGCGCGGCGTGGCGCGACGGGCGTTGGCGGGTGGTTCTGGTTCGTGCGCTTCGGGTGAGCGGTACGACGGAGCAGGTGCAGCTCGCGGCGGGGTCTCCGACGCGGATCGGTGTAGCGATCTGGGAGGGGAGCAACGGGGAGCGCGCGGGGGTGAAGGCGTTTTCGGGGGACTGGACGGATCTGACGCTCGAGGCGGCGTCGGCGGCGAGGAGCTAGGGCGATGACGGAGTCGAAGCGCCAGCTGGCGATGGTGATGGACCTGAACAAGTGCATCGGGTGTCAGACGTGCACGATCGCGTGCAAGCGGCTTTGGACGCGCGACGAAGGCATGGACTACATGTGGTGGAACACGGTGAACACGATGCCGGGCCGTGGGACACCGCGGGACTGGGAGCAGATGGGGGGCGGATTCCGGGAGGGTTCGGCGGTCCCGGGGAAGCTTCCGACGAAGAAGGAGTTCGGGGAGGCGTGGCAGTTCAACCACGAGGAGGTGTTCTTCGGGGGGAAGGGGCAGAGCGTGCACCTGAAGCCTCAGGGGGACGAGCCGGAGTGGGGTCCGAACTGGGACGAGGACCAGGGTGCGGGGGAGTATCCGAACTCGTACTACTTCTACCTACCGCGGATCTGCAACCACTGCACGCATCCTGCGTGCGTGGCGGCGTGTCCGCGCAAGGCGATCGAGAAGCGGGAGGACAACGGGATCGTTCTCATCAACGAGGACCGGTGCCGGGGGTATCGCTTCTGCATGGAGGCGTGTCCGTACAAGAAGATCTACTACAACCACGCGAAGAAGGTGGCGCAGAAGTGCATCTTCTGTTTTCCGCGGATCGAGCAGGGGGTGGCGAACGCGTGTGCGCGGCAGTGCCCGGGTCGGGTGCGTTTCGTGGGATACAAGGACGATCCGGAGGGCCCGATCTACAAGCTGGTGGAGAAGTGGAAGGTGGCGGTGCCGCTGCACCCGGAGTACGGGACGGAGCCGAACGTGTTCTACGTACCGCCGATCGCTCCGCCGCGCTTCGACGAGAACGGGGAGATCGACGAGGCGAACCCTCGGATTCCGAACGAGTACCTGGTGTCGCTGTTCGGTCCGGTGGTGATGGATGCGCTGTCGGTGCTGAAGGGGGAGATGGACAAGACGCGCGCCGGCGGGAAGTCGGAGCTGATGGACATCCTGATTGCGTACAAGTGGAAGGACATGTTCGGCGGCTTCGACAAGGACCCCGCCACCATCGAGTGGGACAAGGGACCCCTCGCCTGAGGG
>CAZOTO010000108.1:0-11239 GCA_964582775.1 uncultured Myxococcales bacterium
ATCGCCGCCCTGGCTCGCGAGCACGCGCACGCGAAGCGCTCCGCCGCTCACGCGCTGACCGGGGGCGAAGCGCTGCTCGACGGCCTCGATCGTCACCGTGGGACCGGGCACGGCGATGGGCCGCGTGGCGTGGACGCGCACCGATTCGCCGGGCCACGGGAACCACAGCCACTGCCGGAACTCGCCCTCGCGCACGGGAGGGATGCCCTCGGCCTCGACGTGCCACCCCGTAACATCGTCGATGCGCCACTCCTCGACGAGGTCCGTGCGCTGGGGCGCGGCGAGCTCGATCGTCGATGCGATCGCGAGTCGCGACTCCCAGTACGCGGAGTCCTGGCCCGCCCCCAGACGCACCTGCGCCGTGCCGTTCTCGATCGCGAGATCCTCGCGCGCAGGGCTCTCGCCCGCGAGGAGGGGTACACCGATGTGGATCGCCCCGGCGCGCGGCGCGATGCGCCGCACCTGCGTGGTGACCCGCCACTCCTCGTGCCCCAGGAAGAGGGTTCGCTGCACGGAGACGAAGACGGGCTCGGGACGGGGAGCGAGTGCGGCATCTTCGACGTCGGCCGCCGCGGCGGACCTCTCTTCGCTCGCGCGCGGGCGCTCGCGGCGAAGCTCGACGGTGCCCTTGGTGGCGCGGCCGGGAATGACTCCCGACACGATCCATCCCGGCGCGCTCACCTCGAACGCGTGCACCGGAAGCGCGAACGCGAGCTTCACCTCGTCCACCGCGGCACCGGCGAGCGCGATCGCGTGGCGTCCCGCGGGAAGCGCGATCCACAGCGCGCCGGAACCGTCGCGAGAGAGTGTCGCGGGGCGGTTACCGACGAGTACGGCCTCGGGCATCCACCCATCGCGCCGCACGGGAAGCGCCAGCGCCACGCGATCCGCCGCGACGTCGACGCGAAGCGAAAGCCGCACGCGATCGCCCTCGATCGCGAGCGATCCGGCGGGGACGCTCGCGCATTCGGGCATGCACTCGGGCGCGCGCGTGAGCCGCTGCTCCAGATCGGAGAGAAGCTCGGGTCCGGGGAATGCCTGCGCACGCGCCTGCTCGGGGGCGACGAGCGTCGCAGCGAGCACGAGCATCGCCGCAGCCGACGATCCACCGCGCAGCCCCCGCAGACCCGCGACATCGCTATGCCGGTGCAGGAGCCAGCCGAGCAGGGCCCCGAGCCCCAGCACCTGCAGGAGCAGGAACGCGCGCGTGGCCCACGGACCGAGCAGAAGCAGCCGCACGCTCTGGCCCGGTGCGACGGGCCCGTGCCACTCCATGCGCACGCTCTGCCAAGTCCAGTCGGGGCGGCCGGGGCCGGTCTGCGTGATCCCCCCGGGGCGTGCAGCGGGGACGGTCTTCGCGGGAAGCGGTGCCCCCTTGCGGGGAACGATCCCACCCGCGCGCGGAAGCGACGTCTGCGCCTCGAGCACCACCGACGGCGCCATCGGCGCGACGTCCTCGCGCATCATGGCGTCGGCGGGCATGTCGCGCGCCTCTTTCTGGAGGACACCGGCCTGCATGCGCGCGCCGATCGCGGACCTCCCGTCGTCGGCGAGCACCGGATACACCACGCGCTGCAGCGTGCGCACCGAGAACGCGAGCACGAGCAGCACGACGAGGAGCAGCGACACGCGACACCAGAGGGTGACGATCGGCTTCACGCGCCCCGCCGCGGGAACGACGCGCAGCACCGCCAGCGCGAGCAGCAGGTTCACCCAGAGCAGCGCGGGGGCACCCTGGCCGTGGTAGCTCGCACCGATCGCAGCGAGACCGAGCGCACCGACGGACACGCCGAACAGACGACCGAGCCCGATCCCCGCGAGCATCACCACGAAGAGGTCGAGCAGCGTCCAGCGCGACACCCAGCTCTCGCTCGCGCGATCGACGCCCCATGCGTGCAGCAGCGTCCAGCCGGGCGGCAGGTGCAGCGTGGCGCCGAGCGACTCCACGGTCTGGCTCCAACCCGCGGCGTCGAGCGTGCGGCCGGAGGACTCGACGCGGCTCACCGTCGCCACGTGATGCTCGCCGGGCGCGAGCGCGATGCCGGGCGCGCCGCCCTCCGTGCGCGCGGTGATCAGCATGGGAGCACCGTCCACGTCCGCGCGCCCGAGCGCATAGCCGGATTCGGCCTCGAGCCGCGCGGGCGCCGGCACGCTCGCGTACACGTCGTCGGCCGCAGTGAATCCCCCGCCGTCGAAGTCGAGCCACAGATCGCGCCCGACGGTGAGCCGCGGCTCGGCAGCCGAGGTATCGCCGCGGCGCAGCTCGGTGATCCGCAGCGCGGTGTCGGGCGTCATGCGATAGGTGGCCAGATTCCTCCACTCGCCGGGAAGCGCGAGCTGCTGCGCATCCACCTGCTCGGCACCGGAGAGCTCGACGTGCCGCAGCGGAAGGTTCGGCTGGAAGGACCACAGCTCCTCGGCGGGCCACACCTCGTCGTGTCGGGCCATGCCGAGCTCGCCCGCGGGCGCGAGCGCACGCGCCTCAAGCCGCAGCGTCCACTGGCCCGCGCGCACCTGCACGCGCAGATCCCCGTTGGGCTCGATGCGAGCGGGAAGCGGACTGTCGAGCGCGATGGGCTCGAAGCCCGGCGGCAGCGCCGCGCCCGTCGAGACCTCGCGCATGCGACCCGTGACCCACAGACGGATCTCGGTGGTCGCGCGCAGCGGAACGCCGTCGGCAAGCCGGCGGAAGACGTCGATGGAGAGCCGGTCCTGCTCGGGCTCGGGTGCGTCCGCGGGCGTCTCGCGCCGATCGAGCCACAGCTCGCCGCGCTCGTCGAGCGCGGGCGACGGCACCACGCGATCGCCGATGCGAAGCTCGACGGTCCCCACCTCGGGCGGGAGCGGGAGCGACGCGGGCCGCTTCGCCCACGCCCAGCGCCCCGAGATCGCATGCGCTCCCTTCGCGAGATACACCGCGGGGTGTCCCTTGCGCGGAACGACGGCGAGTGCGCGATCGCCCGCCACGACGTCGAGCGGCCACAGGTCCGAGCTTCCGGGGAGCCGCAGCCACCCGTCGGCGTACGTCTCGACATCGAGCGTGAAACGCGCGCCGGTGTCCTCGACGTGGATTCGCGCGCGAGACAGCCACGCGCAGCTGCGCTCGCCGCTGCTCCCGGTGAGCCATGGGCAGCCGTGCTGCGGGTGCTTCGCGAGCACCCACTCGCGCCATGGCTCGAGCGGAGCGGGTACGGGCTCGGCGGCACTCGCCGGCGAGCTGCGTGAGAAGCCGGCGCCGAGACAGACGATCGCGACGAAGGCGGCGGCGAGAGGACGAAGGGACGCGAGGCTTCGCGGCATACGAGTGGGTCTCCTCGGGGCGAGGACCGTATAGCAGCACGCCGCGCGCAGGAAGCCAAGAGGCCGGCCCGCAACCCGCCGTGTATGCTGGATCGCGATGCGGATCGCGGTGGTGGGACCGGGCTCGATCGGGGGCTACTTCGCGGCGCAGGCCGCGCGCGCGGGACACGAGGTGATCCTGTGCGCGCGCACCGCGTTCGAGCGCCTGGTGATCGAGACAGCGGGACCGACCGGCACCGCCGACCTGGCGAGCGCCGCCGACCTGGCGAGCGCCGCTGCATCGCATGCAGATCCTTCGGCAAGCCATCGGGGCGAGAGGCTCACCGTCGATGCGCCGGTCGTGACGGATCCGCGCGCGCTCGCGCCGTGCGACTGGGTGCTGCTCGCCGTGAAGGCGCACCAGACACGCGGGGCCGCAGACTGGCTGCGCGCGGCGTGCGCCTCACACACCCGCGCGGTCGTCGTCCTGCAGAACGGCGTCGAGCATCGCGAGCGGGTGGCGCCGCTGGTGGGCGCCACGCCCGTACTGCCCGCCACCGTGCTGTGCGCGGCAGAGGCGACGGCACCGGGGCACATCGTCCATCACGGCTACAGCCAGCTCGACGTCCCCGCGGGACCGCAGGCCGACGAGCTGGTCGCGCTCTTCGCGGGAAGCGACGTCTCGGTCGTTGCCCGGGACGACTTCGCGACCGCGGCTTGGTCCAAGCTCGCGCTCAATGCCGCCACGAATCCGATCACGGCGCTCACGGATCGACGCATCGGCGTGCTGCGCCGGCGCGACGTGCAGCATCTGGCCCGCGAGCTGATCGCAGAGGCCGTTCACGTGGCGAACGCAGACGGCGCGGCGATCCCGCCCGGCGTGATCGATGGGCTCACGGCCGCGTCCGCAGCCGCGGATCCGCGACTCGGAACCTCGATGCTCTACGACCGCAGGGCCGGGCGTCGGCTGGAGTACGACGCGATCAACGCAGCGGTCGTACGCATCGGCGCGCGCTACGGCGTTCCGACGCCGATGAACGCCGCCATGGTCGCCCTTCTCGCGGCGATCGACGAGACGGCGTCGGACGAGACCGTGGCCTGAGCGCGGTCCGTGCGGCCCGTGTGGCCCGTGCGGAGCGGGCGCGATCGCGCCCCTGGCCAGCGGCCCACCGCGTCGGGCAGAATCGGCGCATGAGCGACGTGGACGAGGATCTCGAGGAGTCGATCGCGCTCGTGCGCGAGTGGATCGAAGAGGCCGAGGCGATCGCCGCGATCACCGGCGCGGGGATCTCGACGGAGTCGGGCATCCCGGATTTTCGCGGCCCGCAGGGCCTGTGGACCAAGAATCCGGAGCTCGAGCGCATGGCCACGCTCGACGCCTACATGGGCGATCCCGCGCTGCGCGAGCGCGCGTGGCAGAGCCGGCTCGACAACGCGATGTGGCAGGCGAAGCCGAACGCGGGGCACTTCGCGTTCGTCGAGCTCGAGCAGGGCGACAAGCTCCTCGCGATCGTCACCCAGAACGTGGACGGCCTGCACCAGGCCGCGGGCAGCTCACCGGAGCGGGTGATCGAGATCCACGGCACGATCCACGAGACGGTGTGCATGCGCTGCGGCGATCGCCATCCGATGTCGCAGACACTTGCACGTGTACGCGCGGGAGAGCCCGATCCGCCGTGCGAGGTCTGCGGCGGGATCCTCAAGTCCGCGACGATCGCCTTCGGCCAGAACCTGGTCGAAGCGGATCTGTGGCGCGCCCAGAAGACGGCAGAGAGCTGCGACCTGATGCTCGCGGTGGGCTCGTCGCTCTCGGTGTATCCCGCGGCAGGCGTGGTGCCGATCGCGAAGAGCGCGGGCGCGCGCGTGGTGATCGTGAATGCGCAGCCCACCGAGATGGACGGCATGGCCGACGCGGTCCTGCGCGGCCCGATCGGCGCCCTCCTGCCGCGCCTCGTGTCCGCGAGCTGAGCTCGATCGGTTCCGCTTGGACAGCGCGGGCCATCCCGGGGAGAATGCGCGCGAGGAGGCAACATGATCCGCGGCATCCATCACACGGCGATCTCCACCCCCGATCTCGACCGCTCGGTGCGCTTCTACTGCGACTTGCTCGGCTTCGAAGTGGTGCAGCAGATGGGCTGGCCACGGAGCATCGAGGCGATCGACGCCATCCTGGGTCTTCGCGAGTCGGCGGCGCGGGTGGCGATGCTGCGGCGCGGCGATTCGCTGCTCGAGCTCTTCGAGTTCTCGTCGCCGACGCCGCACGCGAGCGATCCGAACCGGCCCGTCTGCGATCACGGCATCACACATCTGTGTCTGCTCGTGGACGACGTGGAGCGGGAGTACGCGCGGCTCTGCGCGGCGGGCATGCGCTTCCATGCGCCCCCGATGAGCACTCCTCCGACCACCTTCACCTACGGACGCGATCCCGACGGGAACGTGATCGAGCTGCTCCAGGTGAGCGACCCGAACCACCCCTTCGCGGCACGCACGGCGTGAGCCGCGTCGCACTCGTCACCGGCGCGAGCACCGGCATCGGACATGCGGCTGCGCTCGCGCTCGGCCGGCGCGGCCACGAGGTGTGGGCGACGATGCGCGACCTCGAACGCGCAGAGGATCTGCGCCGGCGCGCGCACGACGAGCGGCTTGCGCTGCGCTGGCTCGCGCTCGACGTCACGAGCGACGAATCGGTCGCTCGCGCCGTCGAACACGCGATCCGCACCTCGGGTCGTCTCGACGCGCTCGTCGCTAACGCCGGCTTCCACGACGGCGCCGCTGTCGAGGACACGCCCCTCGAGACGTTTCGCGCGCTCTTCGAGACGAACACCCTGGGACTCGTTCGCTGCGTGAAGGCCGTGCTCCCGCACATGCGCGAGCGAGGCAGCGGCTGCATCGTCGGCGTGACGTCGCAGTCGGGGCGCTTCGTCCATCCCGCGAACGCGGCGTACGCGGGCTCGAAGTTCGCCGCCGAGGCCGTGCTCGAGGGACTCGCCCTCGAGGTCGCGCGCTTCGGCATGCGGGTGGCGATCGTGGAGCCCGGACTCACCTTCACCGCCGCGCAGTCGAAGGCGAAGCCGCGGCCGCAGGGGACTCCCTACGAGCCGCTCTACGCGCGAATGGGTGCAGTCTACGCGCGCGACGCGCGCGACGGATCGAGCGCAGCACTCGTCGGGGATGCGATCGCGAACACCGTCGAATCGGACGAACCGCGGCTTCGCCGGATCGTGGGCCGCGACGCCGAGCGCAATCTCGCAACGCGCGCGCGATGCACGGACGAGGAGTGGATCGAGCTCCACGCCCTGGGGAGCGATGCCGAGTTCTTCGAGAAATGGGCGCAGCGGATCGGAGTCGATCCCGCAGATTTCTCCCGGAAGGAAGACGCGCGATGAAGCGCACCATCGCCCTCAACCGCGCCGTGTGGGATCGCGCCGAGATCGACGCCGTGCTCGAGGTGCTGGAGCGGCACGGGAATCTGCGCATGGGCCGGCGCACGAAAGCGTTCGAGGAGCGGGTGGCGGCGCTCCTCGGCAAGCGCCGCGGGATCCTGGTGAACTCGGGCTCGTCCGCACTCGAGCTCGGCGTTCGGCTCCTCGGCCTTCCCGAGGGCAGCGAGGTGATCACGGTACCGCTCACGTTCTCGACGGACGTGGCGGCGCTCGTGCGCGCCCGACTCGTTCCGGTGTTCGTCGACGTGGAGCCCGGAACCTACGTCGTCGATATCGATGCGATCGAACCCATGATCACGGAGCGCACCCGCGCCCTGCTCATCCCGAATCTCATCGGAAACGTCCCCGACTGGGATCGGCTGCGCGCGATCGCGGACCGGCACGGCCTGCTGCTCTTCGAGGACTCCTGCGACACGCTCGGCGCGCGGCTTCGTGGCCGACCGCCCGGCGAGCGCGCGCACATGAGCGCCACGAGCTTCAACCAGAGCCACATCATCACCTGTGCGGGAACGGGCGGGCTCGTGGCCGTCGACGACGACGATCGCGATGCCCTCGGCCGCCTGGAGCGCAACTGGGGCCGAAGCTCGTCGCGCTACGGCTCCGGTCCGCAGGACTTCCGCGGCGAATCGCTCGAGGCCCGGATCGACGGCATCCCCTACCACCGCGACTTCGTCTTCGAAACGCTCGGCTCCAATGTCGAGGGCTCCGAGATCCTGGCGGCCTTCGGCCTGGCGCAGCTCGACAAGCTGGAGTCCTTCGCCGCCGCACGCGCCCGGTGGTTCGGGCGGCACACCGGGTTCTTCGCCCGCCACGAGGACCGCTTCGTGCTGCCGCGCCAGCTCGCGGAGCTCGAGACGAGCTGGATGTGCTACCCGATCACGGTGCGCGACGACGCCGGCTTCGCACGCAACGACCTGCACCGCTTCCTCGAGGAACACGGCGTGGTGTCGCGCCCGATCTGGACGGGGAACATCCTGCGCCATCCCGGCTTCCGGGACATCCCGTGCCGTCGCGCACCCGGCGGCTATCCCGTCGCGGACCAGGTGATGCGCGGCGGGCTGCTCGTCGCCTGCCACCACGGACTCGAGGAGGCCGACGTCGATCACATCCACGCCGTGTTCGAGTCGTTCCTCTCCCGGCACTGAGGCGACGATCGCGTCGCCTTCCTCCCTCGTGACGGCGCCGGGATCCGTCAGCCGCGGCCGTCGAGCAGATTCGCGCGGATCGCATCGCGCTGCGCGGCAGTGATGCCGAGACCGTCCTCCAGGTAGCGATCGAAGTCGACCCAGTCCTGTTCGACGGCATCGAACGCGGCCTCGATGTACTCCCGCCGCACCTCGAGCAGCGGCCGCAGGGCGTCGCTCCATCCCTCACGCCCGTGGGCGCGGTAGCGCGCGAGGATCTCGTCCGTCGCGCGATTGCTGCGAAGGTACTGCTCGATCACCTGCTCCTCGGGAACGCCGAGACACAGGAGCACGACCGATCCCGCCCATCCGGCGCGATCCTTTCCCGCGGAGCAATGGAACAGGGCGGGGAACGCGCCGGGCTCGGCGAGCGCACGCAGGAAGGCCCCGTACGGCTCGCGGCGCTCGCGCACGAGCCCCGCCGCCGAGCTGCGCATCATCGCCTCGGCCTTGCCGTTGCCGAAGTGCGCCTCGATCCGCTCCGGGCTGCTCTCGGCGAGGAGCGAGCGGATGCCGTGACCCATCGCGGGATCGGCCATCGGCAGCGCAACGGACACGACTCCGTCGGGCAATCGATCCGGTCCCTCGATGCCGACGTCCGCCTGCGTGCGGAAGTCGAAGACGCGACGCAGGCCCAGCTGCGCCAAGACCCGCCGGTCCGCCTCGGTCGCGTGGGCGAGATGGCCGCTGCGGAACAGCCGGCCGGTGGCCACCCGCCGCCCGTCGCGCGTCACGTGCCCCCCGAGATCGCGGAAGTTCGCGATCCGCTCGAAACGACGGGCCCCCTCGTCCACTCGCACCTCCCCGGCGAGCTCGCCTCGCCGGTCGCGAGCGTAGCACCGCCGGGGCCCCGGCTTCCGCGGCGCATCGCGGCGGGCCCCCATGATGAACGGGGAGCTCGACGGCACGAGGGGCGCAGGAGCGGCGGTCTCGGGAACGAGGCCGATCGCCTCCTTGCGCAGATCCTTATTGAAAATGATTATCAGGACGATTACCGTCTGCCGTGTTCCCTCGTGGGTCGGCGCCGGTAGCGCCCCGCGAGCCAACCCAGGAGACCCCCGATGTCCACGACGCCCATCGCCTCCCGTCGCCTCTTCCCCCTACCCATGACCCTCCCCCTCGCCCTGATCGCATTCGCCGCTCCGGCGGCACTCGCCAAGGGACCGGTGGAGGAGGTCGTGATCACCGCGAAGGGCTACGCCTCGGACCCGCTCGAGACCCCCCAGGCGATCGAGGTCCTGACCCCACAGGCCGGCCCCGCGCCCAAGCCGGTGGGCTCGCTCTTCCGGGGCGAGCCGGGGCTGTCGGTGCACACGGACGGCGCATGGGGGCAGAACCCCGTCCTGCGCGGGCTGAAGAAGGAGAGCATGGTGATCCTGGTGGACGGGTTGCGGCTGAACTCCGCGCAGCCGCAGGGATCGATCGCTTCCTTCCTCGACCTGGGTCTGCTCGAGCGCACCGAGGTCGTGAAGGGACCCACGTCGGTGCTGTACGGAAGCGGAGCGATGGGCGGCGTGGTGAACCTGATCACGGTGGAGCCGCGCTTCACCGAGCAGCTCGCCCTGGGCGGCCGCATCGGGACGAGTGCGAGCAGCGTGGACCGGGGGCTGGCGTCGTCGCTCGTCGCGAACGCGTCCAACGAGAACCACGGCCTGGTGCTCGGAGTGGGCTCGCGCAACGCCGGCGACTACCACGATGCCGACGGCCGCGTGCGCAACAGCGGCTATCGCTCGCGGTCGCTGCTCGCGAAGTATCACTATCGGATCGGCGAGGACGGCGCGCTTCGCGTCAACGTGCAGCAACACACGGACCACGACGTCTGGTACCTGGGATCGGCGCGCACGGGCGGACAGCCGGGCGGCGCGGGCATTCCCGTGCCGCTCGGAACGGTGACGATCCGCTCGCCGGAGCAGCGCCGCGAGCTGTACTCCGTCGGTCTCGACATCGGAGTGGGCCTGGGCGATCTCTCGACCGAGGTGTACCGCCATCGCGTCTACCGCGAGATCCGCGCGTTCTCGGATCGACTCGGCCGAAACTATGTCCGCAACGACGTGTTCTTCGACACGGATGGCGCACACGCCAAGTACCGCTTCCCGCTCGGCGAGTGGCAGCAGGTCACCATCGGAGCGGAGACCTGGCGCATGACGGCAGACCCGGAGCGCTACATCCACAACAACCCGCCGTTCTTCGATAACGACGTGCGAAACGATCCGTTCGACGACGGCAGCCTGCGCTCCACCGGCGCGTTCGTGCAGGACGAGATCACGTTCGGCGATACCCACATCGTCGCGGGGCTCTCCTTCGACCGAATCGAGGGCAAGGCGCGCGCGAAGGGAGCCGGTCCGGGGTTGCGCACGACAGGGCTCGATCATACCGACGACACGCTCTCGTGGTCGATCGGCGTGATCCACGAGCTCGACCCTGCGCTGCGCGTATACGCAAACGTGGGTCGCGCATGGCGTGCTGCCGACATGCGCGAGCGCTTCGAGGATGCCGCCCGCGGAGACGGCTTCTACCACGTGGGCAATCCGCAGCTCGACCCGGAGCAGTCGCTCTCGTTCGAGCTCGGGCTGAAGGGGCAGAGCGACGAGCTCTCCTACCGAGTGGCGGCGTTCCATACACGGATCGACGACTACATCGCGGGGCGCATCACGGGCGCAGCACATCCCCAGACGGGGCTTCCGATCAAGCAGACGGAGAACCTGGATCGCGCGGTGATCTACGGCGTCGATGGCGGCGCGACCCTTCCGGTCGGCGCCTTCGTCGCGGATGCTTCCTTCACGTGGCTGCGTGGAGAGAACCGCCAGGACCGCGAGGCGCTCTACCAGATGCCCGCACCCGAGGTGCGCGTCGGCTTGGGCCAGCCCGCGGATCGCGGCTTCTACTGGCACGCGCAGCTACGCGCGGTGGCGCGGCAGGACCGCATCGCGAAGCGGTTCTCGGCGGGAACGGAGAACGAGACCGCCGGCTTCGCTACCGTGGACGTCGCGATGGGATGGCGCTTCGACCGGATCGGGCCCTTCGCGGAGGCGGGCGTAAATCTCCGCCTGGAGAACCTGCTCGATCGCGGCTACCACGAGCATCTGACGGATGGCCTGTCGGGCCGCGAGATCCAGGCGCCGGGACGCGGCGCCATCGTGAGTCTCACGGGGAGCTTCTAGGGTGAGGATTCGTTCGCAGAGGCGGGGGCGACCGCTCGCGACGGCGATCGCCGTGGCGCTCGCGTTCGCCACGGCGTGCTCCCCCACCGAGCGCAGCTCTCCTGCGGACGAGGCCGCGACCGCGCCGGACGCCGGCCCGCGCTCGCGCCTGGTGCTCGCAGGCCCGCCTGCA
>CAZOTO010000109.1:0-11138 GCA_964582775.1 uncultured Myxococcales bacterium
TCACGCGCAAGGCCTACGGCGGCGCCTACGACGTGATGAGCTCCAAGCACCTGCGTGGAGACGTGAACTTCGCCTATCCGCAGGCGGAGATCGCGGTGATGGGAGTCGACGGCGCGGTGAACATCGTCTTCCGGGACGAGCTCGCGCGCTCGGAGGATCCGGTCGAGACCCGGAAGCGTCTCGAAGACGAGTACCGGGCGCGATTCGCGAATCCATACCTGGCGTCGGAGCTGGGCTATATCGACGACGTGATCAAGCCCGAGGAGACGCGGCCGCGCATCGTGGAGTCGCTCGCCATGCTCGAGAGCAAGCGCGACACGAATCCCCCGCGCAAGCACGGGAACATTCCCCTATGAGCGCGCGCTCCGCGTCGACATCCCGCAAGCCACCGTTCGAGAAGGTGCTCGTGGCCAACCGCGGAGAGATCGCGGTGCGCGTGATGCGCGCCTGTCGCGAGCTCGGCATCCGTTCGGTCGCGGTGTACTCCGACGTCGACCGCAACGCGCTGCACGTGCGCCATGCCGACGAGGCGTACGAGTGCGGTCCCGCACTGGCGGCGGAGAGCTACCTCCACATGGATCGCATCATCGGCATCGCCAAGCGCGCAGGGGCCCAGGCGATCCACCCCGGGTACGGCTTCCTGTCCGAGAACGCCGAGTTCGCCCAGCGCTGTCGCGATGCCGGGATCGTGTTCATCGGCCCCCGGCCCGAGACCATCGACGAGATGGGCGACAAGGTGATCGCGCGCCAGAAGATGGCGGCCGCGGGCGTGCCGATCGTGCCGGGCACCACGGAGAAGCTCACCGACGAGGAGGCGATCTCCTTCGCCCGCAAGGTGGGCCTGCCGGTGATGGTGAAGGCGACCGCCGGCGGTGGCGGCAAGGGGATGCGGCTCGTGCGCGAGGAGTCCGAGCTCGCGACCTCGATCGCGCGTGCGCGCTCCGAGGCAAGGGCGAGCTTCGGCGACGACTCCATCTACGTCGAGAAGTTCGTCGAGGAGCCGCGCCACATCGAGATCCAGATCCTCGGCGATTCCCACGGCAATGCGATCCATCTGTTCGAACGCGAGTGCTCGATCCAGCGCCGGCACCAGAAGGTGATCGAGGAGGCGCCCGCGAACCGCATGCCGCCGGAGCTGCGCGAGCGCATGGGTGCCGCCGCCGTCGCCGCAGCGAAAGCCGTCGGTTACGAGGGTGCGGGAACCTGCGAGTTCCTGGTCGACAGCAAGTTCGACTTCTACTTCCTCGAGATGAACACGCGCGTCCAGGTGGAGCATCCCGTCACCGAGATGATCACGAACGTGGACATCGTGAAGACCGGTATCCGCATTGCCGCGGGCGAGCCGATCGGGATCGCTCAGCAGGATGTGGGGATCCACGGCTGGGCGATCGAGTGCCGCATCTATGCAGAGGATCCGGAGCACGGCTTCCGGCCCTCGCCGGGCGAGATCCTCGTGTATCGGCCTCCGGGAGGACCGGGCGTGCGCAACGATTCCGGCGTGTATCCCGGAGCCGTCGTGCCCGTGAACTACGATCCGATGATCTCGAAGCTCGTCTGTTGGGGACGGGATCGCGACGAGGCGATCGGGCGCATGAAGCGCGCGCTCAAGGAATTCGTGGTGAAGGGCATCAAGACGAGCATTCCGTTCCATCGTGCAGTGATGGAGAACGAGAAGTTCCTCTCGGGCCACTTCGACACGAGCTTCATCGACGTGGAGATCCTCCCCAAGGGAACGGCGCCCGCGCCGGATCCCGAGGAGCGGGACGTGGCGATCATGCTGGCGGCGATCGCGGCATACCGCCGCGATCGCGAGCGAGCCGCCCGCGCCGCGCATGGGAACAGCAGCGGTCCCCGCGGATCGGACTGGAAGCTCGCCGGACGGGCACGTCAGATGCGCGGAGGCCTGCGATGAAGTACGAGGTGACGCTCGGCAAGGCGGCGCACCAGGTCGAGGTGAAGGAGATCGGCGGCAGCACCTACGAGGTGCGGGTGGACGATGGCGATCCGATTCGCGTCGATGCGATGAAGAGCCCGAACACGACGTACTCCATCCTCGTCGGTGCGCGTCAGTTCGAGGGATCCGTCGATGAACGGGCGGATGGGACGTTCGACATCCACGTGGGTGCCAGCGCTTTCGATGTCTCCGTCATCGACGAGCGAAAGAAGCTCCTGCTCGGTGCAACCTCGACGAAGCTCTCGGGAAAGCAGGAGCTCACGGCGCAGATGCCGGGAAAGATCGTGAAGGTCCTGGTGCGCCCGGGCGACTCCGTCGAAGAAGATGCTCCGGTCGTCGTGATCGAGGCGATGAAGATGGAGAACGAGCTGCGCAGCCCGATTGCAGGAACGGTGACACGGGTCGAGGTCTCCGAGGGAAATACCGTGGAGACGGGCGCATTGCTCGCGGTCGTGGAGCCCCCTGCCTCGGAATCGTGAGCGGCGCGATCCGTGCGAGCAGCAACGGAAGCTCGCGCAGATCGCGGATCACGTAGTCCGGTCGCGCATCGCCAACCCCGTCCCCTTCCCCCCATCGTGTGCGCAGCAGCACGCAGGGAATCCCCGCGGCGTGCGCGGCCCGTACGTCCTTGTGCGGCTTGTCTCCGACGAAGATCGCCTCGCGTGCGGACACACCGAGGCGCGCGAGCGCGTGGTGGATCATCGCGGGATCGGGCTTGCGGCGGCCGAAGTTCGCGGACCACAGAGCGACCTGGAAGTGCTCGAGGATTCCGTCCAGGCGCAGCCGCCGGGCATGCGCATCGCCGGGGATCACGTTGTTCGAGACGAGGGCGAGCCGGTAGCGGGTCGCGAGGGCACGAACGACCTCGCGGGCATGGCGGAAGGTCTCCGGCGCGGAGTACTGGGCGAAGGCGAGCAGCAGGCGATGCCGAACCGCCGGTGGCGTGTCGTCGAGCACGCGATCCAGATCGGGCTGCGCGCAAGCGGCACCGAGGGCCCGGTACGCATCGCGGACGCGGCGCGCGTGGTCGATCACGAGCGGTGCGGGATCGCCGACGCCGAGGCTGCGCAGGTCGGCGAGCAGACGCTCGTCGCTCGCGGTCTGCTCGTAGCCGGTGAGCTCGGGGAGCAGCACGCCGCCCATGTCGAGGATCACCGCCCGGATCGGCCAGGGTGCCACCTGCGTGACTCGCCCTACTCGGAGGCGACGATGGCGTTCGCCTCCGCTCGGGCGCGACGCCGGCGCAGCAGCAGGCGCGAGACGAGAATGCCGAGCTCGTAGAGCAGGCAGAGCGGTACGGCCAGCATGATCTGGCTCATGGGATCGGCGGGCGTGAGGACCGCACCCACGATGAAGTTCACCAGCACCGCGTAGCGCCGGGTCCGAGCGAGGGCTTCCGGGGTGACGACTCCCGCCAAGCACAGGAACACGAGCACGACGGGGAGCTCGAAGGCGAATCCGAACACCAGGTAGAGCTGGCTCACGAATCCGAACACCGTCTGCGTGGTCCACATCGTCTCGACGTAGTCCGCCTCGAGCGAGAGGAACCACTCGAACACGGTGGGGAACGCGATGAAGTAGCCGAACGCACAGCCGGTGAAGAACAGGATCGTCGTGAAGATCACGAAGGGAAAGGCGAAGCGTCTCTCGTTCTCGTACAGGCCGGGAGCCACGAATGCCCACGCGTGGTAGAGGCTCACGGGCAGCGAGGCCAGGAAGCCCGCGAGCACCGCACTCTTCACGTACGTGAAGAACAGCTCGGCCGGAGCGATCGCGACGAGCGTGTTCCCCTTGGCGCGAACGGCGGCAACCGCGGGCCGCATGAGCCACTCGAATACCTCCTGGGCCCAGTTCGCGGCGAGCAGCCCGAAGAAGAGCCAGGCGCCGATCACCCACATCAGGCGCGTGCGGAGCTCGGTGAGGTGCTCCAGGAGCGGGCGAGGCGTGTCATCCATCCTGACGCGATTCTGTGTCGCTCTCCGGTCGAGCCGCGGGCTGCGACGGGGCGGATGGCTTCGCGGTCGTCGCGGATGCCTTGGGAGGAGCGGGCGGCTCCTCGAGCGGAGCGGTGAGCGTCTGTCGCAGCTCGTTCGACGCGCGACGGAACTCCGCCATCCCCCGTCCGAGGGAACGCGCCACCTCCGGCAATCGCTTCGGGCCCAGCACGAGCAGTGCCACGACCAGGATCACCAAGAGCTCGGGCATGCCGATTCCGAACACCGCTTGCCTCCCGCCGCGGAGAGTAGCGCGTCGGGTCGCCGGGAAAACCCACATCCGACGGACTGGGCCGCGATGCGACCGGGAACGGCGGCCCGGATCCTGCGCGGGTTGCGACGCGGGTGCCGCCCTCGGTCCGCCGCATGCTCCACCCCCCGATGAACGTGCGGATGCAGGCCGGAGCGGCAACCCCGCGCGCGTCCAGTTAAATCAGAGTTTCGCTCCGATTACAAGCGGTTTCGTGCAGGAACCTCGACCGACACGATCTCGAGACCCTCGAGGGATCGAAGATCGAAGCGCACGATCTGCGCGCGCGGGATGCGCATCGTGGCGGCACCGTTCCTTCGCGACACCGCGAGCGCATCGCCCTGATCGATGCAATCGAGCACGCCAGGGATCGACTGCACCCCGTCCTCGGTCCACAGGATCAGCTCGCGCTCCCATCGTCGCCGGACGTGCAGCTCGACGACGGCGCCGATGCAGCGTCGGACGAGCTCGACCGCGCGCTCGGGATCCGTACCGAGGTCATAGGGCGCGGGCGGGGGACTCACGCGCCCGGCTCGGAGGATGCGCAGCAATCGCCCGACACCGTAGAGCGTGGACATCTCCCCCCGCGGGGCGAGCGCAAGCCGGTCCTCGATCTCCCGCAGGGCACCGCTTCGCGGCTGGAAGCGGACGACGAGGGTGGCGCCGTCGGCACGCACTCCGGCGACCGTGGAGGAGATCTTTCGTGCGGTCGGGGTTCGTGCCACAGCCGATCGACGCTAGCGAAAGGCCCTCAGGGCTTCATTCGGGCGGGAAGCTCGATCAGGATCACGTTGTCCTGCGGCCCGGAGACATCGACGGCGAAGGTGCCGCCCATGCGGCCGAGAACCACCCGTGCCATCACGACCTCGAGGGGCTGCGCGGGACCCGGTGCGTCGTCGGGTGCCACCAGCACCTCTTCCGGGCTGTGGAAACGGATCAGGATCCGGTGTCGTGCAGGGTGTGCGAAGTCCGCTTCCTGGAACAGCGTTGCGACGTAGAGATCGCCGCCCTCGGGGACCATCCGCAACGCCCGATCGAGGAGTGCGCCGAGCACGAAGCCGAGCTGCTCCTCGTCGCCTTCGAGCGAGGGTGCATGGAGATCGAGCTCGCGCAGCACGACGAGAGAGGCCTGCCGCATCCGCGCGCTGCGCAGATCGAGCTCGACTTGAACGGCGTGTGCCAGGTCGAAGAGCTCCCTTCGCGGGGGCCCGAAGTGCGCGAACTGCTCGAGGCGCTGCAGACTGGCCTCGAGGTGGGCGGCATCGCGTTCGACCAGCGCTCCCAGCTCCTTGCGGACGTGGTCGTCGTCGGGCCGTTGGTCGAGCAGGCTCGCATACGTGCGGATAGCGAGCAGCGGTTCGCGGATCTCCTGGGCGAGCGGGGGGAGCAGGTCTCCCAGCGAGAACGGCGCAGATCCGATCGGCGTGGACGCGGCGGTCGGGGGAGCAGCGATCGCTGCTGGACGAGCCGCCTCTTCGCGGCGCTCGTCCTCGAGCGCGAGAACGGCGGTTTCGCCATCCCGCGCGATCCCTCCGACATCGATCCCATCGGCTCCGATCGCCCCCTCGGCGACGGTTTCTTCCTCCTCGAATCCCTCCCCCTCGTCGGTGGCCGCGATCCGCTCCCCGGGCCGTACCGGGGCCGTGCGAGCGCGCGCACCGAGGCGCAGATCCCTCGCGCCGATGATCGCTCCGGAGGCGCGGTGGACGGCGCCTTCGAGCACCGCTTCGAGCTCGCCGAGGTTTCCCGGCCAGCCGTAGTTCTCGATGAGGGGGAGAGCCTCTTCGTCGAGCCGCACCGATCCCCTCGTCCGCCCCGACAGGAGATCGATGAGCTGCTCGGCGAGCTCGCGGCGATCCGCTCGCTCGCGCAGCGGCGGCAGTGCGACCTCGATCCACGGAACGCTGCGCGCCTCGGCGTGCAGCCGCGCGGGCCTCGTGCAGCTCGCGATCCAACGGATCGGCTCGATCGCGACGGCGCCCGATTGCGCGAGGAGATGCCCGACTTCGGCCTGGATCGCGGGCGCGGCCTCGTCGAGACGGGCCACGTACGCGGTGATCCGGCGTCCTGCCGTGAGGCCGAGCACGTGGCGCTCGACGCCGTGCAGAGGAAGGGCGGCGGCGGGAAGCACGATCAGCTCCTCGCGGACGGGCTCCGCGAGCTGGTGGATGTAGCGGGCGATGAGGCCTCGGCGGGTTCCGGACTCTCCGGCGAGCAGCACCGGACGGGCCGCGTTGCGCGGGTCGACGGCGGTGCGAAGCGCGGGGAGATCCACGCCTGCGTAGAAGAGCTCGACCCGACGGCCCACCCATTCCCGCTGCGCCCGCTCGCGCAGACTCGCGGGCCGCTCGCCGCGAGCGAGGATCTCGCGGGCCGTCGCCGCGAGCCGGTGAGGATCGAACGGCCACTCCAGGGCCGTGAAGGGACGGTCGTCGAACAGCGCGCTGGCGAGCTCCAACGGGGGATGTCCGGAGGCCGCAGGCACATAGAGCACGGGCGGAGCCGCGCGGCGGGGATGCGGGACGAAGGCGACGAACTCGAGCATCCGCTCGAGGCCCCGGAGATCGCCCATCTCGCTGTCGGTCGCCGCCAGGACGAGGAGATCCGGGGCCCCCACGTCCTTCCAGTCCCCTCGCTCCGGCGCACCCGTCCACACCGAGGCCTCTGGGCCCAGATGCACCTCCAGCGTCCCCCGGAGGACGGGATCCTCGGATACGATCCAGATGGTCGACACGGCCGCTCACTTTCCGCCCGCGGGCGGACTCGTCTCACACCTCTCGCCACAGCAAGCTTCGCGCCACCGGCAGCCCTGCGGCATCAGGCCCGGCAAGGATCCCGATGCACGGTGGAATCGCTCCCGAGGCCGCCCGTCGGCCGCTGCCCCCTTCACCCTGCGCGAAGGGCAGCGATCTTCCCTGATCGGCGCGAGTGTACCCCATGTCCGTCGTCGGAGTGGATGCGATGCGAGCCGATATACTCGGGCCCACATGACCGAGTACGAGATCCGCGCCGCCCGCCCGTCCGATCGCGCCCGGATCCTCGGGATGTGGCTCGACCTGATCGCCTACCATCGCGCGCTCGATCCGGAGTTCGCTCCGCCCGCCGGCATCCGCGACGTGCTGCTCGACGAGATCTCCCGGGGCATCGGCTCGGATCGTTGCGATGTCCTCGTTGCCGAGTGCGAGGGCGTGGCGGTCGGATTCCTGTTCGCGGAGCTCGAGCGCGCCTCTCTTGCTGCCGCGGGGGATGCGAGCCACGGGTGGATCCACGAGCTCTGGGTCGATCCGGAGCACCGGTGCTGCGGAGTCGCGGCAGGGATGCTCGCACGCGCGGAGGCGCTCCTCCTGCGCCGGGGCTGCGCGCGGATCGCCGTGCGCGTGGAGAGCGCGAACGAGGACGGCCTGCGTTTCTGGAGGCACCGCCGGTTCCGCGAACGGGCGCGGATCCTCGAGCGGGAGGAGTGAGTCCGCGAAGCCCGCTGACGGGTGCGTGTCTGTGCTACGTTCCGCGCCGCCATGAATCCCCTCGCCCAACAGCTCAACGAGCAGATCGAAGCCCAGAGCTCCGCCGCGTTCTCCCTCCTGTCCGATCGAGGGCGCAAGCTCTACTTCCCCAAGGGAATCCTCTCCCAGTCGGCCGAGGCGAAGGCGAAGGCGCATCGCTTCAACGCCACGATCGGCGAAGCGACCGAGAACCACGGCCCGATGGCTTTGCGTTCGATCTTGTCGCACCTCCAGGGGATCCCCCCCGCGGACGCGGTACGCTACGCGCCCGCCGCAGGGAAGCCGGAGCTGCGCAGCGCCTGGCGCGAGAAGCTGCTCGCCGACAATCCGTCCATGCGCGATCGCGTGTTCGGATTGCCGATCGTGACGAGCGCCATCACGCACGGACTCGCGCTCGTGGGCGATCTCTTCGTCGATCCGGGCGATCGCATCCTGTTGCCCGAGATGCTCTGGGGAAACTACCGCCTCACGTACGAGGTGCGGCTCGGCGGCAAGGTGGAGACCTTCCCTACCTATCGTGGGGATCGCTTCGACACGCCTGCTCTCGCGAAGGCGCTGCGGGAGGGCCCCGAGAAGTCGATCGTCCTGCTCAACTTTCCGAACAACCCGACGGGTTACATGCCCACGCGCGGCGAGATCGAGGAGATCCGCGAGGGCATCGTCGCTGCGGCGAACGCGGGCCGGCGCATCCTCGTCGTGTGCGACGATGCGTATTTCGGCTTGGTGTTCGACGAGGCGGCGCTGCAGGAGTCGCCCTTCGGACTGCTCGCGAACGTCCATCCGAACGTGCTCACGGTGAAGCTCGACGGCGCCACGAAGGAGCTCTTCGTGTGGGGGCTGCGCTGCGGCTTCCTCACCTTCGCCCCGCCGCCCTGCGAGAACCCGGAGGCGATCCTCTCCGCTCTCGAGCGCAAGACGATGGGCGCGATTCGCGGTGGAATCTCGAACTGCTCGCACCTGTCGCAGAGCCTGGTGCTCGCGGCCATGCGCGATCCCTCGTTCGAGCAGGAGCGGCGCGAGAAGTTCGAGATCCTCCGCGCGAGAGCCCACCAGGTTTCCGAGGTGGTGCACCGCGAGGTCTATCGGGACAGCTGGGACGTGTACCCGTTCAACGCGGGCTACTTCATGTGCATTGCGGTGAAGGGTGTCGATGCCGAGGCGCTGCGTCTCCACCTGCTCGACCGCTACGGTGTCGGCGTGATCTCGATCGGCTCCCGCGACATCCGCGTGGCCTTCTCGTGCCTCGAGGTGGACGAGATCGAGCCCGTGTTCGACCTGATCCATCGCAGCATCCAGGAGCTGCGCGCGGCCTGAAGGACGCCCGCTCCCGATCGTCCGCGCGGCGCGCTCCACGGCGTGTCCCGAGCGATGAGGAGCATCTCATGAGTGCGACGGAGAGGGCGCCCCTGGCAGGGCGCCGGCGGCTCGTTCGCGAAGCCATGACGCAGCTCGGTGTCGAACGCCTCGTTCTCGGCATCTTCGATCGCAGCTTTCCCGTCGACGGCGACGAGGATACGGGTGCAGGCGCCCCGGCATCGCGTGGGGGGCTGCGATTCCTCGAGCTCGTGCACGCGCTGGGCTTCGACGGCATCCAGCTCGGGCCCCAGGGAATCACGAGCCTCGGGAACCCCTCGCCGTATGACGGAACCACCTTCTCGCGCGGCACCGTCGCCGTCTCGCTGGCAAGCCTCGCCAGCCAGACGTGGGGTGCGCTGCTCTCACGCGAGCAGATCGAAGAGATCGTGGCGTCGCGCCCGCACGCGCGCGCGGGACACATCGACTACCGCTATGCGCACGTCGCGCATCGCGATGCGATCCAAGCGGCCTACGTGGAGCTGTGTCGGCGCCTCTCGGCGCCGTCCGGCGTCGCCGCGCGTGGCTGCGGCGCGTCCGAGCTGGAGGCCTGCTTTCGGGCGTTCGCGCGCGAGCAAGCGCATTGGCTCGAGAGCGACGCGTTGTACGAGGTGCTGCAACGCCAGCACGGGGAGACGCCCTGGTGGGACTGGCCCGATTCCCTGGACCGGGCGATCGGAAGCCCCCGCCCGGAGGAGCAGGCGAAGGCGCAGGCGCGCTCCGCGCAGCTCCGCGCCCTGCATGCCGACGCCCTCGACGTCCATCGCTTCGGGCAATTCGTCGCCCACGAGCAGCATCGCCTCTTCCGCAGCGCGGCGCGACGAATCGGCATCCGCCTCTATGGCGATCTGCCGATCGGCCTCTCCGCGCGCGACGTGTGGGCCCATCGCGACCTGGTGTGGGACGCCTATCGGATGGGAGCTCCGCCGAGCCGCACCAATCCCGAGGGGCAGCCCTGGGGCTATGCCGTGCTCGATCCGCGACGGCCGGACGACCTACGCTCGTTCGTGTCGATGCGTTTCGAGAAGCTCTTCGCCGAGTACGACGCGGTGCGCATCGATCATCCGCACGGGCACGTCTGTCCCTGGGTCTACCGGTCGGACGACCCCGATCCCGGTCGCGCCGTGCGGGCGGGGGCACGCCTGTACGATTCCCCGAACCTTCCCGACCATCCCGCGCTCGCCGCCGTGGCAATCGCGCGCCGGGAACAGCTGAACCCCGAGCCGTCGACACCGCGTCATGCGGACGACTGGGTGATCGATCTCGACGACGAGCAGGTGACCCGATACGGCGCGACGATCCAGGCGATCCTCGACGTGGCCCGGCGCCACGGCGCCGGCCGCGAGGACATCGCCTGCGAGGTGCTGAGCACGCTGCCGTATCCACTCGCACGGGTGTTGGATCGCCATGGGCTGGGCCGGTTCCGCGTCACCCAGAAGGCCGATGTCCACGAGCCATCGGATGTGTACCGCTCCGAGAATGCGGGGTCGCGCGATTGGATCATGGTCGGGAACCACGACACTGCGCCGATCTGGAGGCTCGTCGGCGAATGGTCCGAGGCGCAGCGTCGGGACCGCGCAGCCTATCTGGCGGCGCGTCTCGCGCCCTCGAGCGAGCGCCGCGACCGGATGCAGCGACAGCTCGCGGAGCATCCGGGGCTGCTCGTCCACGCGCAGTTCGCGGATCTGTTCGTCGGGCCCGCACGGTACGCGATGATCTTCTTCACGGACGCCTTCGGGATCCGCGAGCCGTACAATCGCCCGGGTGTGACGTCGGAGGAGAACTGGATCCTGCGCCTCGAGCCGCGGGACGTCGACGCGTATCCCGTTCGCGCCCGAGCGCTCGAGGCGCTCCATCTGCCGTTCGCTCTTGCACTCGCGCTTCGCGCGCGGGCGCACACGGCCGAGCAGAGGGCTCTCCTCGGGGAGTTGATCCCGGAGGTTCCCGAGCCGGCGCGCGCGCTCGTCGCCTGATTTGCTTTGCAACCGTGCATCCCGCGCCGCTAGAGTCGATTCAACGCGTTCCCATAGATCCGCGTGGAGGCTCGAGACATCTCCAAGGCTGCGCGTCCACCATATCGCAAT
>CAZOTO010000110.1:0-11094 GCA_964582775.1 uncultured Myxococcales bacterium
CTGCTCGTCATGCTCGGGGTTGGCCTCGTCCTGCCGATCCTCCCGCTCTATGCCCGCTCGTTCGGCGTCGGCTACGCGGGTGTCGGGATCCTCGTCGGCGCGTACGCCCTGACGCGACTCGTCGCCGACGTCGTCAGCGGCCCGGTGATCGACCGGATCGGCGAGCGCGTCGCCGCCGCGTCGGGCCTGTTCGCCGTCGCCTGCTCCGCGCTCCTGACCGGGCTCGCCCCGACCTACGTGCTCGCCGTCGTCTTCTGGGCCTGCGCCGGCGCCGGCTCTGCGCTCGTCTTCGCCGCGATGTACAGCCACCTGCTGAAGCTCGTCCCGCACGAGCGAATGGCCCGCGGGCGCCATGGTCGCATCGAAGCGCGTGGGAATGGTCACGTGCATCCACTCGGGGTCGTCGTGCGGCCCGACGTCCACGCGCGCCAGGTGATCGAGCAGCTCGTCCTCGGTGTCGAGCCCGCAGAAGACCACCATCGCATCGTTCACTCGGGGATCGGCCGCACGGAAGCGCACGTTGCCGCGGACTCCGAGGTGCAGGCCGAACATCGAGCGCGACTCCCACTCCCAGCTCTCCACCGATTGGCGCAGATCCTGGGACAAGTGCTCGCCGCCCACGAGATCGAGGAAGGTCTGCTCCGGATTGAGCGTCGAGACGATCGCGCGCGCGGTGAAGCGCTGTCCGCCGTCGGTCTCGACGCCGACGGCGCGGCCGTTCTCCACGAGGATCCGCTTCACCTCGCACTCGTCGACGACCGTGCCACCGCTCTTCAGGAACGAGCGGTAGATCGCGGAGGACAGACGGTGCGATCCGCCCTTCACCAGCCCTGCACCCAGCATCCGGCACAGGTACAGCGGGAACAGGAAGCCGAGCGGCTCGTCGAGATGCAGACCCCACATCGCGGGGAACGAGAGCAGCGCCCCGCGCACGCGAGGATCCCGGAAGCCGTACTCGTCGACGAGCTCGTGGAAGGTCATCTCGGAGATCTCGTTCAACCGGGTGCCGACCTCCGTCTCGCCGAAGGCGACGAGCTGATCGAGGGCGGGCTCGGGCAGCTCGTAGGTCATGGGGACCAAGTAGCGCTCGAGCATCGGCTGGAACTCGTTCCACATCTGCGTGTACGACGATCCGTCCGACGCGTCGAGCGCGGCGATCGAGGCCGCGGTCTCGCCCGGATCGCGGGTGAAGACGAGCGACTTCCCATCGCGCAGCGGGAATCCCGCGACGACGTGCGGGTACAGGTAGCGCACGCCCAGGTGCGCCAGGTCGAGATCACGATAGGCGGGCATGGCCTCGCTCATCATGTGGTAGACCGCGTGCAGGTTCAGCCGATAACCGAAGTACTCGTCGGTGTTGAGCCCGCCGCCGGTCTCGTGGCGCCGCTCGAGGAGCAGCACGCGATGGCCCTCGCGCGCCAGGTAGGCGCCGCAAAGCAGCCCGTTGGGACCCCCGCCGATCACGATCGCGTCGTACGTCGTATCCGTGCTCACTTCTGCACTCCTCCCAGCCACTTCGGGTCCACACCGAGGTTCATCGGAAGCCGCGCCACGTTGGCGAGCCACCACTCGTAGGGCTTCGCGCGCCACCATTCGGCGTCGCGCCGGCCGAGGTCCTCGGCGATCTCCGTCGCGGCGAGATATCCACTCCCGAGATGCGTTGCGCCGAACGGATGGATCGAGTTCGACAGGTACAGCCCCGGGACGAAGCTTCGCGACACGCCGCGCTGGATCACGCCGGGAAGCGGCCGGTTCGCGCCGTGCTGCTCGGGGATGGCGCTGCCGCCGATCATGTTCCCGCGAATCGCGGAGGGATTTCCGTTCTCCTGGTCGTACGGCGTGTTCACGTGCCGCTCGAGGATCAGGTCGGTGAAGCCCGGGGCGTACGCCTCGTAGCGTCGCGTCACCTCGTCCGCGAGCGCATCGCCGAGCCCGTGGCGCCACGCCTCCCATCCCGCCAGGCGCTGGGCGCCCCAGCGCCGTGGCTGCGGAGGAACGGTGATCCAGGCGAGCACCGTGTGGCATCCGGGCGGAGCCTGATGGGGATCCGCACGCGTCGGATTGAACCAGCCGATCATGCCGTTCGCGGGGATCACGCCGGAAAGGGCCGCGTTCTGCGCATCGCGCATCTCGTCGAGCGTCTCGCCGCCGAACGATCCGACCCAGCAGCGCTGGATCGCTGGGTCGTGCGCGGCGGAGGCGAACTCGGGATCGCCGCGCAGCGCGTAGTGCACGGCGACGAGCTGCGGATCGTCGTAGTTGAACTGGCGGATGCGGCGCGCCCACTCGCTGCCGATCACGTCCTCACCGAGCAGACGCAGGAAGGTCGGCACGAGCGTGAGGTTCGAGACGATCGTCTTCGCGCGGATCTCTTCGCCGGGAAGCAGCGCATCGTCGGACAGGCGAATGCCGACCGCGCGGCCATCCTCGACGAGGATCTTCTCGACGGGACACGTGGTCCAGATCTCGCCTCCGTGCGAGACGAAGCACTTCACGAGCGCGTGCGTAAGGGAATGGGATCCTCCGCGTGCGGTGTGCACGGCCATCGGCAGCAGCCCGGACACCCCGAGGACGAGCGGAGCCACGCGGCGGTGGACTGGCCACTGTCCGGTGTATTCACCGAGCGATGCAATGAGCGTTCGCGTGGCCTCGGACTCGAACAGCATCTCGAGCAGCTCCGTGCCCGGCATGCGCAGCACGTCGTCGCCGGTGAGCGGAAGGCCGAGTGCGCGCACCATTCCGTCGGCGTGTGCCGCGACGCGGTCCAGGAACTCCGGCGTGTGCGCTCCGAAGGTGGACTGCTGGTTCAAGAAGACGGTGTCGGCCGCGTGCTCGAAGGCGAAGGCGCGGATCTTGTCGATCACGCTCGCATCGTGCTCCGAGTGGCGCGCGATGCTCGTGCGCGAGGCGTTGGGATCGAGCGCGAGCACCGCGTTCGTACCGTCGCGAAACGGCTTGGCGAAGAGCGTGTCGTTGCCTCGCAGGTCGAGGCCGAAGCGCTCGAGCTCGAGATCCGCCATCGCGGGGCTCAGCGCCGGAACGAGCCATGTCGCGTGTGTGTTGTGCAGGAACCCGGGAAGCCCGAGCTCGACGGTGTCGCAGAACGCCCCGCACTGTCCGCGGGCCTCGAAGATTCCCACGGAGAGCCCCGCCCTCTGCAGGTAGGCCCCGACCGTGAGGCCGTTGATCCCGCCGCCGATCACCAGAACGTCGTAGTCCCTCATCTCGCCTCCCGCCGTGGGTTCCGCTTGCCTGACCGCCGCCGATGTGCGACAAGAATGAACGTTCGTTTACTTTCTAATCGATCAGGAATCGGATTTCAACGCAATTCGTGGTCCCGGGGGGCTCGGGGCCGGAGCGGCCGGGAGGGAGCAGCCCATGAGGCTTCGATCGCGCGGGCTGGGCAAGCGAGAGCTGGTGATGGATTTCCGTGAGTACGCGCTGATCCACAAGGACGGCGAGGTCGTCGTGGTCGGGACGATCCGGGATCCGGTGAGCTGGGAGTTCTCCATCCGCGTCTGCGAGGACGATCTGCCCGGCCTTACGCGCCTTCTGCTGAATCGCACGATGATCGGCCTGCTGCTGCGTGCGCTCTTCAAGCGGCGCAAGTCCCACCACTGGAGCCAGGATCACGCGGAGCACCTGGCCGAAGGGGCGCGTCGGCGCGTGGCCGCGATCGAGCGGGCGGCGGATCTCGCGAATGCGAGCTTCGATCCGTCGAGCGAGCGGCGGCCGGTGCGCCGCGATGTCTCGTCGAAGGCGGCGGCACCGAGCGCCTGAGCCACCGGAGCCTGCGGCCGGAGCGCTTCGCGAATCCGCTACGAGCCCCTACCCTGGCGTGCGTGGACGAAGCGGTGGTCGAGATCGCCCGTGCGATCGCGAGCGAGGGTGGACGGGCGCTGGTGGTCGGCGGCTACGTGCGGGATCGCTGGCTCGGCATCGAGTCGCGCGATATCGACGTCGAGATCTACGGCCTGTCCCGCGCGCGGGTCCGGGACGTGCTGCGTGGCTTCGGCTCCGTGATCGAGGTGGGGCGGAGCTTCGGCATCCTGCGCGTGAAGGGGCTCGACGTCGACTTCTCGCTGCCGCGGCGCGACAGCAAGGCCGCAGGGAAGCGCGGCGCGATTGCGGTCGCCGAGGATCCGGAGCTCGGGTTCGCGGAGGCTGCGCGACGGCGCGACCTCACGATGAACAGCCTTGCGCTCGATCCGCTCTCCGGTGAGATCCTCGATCCGTACGGTGGGTGCAGGGACATGGAGCGGCGCACCTTGCGGGCGACCGATCCGCGCTACTTCGGCGAGGATCCGCTTCGGGGGCTGCGCGTGGCGCAGCTCGGTGCGCGCTTCGGGATGCGGCCGGATGGGGAGCTCGTCGCGCTGTGCCGCGAGCTCGATCTGTCGGAGATTCCCGCGGAACGCATCTTCGAGGAGCTGCGCAAGCTGCTTCTCGATGCGCCGCGACCGTCGCTCGGGTTCGAGATCCTGCGCGAGTCCGCGCTGCTGCGCTTCTTCCCGGAGCTCGCAGCCCTCGAAGGCGTGCCACAGGATCCGGATTGGCACCCGGAGGGGGACGTGTGGACCCACACGATGCTCGCGCTCGACGAGGCCGCGCGACTGCGCACCGTGCGCACCGGGGAAGGCGCAACCGCGGACGACGAAGCCGTCGATCTCGCGCTGATGCTCGGCGTGCTCTGTCACGACCTTGGCAAGCCGGCGACGACGATCGTGGAGGACGGGCGCATCCGCTCGCCGCAGCACGAGCCGCGTGGCGCGGAGATCGCGGATGCGTTCCTCGGGAGGCTCCGCGCGCCGAAGGACCTGGTGGCGCGCGTGCACGCACTGGTGCGCCATCATCTGGCACCGGCGCTCTTCGTGCGCGACGGCGCGGGGCCGAAGGGATACCGGCGCCTGGCGCGTGAGCTCGAGCGCGCGGGAGTGGGATTCGAGCTTCTGGTGCGGGTGGCGCGTGCGGACCATCTGGGCCGCACGACGGACGAGGCGCGGGCGCGGCTGTTTCCGGCGGGAGACGCGTTCCTGGCGCGGGCGCGGGAGCTGTTGGTGGTGCACGAGGCCCCGCGCGACGTGGTGTTGGGCCGGCACCTGCTGGCGAGGGGCTTCGCTCCGGGGCCGGAGATGGGCGCCCTGCTCCACCGCTGCCGCGACATCCAGGACGAGACGGGGTGGACGGATCCGGAGCGGATCCTGGACCGGGTGCTCGCGGAGCACGTGCGCGCGCGCTGATGCGGCGGGCGTGGCGCATGTCTCCTCCGGACGCGGTGGGGCCCCCGGCCCTGCGGGCCACCCCAGGCGTCCTTCGGAGAAACGCACCACGCCAAACACGCTCCGGTGTCGTGCGCGGCGGGCGTGGCGCATGTCAGCTTCGGGGCTTTGCGACGGGGATCTTCAGCATGTCGATGCCGGTGGCGCCGTCCACGCTCATGCACACGCCGCTCACGAAGGATGCGGCATCGCTCGCCAGGAAGAGGACGGCGTTGGCGATGTCGCGCCGCGTGCCGCGGCGCTGCTCGGCTGGATCCTTCGACTCTGCGCCCACGCTCTCGAACCGGGCCATGCCCTCGGTGTCCGCGATCGGACCGGGGGCGACGGCGTTCACGCGGATGCCCAGGGGCGCCCACTCCACGGCGCAGGTGCGCGTGAGCGAATCGACGCCGCACTTCGCGGCTGCGACGTGCGCCTGGAAGGCGACGCCGAGTCCCTCGAACGGCGCCGAGAGGTTCACCACGCAGCCGCCGTGATCGCGCAGCCAGGCGTGGTAGGCCGCCTTCGAGACGTTGTACGTGCCGAGCAGGTCGATGTCGACGATCGTCTTGAAGCCGTTGTACGAGATGTTCTCGATCGGTGCCGGAAAGTTTCCCGCGGCGTTGTTCACGACGATGTCGAGGCGGCCGTACCCCTCGAGGATCGCGGCGATCGTTCGCTCGACCTGTGCACCGTCGCGTACGTCGCACGGGATCGCGAGGCACTCGATTCCCAGCGCCTCGAGCTCCGCGCGCGCTGCGTCGAGCACAGGCTGCTTGCGGCTCGCAATGGCCACGCGTGCGCCGTGCTCTCCCAGCGTGCGCGCGATCTCCTTGCCGATTCCCGTGCCTCCGCCGGTCACGAGAGCCGCGCGCCCGCGCAGGATATCGCTCTTGAAGGGGCTCATCTCGGGGTCTCCTTCCCACGGATCGCATCGCGGATCATCGCTCTCCCCGCGTGCTTCGCCGTCCTGGTATGATCGAGGCGGGGCCGGAGTGCGCGGCCTGGCGGTCGCATTCTTCCGGATGTCCCGTGACGACACCACCTCGGAATCGGAAGGGAGCGTTCCGCATCATGGAAGTCCACTGGACCCACTTCGAAGATCTTCCCGAGCGGGAGAAAAAGATCGCGGATCGGCGCTTGGCAAAGCTCGCCAACGGGCACGATGACCTGCTTCGCGTACGGCTCGTGGCCCGCGGCACCCGCCATCACCGGCATGGCGGCAACGAGGTTCGCGTGACGTGCTCCGCGCGCGGCCAGGAGCTCGTCGCCGTATCGGAGCGCGAAGAGCTGGGGCTCGCGCTCGACGAAGCGCTCGGCGACCTGGAGCGGCAGGTGCACCGGCTGCGGGAGAAGCGGCGGGATCGGCGAACGGAGCGGCCTGCGCTTCCGCCCCATCTCGGTGTCGTCGACGCCGTGTTCGTCGACGACGGGTACGGCTTCGTTCTCACGGATGCGGGGGATCGCGTCTACTTCCACCGGAATGCAGTGAGCGGCGGTCTCGACTTCGATCGGCTCGAAGAGGGCCAGCGCGTGGGCCTGAACCTGGAAGCGGGCGAGAAGGGGCTCCAGGCGACGGCCCTCGTGGCGCCTCCGCCGGATGTTCCGTCTCCATAGAGGACGCGACGACACGACGGAGTGTCGCGCAGTGGGCTCTGCCCGTGGGGAGTTGGCAGCGAAAGGCCTCTTGGATCGATGGAGTCACCGAAGAGTGTAGGAAATCGAGATCGATTCGCGTAAGATGCTCGGAGGCTGGACCAGATCTCCATGGGAGGACCACGGGATGTGCCGCTCCGTTGCATGCGCACTCGCCATGCTGGCGATGGTGTCGATGGCCTCGGTTCCGCGGAGCAGCGGGGCCGACGAGACTTGCCAGTCCCCCTTCTTGTCCAAGGTGACGGGGCAGGAGGACTTCCTATATGTCTGGACCTTGGGGGTCGAGGGACTCGGGGATGGCTCCGACAAGCTCGTCACCGTGGGGGCCAACCCCGAGCGCGAGGACTACGGAAGAGTCGTGAGCTCGGTCTCGGTGGGTGGGCGTCACGAGGCGCACCACGGTGGATTCACGGATGATCGGCGCTACTTCTGGGCCGGAGGGCTCGACGACAGCGCGATCTTCGTGTTCGACGTCGCGACCGATCCGGCCCGCCCGAAGCTCGAGCGCACGATCACGGACTTCGTCGAGAAGAGCGGAGGAGTCGTCGGCCCCCATACGTTCTATGCCCTCCCCGGCCGGATGCTGATCACGGGGCTCTCCAATGCCGAGGACGAAGGAGGACGCACCGCACTCGTAGAGTATGCGAACGATGGCCGCTTCATTCGCACGATCTGGATGCCCAAGGGAGCGGAGTATGGCTATGACGTGCGCGTGAATGCGAACCTCAATCGCATGCTCACGTCCTCCTTCACGGGACGTGCGAACTACATGCGACCCCTCGGTGAGCTCCTCGCCGACGCAGAGGCGATGAAGCGGTTCGGAAACACGATGGTGGTATGGGACTACCACGCACGTCGCCCGCTGCAGGTGCTCGAAGTGCCGGGAGCCCCGCTGGAGATCCGGTGGGCGTTGCAGTCGAGAAGTCACTACGCATTCACGACCACGGCGCTCACGTCGAAGCTGTGGGGTGTGTTCCGCAAGGACGACGGCAGCTTCGAGGCCGTGGAGCTGGCGACGATCGGAGATCCCGCGAAGGTCCCCCTCCCCGTGGATATCAGCCTGTCGGCCGATGATCGCTTCCTGTTCGTCGACACGTTCAACGATGGGATGGTTCGCGTGTACGATGTCTCGAATCCACGAGCGCCTCGGCTCGTTCACGAGCGCCGGATCGGGTCGCAGGTGAACATGGTCTCGCAGTCGTGGGATGGGAAGCGCGTGTACTTCACGTCGTCCTTGCTCGCGAACTGGGACGGTACCGGTCACCCGGACGAGCAGTTCCTGAAGGCGTTCCATTGGGACGAGAAGGAGCTGCGCCCGGCGTTCGAGATCGACTTCCGCGCGCAGGAGCTCGGCCGCCCGCACATCATGCGCTTCGGTCAGCTCGGATTCTGGCCCGAAGCCGCGTCGAGCGAGCCGCCTGCCCTCTACGAGCCCCCAGCCCCGGGAACGTATGCGCTGCCGCCGCTCGATCGCGTCGGCCGGTGGCATCTGCTCGACTCCCGGGGGGGAACGTCACCCCTGCCCGGCGTGGATGGGGACGACGCGGCCGTGATCGCGTTCGTGTATCGCGGATGCCACCAGACCCAGGGATGTACCGCGGCGCTCGCCATGCTGCAGAGGCTGGATCGCGAGATCGCGCGCGACACGCGCCTCTCTGGGCGTGTTCGGCTGGTCACCGTGAGCTTCGATCCTCGAAGCGATTCCCCGGCGGACATGGCGCAGCTCCGCGAGGCGCTGGCACCGCACGGCCGGTGGGACTTCCTGACGGCCGCGGACGAGGCCTCGCTCCGGCCCATCCTCGAGGACTTCGGCCAGGACGCGGTGCGGATCGGTGCTGGGCGCGGCGAAGAGACCGATGCCCTGCGTCACGTGCTGAAGGTGTTCCTGGTGGATGGACGCCGGGACGTGCGCAACGTGTACAGCGCGGAGTTCCTGCGCTGGCAGCTGGTGCGAAACGACCTTCTCACGGTGCTGGGATCCGAGTCGATCGCGGCGCGCTAACGCGAGCCCGATGGCGCTTGCCATCGCGAAGCAGTCGCGTGCAGGATGCTTCCTACGGCTTCGATGAAGGCGGAGGGGGTGTCGGATGCGGAAGGATCGGGTCGCGGGCGGACGCGTCGTGCATGCCGCGCTGGCGGGACTCTTCGTGCTCGTGTTCGCGGCCTGTGGGGCGCGATTCCTGGCGTCGGCGCATCGCGCCCCGACGCCACCACGGCACCCGATGTTGTCGGCGGGGCTCTGTCCGATCATCCACTGCGACCACTACCAATCGGGGGCGCTCCCCGTTCGCGGTCCACGAGGGCCGTCGAGAACGCTCTCCGAGGGCGAGATCGACCTGCTGTGGTCGAGTCCGATCTCGGGCGGACATCTCGACCACACCTACCCGGATGGCACGACCGTGTACTGGATCCCGAAGGTGGATCGCATCCTGAAAGTGCGCGTGGACGGGAACGGGCGGCTGGTGCGGCTCGCGGAGCATGCGCTCGCGCCGGTACGGTTCCCCGCGTTCTCGGGCGAACACATGGAGCGTTGGATCGAGGCGCTCGATCGTCTCGACGTCACATCGCAGGCCTATCGCGACGAGGTCGCCGCGTGGCGGGGCTACGAGACGGAGGCCCTTCGCGCCTACTATGCGATGGTCGATCGCGACGGTGTGCTGTACGTCGGTGGCGTGGATCGGCTGGTCGCGTATGGCGACGAGAATCCCGGCCAACCGGATTCACCGATCCGGGAGCTCCGGCAGTTCGTGTTCGATCCGAAGCAGATGAACGGCGAACGGCCCATCATGATCGGGACGAACGTGACGCACGACGGGCACATCCTCGCCGTGACGATCGATGGAACCGTCGTCGCGGTGGATCGCGCCTTCACGCGAGGGACCTATTACCGGCTGGTCGGCGAGCAGATCTGGAACGGCCTCTCCGCGGACGAGCAGGGAGGCGTGTACGTGATCGGCTCGCGCCGGATGCACAAGCTGGTGTGGACGGGAACGCACTTTAGCGATCGCGCAGAGGAGGGAGCGTGGAGCGAGCCGTACGAGATCGGCTCGCTCGATGCCACGGTTCGTGGCCGGCGTGGGTCCGGAACGGCGCCCGTGCTCATGGGACTCGCCTCCGATCACGATCGCTTCGTCGTCGCGGCCGACGGTGCCGACGTGAACCATCTCGTCCTCTACTGGCGCGACGAGATTCCCGAGGACTGGCCCGGCCTTCCCGGGGAGGAGAGTCGACGGATCGCGGGCAAGGTGGCCGTCGACTTCGGCATCGTGAACCTATCCCATTCATACGCGGAGAATGCGGCGGTCGTGCTCGGCTACGGCGCCGTGCTCGCGAACAACGAGATGCGATCGGGTGAGCCCGCGACGCTCGATGTTCAGCTTCGGGTGACGGATCCGTCGGTCGGTGCTGCGGGGATACACAAGTTCGAGTGGGATCCGAAGACGCGGTCCTTCGCGACGGCGTGGGTTCGGAGCGACATCTCGAATCCGAACAGCACGCCCGTGGTGAGCGCGTTCGATCGGGGGCTGCATCTGGCGGCCGTGGAGAAGGGCGCCTGGGTCTTCACGACGCTCGATTGGGACACGGGACGGACGCGCGCGCAGTACGCATTGGGACGGAGCCAGCGCTTCAATCCCTTGAACCTCGCCGTACAGCTCCTCCCCAACGGCGATCCGTTCTACACCACGATGGGCGGCGTGCTGCACCTGCGGCTCTCCGAAGGGGCGAACACGGGGCGGTAAGCGAGGCGAGGGATCGCCTCGCGACATCGTGGTTTCGTCACTCGGCTTCGAGCGCGAGGGCGCGGATCGCTCGCCCCGTCATCACGCGTGCGACGTGCAGGCGATACTCCCCGGGAACGAGAGGTTCGGAGAGGGGCCGCACGCTCTCGGTCACCCGGCGGGCTGCCGCGTCGATCTCCTCGCTCGTGAAGGGCCGCCCGCACGAGCGGGCCTCCGTGGCATGGGCTCGATAGGCCACCGGGGCCACCCCACCCACCGCGACCCGAAGCCGTGCACACGTCCCATCGGGTGCGCGCTCGAGCTGGACGGCAACGCTTGCCATCGCCATGTGCGATGCCTTGTGCGGAAGCTTCACGAACGTCGACCGGCTCGACGGCGGTGCGAAGGGCACTCGCACCTCGACGATCAGCTCGTCGGGCTGGAGTCGTGTCGTGAACATC
>CAZOTO010000111.1:0-10988 GCA_964582775.1 uncultured Myxococcales bacterium
GTCGGCCGAGTCCGCCGGCGGGCTCGAGAATCAACTGAAATCACTTTCAAAATCAATGCGTTACAATCTCAATGGATGGTACCAAAGGGGTGTTCTCTGTCAATGCAGACTTGAATGCAGCGACTAGGGGGATGCTCCGTTCGCTGTCCTCCGCATGAGCTCGACCGTTGCCCGCTACGTCGGACGGAGTAGCCATTCTCCCGAGCCTTCCCGACGGTTCATTGACATGGACGCGTCGGCAGTCCGCCACCTCCAGCGGCACGGCGGTGCATGCGTGCGCTCAGCGAAGGTCGATCACCTCGGTACCCTCGGGAGCATCGACAGCGAATGCCTCATCCGGAACGCCCTGGTTCTCCACGAGGCGAGTGAATCGGACCCGCGTGCGGTTGCCGAAGAGATCGACGAGCACGGACTCCCGCAATTGCGACGAAGAGACGTCGATCCATAGCTCCAAGGATTCGAAACTCGCATCGCCGCGTGGTGTCAATCGCAATCCTACCTTTTCGTCCTTCGGAGTGGAGTCGCGAACGAACTCCGCCTCGAATTGCTCGACGAGTTTGCCCTGACCCATCAGAAATCCGATCGCAGTTGGCGAGACCGTGTCCGGGCCCACCGGAGCGATCTGCATCTGTCGATCTCGCGGCGTGTAAATGCGCAATGTCGCTTCATCCATCACGATCACGCGGGGCTCCGGGTCGGAATACTCCCAACGCATGCGGCCCGGGCGCTTCACGACGACCGCCCCGCGGGACAGCGTCTCAGCGGCAACCGCGGCCACGAAGCTTGCCTGCACGAACTCCGCACGAAGGTCGCGAATCGATCCGTAGTGCGATTGGACTGCCGCCAATACATCCGCCGCAGATTCGCTCCCGCTCGCAGCGCTCGCAGCGACAAATGAAACGCAGAGCATGAGTGATGCGAATCTTGACCTAAGCGACATCCTCGGGTGAGCGAACGTAAATATCACGAGGCTTGGTACCTTCCTGGGGCCCGATGATTCCCTCCGCCTCCATCTGCTCCACGATCCGGGCCGCACGGTTGTATCCGATCTTTAGCTTGCGTTGGACGAAGGAAATGGATGCGATCCGGAAGCGCGCTACCACATCGACTGCGAGATCGAACATCTCGTCGCGGTCCTCTCCTCGCTCCTCGTTCTTTTCGCTTTCTTCCCTCAGACGAATCAGGGTCGGATCGAATTCTGGCTGCCCCTGAGCCCGCAAGAACTCCGTGAGTGCCTGAACTTCCCCTTCGGAGACGTACGGGCCGTGGATCCGCATGAGCTTGGAACTACCCGGAGGAACGAACAGCATATCGCCGAGCCCCAGGAGCCGCTCCGCGCCGTTCGCATCCAGGATCGTCCTCGAATCCGTTCGCGAACTCACCTGGAACGAAATCCGCGAAGGGAAATTCGCCTTGATCACCCCCGTGAGTACGTCCACGGATGGCCGCTGTGTCGCGAGGACGAGGTGAATTCCCGCGGCCCGAGCCATCTGCGCCAGGCGCATCAGTGATTCTTCGACATCCTTGGCCGCAACGATCATGAGATCTGCCAACTCGTCGATGATGACCACGATGTAAGGAAGCGGCGCTGGAGCGGCCTGATCCGAATCGGACCCTCTCATGCTCGCCCGCTCCTTGGCGATCAGTCGATTGTACTGGGCGATGTTTCGCACGCCCTTTTCGGCCATGAGACGATAGCGCTCCTCCATTTTCGCAACGATGCCCATGAGGGCTGCGGAAGCTCGTTTCGGATTGGTCACGACTTCCGCAATGAGATGAGGAATCCCCTGGAAGAGCGAGAACTCGAGCATCTTCGGATCAATGAGAAGCAACTTCACTTCGTCCGGGTGTGCGCGAAAGAGAATGCTACACAGCAATGCGTTCAAGAAGACCGACTTTCCGGTTCCGGTCGCACCCGCCACGAGCAAATGCGGCGTCCCGGCCAAGTCGATGGTCATTGGATTGCCGAAGATGTCCTTTCCGAGTGCAATCTGGAGCTTGCTCTCCGCCTCTTGATAGGCTGGATGAGCCAGCAAGTCTCTCAACACGACGACGTCTCGATTCGCGTTTGGCACTTCGATCCCGACCACATTCTTTCCGGGAATCGGCGCAACGATACGCACCGACATGGCCCGCAGCGCCAGAGCCAGGTCGTCTGCGAGATTCACGATCCGCGACACTTTGATTCCTGGCGCAGGCTCGAATTCGTACATCGTGATCACTGGTCCGGGATGGACCTTCACCACCCGCCCCGACACCTGGAAATCCTCGAGCTTCTTCTCGAGGATCTGAGAGTTCTTGATCAGGGTATCGCGATCGTAGGCGCCACCCCCTTCCATGCCCTGAGCCAATAACCCCAAATCAGGAAATTGGTAAGGCGCGTTCGAACCCATCTTGTCGAAGGGCAACGACTCCTGACGTGCCGTTCTTGCAACGACGACGCGGTGCTCAACGACCTCCGGCTCGGAGTTCCTCCTCTTGGCAGCGAGGAGCGGCTTGGCCGCCCGATCCCTCGCCTCCCCAGGAGCGCTCGGGGACTCACGCATCCTCATCTCGGACTTCGGCCTGGTCAACCGAGACTCGACGAACTGCGCCCATCGCCGCTGAATCCGCGACAGGCTTACGCGCCACAGCTGCGCGGTCCTGCGTGCGGCGGCCAAGGTCAAGCCGGAGGCCGAGACCACCGCATCCCGCACGGAGGTACCCGTTGCCGTAACGAGGCTCGCCGCAAACGCGATCGTCAGCACCACAGCAGTACCCGCGAGATACAGCGCACTGGACAGGAGCGACACGATCGCAGCACCCACCCTTCCCCCGGCATCCGCCGACACAGACGCGGGAAACCCGCGATGAAGCACCTCGAATAGCGATGCGATGCTCACACACACAACGAGCCAAGAGGCCAAGGGAATCCAACGTGGGCGCATCGCCATGCCTCGGAGATAACGGACAGCGATGGCCAGACAAGCGATCGGGAGTGCATGGGCCGCCCAGCCAACCGCCCCGGCGAGCAGTCCGGCGAGGAGCGCACCTACGGGTCCGCAGCGGTTCAGGACTTCCGAACCGAAGGCCCACAGGGGATCGCGGGGATCGTAGCTCCAGAGCGCGACCTCGAGCAGGCCGGCAACGGCAACCAAGCCGAGGGACACGATCTCGGCCTCGAGGCGGCTCGGCCGGGTGGGCCTCGCCTCGACAGCGCGGTCCCGCCGAACCGAGGAAGCCTTTCCGTTTGCTGCTCGCCGCGCCAGAGACCTAGCCAAGAGCCATTGCCCCCACCCCCGCCTGCCCAGGCCGAAGACCACGGACGAGGGTAGCTTGCGGTGACAATCGCTTCCCTGCAAGGGGCGCAGTGGATGGCAGCGGCGTTTTCGCGTGGGCGGTTTTGCGTCCGGGGCAGGGTCTCCTGTGCTAGCCTATCCGATGCTCACCCCTTCCCTTACTACGGTGGGAGGTATTCGGATGGCAGGCGTGAACAAGGTCATTTTGATTGGTCATCTCGGTCGCGACCCAGAGCTTCGGTACACGGCGGGCGGACAAGCGGTCGCAAACTTCACGCTTGCGACGTCGGAGTCCTTCACCAAGAGGGACGGCGGACGAGAGGAGCGAACCGAGTGGCACCGAATCGTGGCGTGGGGAAAACTCGCCGAAATCTGTGGCGAGTACCTTCAGAAGGGTCGCCAAGTGTACATCGAGGGGCGGCTTCAGACGCGCGAGTGGGAAGACAAAGACGGCGGGAAGAGACGTACGACCGAGATCGTCGCGCGCGAGATGCAGATGCTGGGGCGTCGCGAGGCCGGACGTAGCGCCGAGAGCGACACTTCCGGTGCCTCGGCCGACGAAGGCGAACCGATGGGGGACGGCTTCTCCAACGGAGACGACGATATACCGTTCTAAGCGACCGACTTTTCGCAGAGGGGCGCGGTGTTGCCGGATCCAGGCATCACGGAGCCGGAGATCGCAGCCTTCGAACCAGGGCGTTGATCGTTTCCCGGGCTTGGCGGGAGAGGTTTTGGAACTCGATGCCCATGCCCGCGGGGCCATCGGTCTTCCCGTCGCTCACCCAGGCGACGCGTCCGTCCACATGGACAGGCTCGTCGAGACCGGGGAGGCGAAATTGGAGCTGCACGAAGGAGCCAATCCCTGCGGGACTCGCCGTCTCGACGAACATGCCCCCTTCGTTCATGTTCGTCGCAAATTCGGTGAAAAAGGCATCGACGGCGCTGTAGTCGACCGGGATCTTGATCGGTGCGCGATCGTGGCGACGGCGGTCCATGGCTTGATGTTGCAGTCGAGTCGACATGACGGCCCCTCGGGTTGTCTTGATCGGCTCCCTCGTTCAGCTGCTTGAATCCTCGAGCCAGCCTGCACGCGCGAAGCTGCAATATTCCTGAGCACCGATGATGACGTGATCCACCACTTGGATTCCGAGGATTTCCCCCGCTTTCACCAGCCGTCGCGTAATCTCGCGATCATCCCTACTCGGCGAAGGGTCACCACTCGGGTGGTTGTGAATCACGAGGATAGCCGCCGCCGACTCCCTCAAGGCGGGCGCGAACACCTCCCTCGGGTGGACGATGCTCTGATTCAGACTTCCCCTGCTTACCTCGACTTCGCAGATCAGACGATGACGGGTATCGAGTAGCAACCCGAGGAAAACTTCTTGTCGCAAGTGACGTAGCCGCGGACCGTAGTGGGCGTGCACCTGTTCCGGGGAATCGAGCTTGGTGCCCGGAACCAAAGGTGCCCTCGCGAGCCGCATGCCGATCTCGAAGGCGGCCCATAGCGACGCGATCTTCGCGGGACCGATCCCTGAGGCCATATTCAGCTCCGCGCGCCCCGCACGCGCAATGCCCTCGAGCGAGCCGAATCTCTCGATGAGAGCCGTCGCTACACTCAGGGCAGAGAGATTGGGAATACCGGTTCGCAATACCAAAGCGATGAGCTCCGCCGGCGAGAGTGCCCCTCGCCCTTCACGAAGCAGGCGCTCCCGTGGGCGATCATGCGGCGCATCGAAGCACATCGAGAACGACCTTCCTCGGGGTGAGAAAGGCGGGAAGAGGGGATCAGAGAATAGCGAACAGCGGAATGGAGGGGGTGGTGTTATTCGATCCGCTCGTACACGCCGCTCTTTCCTCCGGATTTTCGCGCAAGCCGTACGAACTCGATCTCCATGGACCGATCAAGCGACTTGCACATGTCGTAGATCGTGAGTGCCGCTGCCGAAGCCGCAACCATGGCCTCCATCTCGACACCTGTTTTCGCGGTCACCAGAACACGAGCCTCGATATCGACAGCGAGTCTCGCCGAATTCGGCTCGAGCTGAACTTCCACCGACTCGATCGGGAGCGGATGACAGAGCGGGATCCAGTCGCTCGCGCGCTTTGCTGCTTGGATACCTGCTATACGCGCGATGCCGAGAACATCCCCTTTTGCGACCCTACCCTCCCGTACCGCCGAGAATGCGGATTCGCACATCCGGATCCGAGCCCGCGCGACCGCCTCCCTGCGGGTAGGAGACTTCGCCCCTACATCGACCATCCGAGCCCGTCCCTCGGCATCGAAGTGGCTCGATTGGGGTAAGGAACCACTCTTCACTCCCCGGCTACGATCAGCCATGCCGACTGTCGTCTGCGGTGATCAACTCAGGGGCAAGATCATCTGCGACGCTTCGCACGCGCTCAAGGTAACCGTCTCCTTGAATGTTGCTGCCCCAGAAATATGCCGAGATGCCCCGCGATTCTCCCCATCGACGAATGTTGTCGGCGAGCAGCCTACAGCCAGCTTCGATGTTCGCCTCGATGTGAGCCACACTGCCGGAGAAACCCATCGCTTGGTACATCCCGGGCATCACCTGCATGAGGCCAATCGCACCCTTCGGACTCTTTGCGTGCGGGCGTCCACCGCTCTCCACCAAGAGAACAGCCAGTACGAGATGGGAATCGATTCCCTCCTCGCGGCTGCAACGGGCTACCGAGCCAGCGATACGAGAGGATAGATCCGCATCGAGCCTTGGGTTTCGCTCTCGAAGCGCAGTTTCGAGACCGTGATGGCTGAGCTCTGGCGCATTGGCATCCGCAAGGCCGGTTGGCTGCGTTTCGACGATCTCCTCCCGCAAACCGGAAAGTCGATCCCTCTCGGAAAGCTCCAAGCCTTCCGGTCCAGCGCCAAGCAGGAGGACCAACGCTCCACCCATCAACGCTGTCCATAAACCACTCTTCCTGGATCGCTGCATGGGTTCTGCTCCAAGACGAGGGGACATCTACGGGGCGTCCATGCCCAAGCGGCTCTGCGCGGCCGCCACTAGAGCCGTACCGCCCTTCCCTGCTTCCCCTGATTCCCTGCTCCCGTGAGATGGTCACCCCAGATCGACATAGGTGTCAACGGCAGCTGCACCTGCCCACTATCGCCTCTCCCGCCAGGAGCGGCTCATCGCCCGCTCGAACGGGTTGTAAGTAGCCGATTTTATGGCGTATTTGACACCTAAAGGACTGGGGTGCTCCAATCCGATCCCCTCGAAACCGGTGAGTGAGATTCTCAAGATCCGCCTTCGCGGAACGTCGGCCGCGGAGACCCGGGGAATTGCCGAGGCGTTCCCAGACCTCCCCTTGCACTTCCGCTCGAGCGACGGGGGCGTGTACATCAGTCGCGATGATCTAGTGGTCCTTCGGAGCGGAGGGCTCGGGTGCGAGATCGAGCGGGCGATCGACGTCGAAAGGATCCCCGTGCGCTTCTTGACGTCGCAGGCCACGGCTTTGTGGCCCCCCCCTCCCAGCAGCGCACGCGTGGCCGTGCTCTCCCGGCTCCTCGCCGAGGGATACCCGCTCGATCGTGTCGCCGTGCGGTACCATGGACGAGACAGATCGATCCCGCGCAACGCCTTCTCTCTCGATCGCAGCGGTGGCAGTCGCACCTACGTTTGGGAGATCGTGGAGCCGGTAGTCATCGAGCGGTCGCTTGTGACCACCGAACCGGACCGATATCCGGCACTCCGCGGCCTGTTATCGGATCCGGACACGAGAGTGGTACTCGCGCTCGGATCGGGTGGGCTCAAGCTCTTTGCGCATGGACCGGCCCTTCGCCTCTTGGAAAGTCTCGGTTGCAGCGATCGGATCGACGAGGTGTGGGGGGCCAGCGCAGGTGCGGTGGCGGGTCTCCTATTTTGCCATGGGCTCTCGCCCCAAGCTCTTGAACAGACCGGATACGATATCTATGGTGGCCGACTCGTTCTTGCACTACGGCCGTCACGAGTTCAGTTCCTTCGGCATATACTCCGCGACACCCTGCTCCCTTCATCCACTCGCGCGGGTATTTCTGGATTCATCGACTGCCGTATCGGACTGTCGAGACTCATCGAGTACTACTGTGGAACTCCGCGCCCTCGGCGCCCATTTTATTGTACTGCGTTCAATTTGGCGGAGGGGCGGCCGGAGGTGCTCACATCAGAACGGGTCCCACCTCATCTTTCGAATCTTGCTGTTCAGGTAGATGCATGTAACGCCGCGATGGCATCTGCATCCGTACCACTCCTGTTCACCCCCCACGAAATCGCGGGAACACCATATGTCGACGGATCGACGACGGGAGACGTCCCCCTCTTTCAGATCGTGCGGAAATGGGATCTCGATCGCTCATCGGGTGCGGAGCGAAGACGGCGCCTGGTGATCTTCTATGTAAGACTCGGCGGAGGCACCAACCGCTTCCGCTCGCCGGGGGGGGGGGCATCGGAAAAATTCGCATGCTACAAGTCGTGGCAGCCGCTGGAATCGATTCGATGTATCGACGCGACGTCGAGTTCCTTGCGCAGCGGTCCGACGTCCAACTCGTCGGACTCGATCTTCCCGATGCGCCGCCTGACCTTTTCGAGCCCAAGAGCATTCCTGAATTTATCCGCGCCGCAAAGGAGAGCTTTCCGGCACAGCTCGGTACGATCGAAGCCGCAATCCGACAGCGAAGCGATGCCCGCCGATCGACTGCCGATGCACCTACCGTGATCTGATCGTCGCGATATCCTCGCACGACGTCACTCAAAACCCCGCCCGCGAACGGACACGAGGCGTAGACGCATGTTCCCTACTCTCTTTCGAATCGGTGAGTTCGAGATCTCGAGCTTCGGGGTACTGGTGGCGATTGGATTCCTCGCGGCGGCATGGCTGTCCTCGCGCGCCTTCGAGGAGGCCGACTTACCACGCGAATCCGCTTGGCAAATCATGACTTGGTGCATGATTGGAGGCATACTCGGATCGAAGCTCTGGTTCGCAGCGGAGCAGATGGCGCGCAGCCCGGATGCCTCATTTTCTACCCTGTTCTTCTCGCGTGCCGGCATGACGTGGTTCGGGGGCTTCGTCGGGGGTGCGATTTTCGGAGCGATCGCATGCTGGAGAGAGGGGCTTCCCTTCGAGAAGGCCTTTGGGCAGGCGGCTCCGGGCTTGGCGCTCGGACATGCGATCGGGAGGATCGGCTGCTTTCTCGTTGGCGACGACTACGGCCGGGCCACGAATCTTCCTTGGGCGGTCTCCTTCCCTCGCGGACTGCCCCCTACGATCGATCCGGAAACGGGCGAGGTCTTCTCGGTTCATCCTACGATGCTCTACGAGACTCTCTGGCTGCTTCCCGTTGTCGCTTGGCTGTGGAAACGGCGGGGCTCCTCGCCCTTCCTCTTCGGCGAATACCTCGTCCTGGGCGGGATCGGCCGACTCTGGATCGAAGCATTTCGCTTGAACCCGGCCTTGGTGGCAGGGCTCAGTAACGCACAGGTCGTATCACTCGCCTGTATCGTCGTTGGCGTGATCGGATGGATCTGGCGTAGGGGGGGCGCAAGGGGGGGCTTTTCTACGAAGACCGGGAATTGAGCTCGGTCGCCAGTTCGAGCGCACGTCGGCCGATCTCATCGTCCCCCAGATCGAAGTTCGTTGCGATCTTGCGAAGAACTCGCTCCGCGTGGGATTCCCAGGATCGCACCCGCGCATCGTGCTTCCGGACCCAATCGGCAAGCTCATCGAGTGCGGTTTCGGGATCTCCCTCGTAGTAGCTCGCCATTCCTCTCGCGTAGACCAGCGCGGAAGCGAGATCGGCGCTACCTCTTGCCTCTGGAAGACCGACGATCGGCTCGATTTCACGGAAGTGACCGTTCGCGATCAAACTTTCGATCGCAAGTACGCACCCGCGATCTGAAGAGCCATAGATCTCCCGAAGTAGTTCGGACAAAGGCACCCCGAAAACTTCCTGAGTGCGTTGCGGATCCTCCACCAAGCTGCGAGCGACATCGGCGCTTTCCGGCATCTGACGCAACAAGATGCGAAGCTGGTCTCGCGTCTCCCTGAACAGCGAAGCCGTCTCCGCTTCAGATTCGAGCATGCGCCTGCGCCCTGCGTCGAACACGCGCCAGAATACGTCGGCGAGCGGACCCGCGACCCTACCCTCAGCCATCATTCTCTGGAGACGAGGACCATAGGTGGTCGTCAGATAAAAGCCCTCGCGGAACTTCATGCTCTCGTGGAACAGGGCACCAACGGCCAGGTCGAACAGCTCCTCGGCATGGATCTCGGTTCGGCGCTCAGAGGGCTGCTCCTGGTCCTGCCGGAACAACGCATGGCACTCTTCCTTGAGTCGATAGAGGAGGCTGCTTTGATCTCCCCCCACCAGGCGCTCGACGTCTGTAAAGACGAGGACTCCGTCGCGCAATTGCGCTCCGACCTGTCTCGCAAGCACGAATCCATCCATGAAATCGCGCACGATCTGAGCCACGCGACGCGCCCGCATCCCCAATCGCCTTCTTCCTCTCTTCTCTATCGCAAGCTCGACTTTTCCCGAGCACATGGCTCGCTGGGCCCCCACGATATCAGATCGGGATCGGATCGATCGGAAAAGAGGTCCGATTGACGCGAGGCGACCCGGATTCTCGGGGCTAGGGCTCCCGATCCGTAGAGCCCTGTTGTATTCTGCGGCCCCTATAGCCGGGGCGCACCTGCAGCCCCAAGTTTTTTCTCTGGGTACGGTCCTGGACCAACCCCCTTTCGGAACGAGGCGGCTTACGCCGCACCGCTGGAGTCGAGGCAACCATGGGCGACGTCGTAGAGAGAGAACAGCTCGAAGTCGACATCCTCTTCGTAGGCGCGGGTATAGCAACACTATCGGGCGCGATTCGGCTGGCAGAGCTCTGTCAACGGGAAGGCATCGAGATGCCAGCCGTGCTCGTGATCGAGAAAGCCTCCGAGGTAGGTGGTCACCAGCTTTCCGGAGCCGTGATCGACCCGATCGCCATCCGAGAGCTCGTCCCCGATTTCGAGGCAGAGGGATTCCCGATCCAGTACGAGGTCACCCATGAAGAGGTCTATTTCCTGACCAAGAACCGGGCGATCCGCTCGCCACTCGTACCCCCGCCGATGGCCAACCACGGGAATCTCGTAGTCTCGGTGTCCGAGGTAGTGAAGTGGCTGGGCGCACGCGCAGAGGCACACGGAATCGAAATCTATCCGGGATTCCCCGCATGCCGGCCACTGTACGAGGGGAACCGTGTCGTCGGCGTCCAAGTGCAGGATCAAGGCATCGGTAGAGATGGCCAACCGAAGTCCGTGTTCCAACCGGGGCCCGAGATACGTGCGAAGTGCGTCGTGTTTGGAGAGGGCCCTCGAGGATCTTGCACCAAGGAGCTGGTGAGCCGCTTCGGGCTGCACGGTACGAACCCGCAGGCCTACGAAACGGGAATCAAGGAGATCTGGCGCATCCGCCCCGAAAATCACGTCCCTGGACGCGTGATCCACACGATGTTCTATCCGCACGACTGCGGAACGTTCGGCGGATCATGGCTCTACGACATGAAGGACAACCTCGTGTCGCTCGGTTTCGTGACCGGCTTGAACTACGAAAGTCCGTTTACGGACCCTCATGACAACATGCAGCGGTTCAAGCTGCATCCGTTCATACGAAAAATCCTTGAGGGTGGGGAGTGCATCCGCTACGGAGCAAAGACCCTACCGGCTGGGGGGCTC
>CAZOTO010000112.1:0-10899 GCA_964582775.1 uncultured Myxococcales bacterium
CGCTCGCCGTCGCCGTGATCCACGCGCCCGAGATCCTGATCCTCGACGAGCCGACGTCGGGTGTGGATCCCGTCGCGCGCGACCGCTTCTGGGAGCACCTGATCGAGCTCGCGAGCCGCGATGGCGTCACGATCTTCCTGTCCACGCACTTCATGAACGAGGCGGAGCGCTGCGATCGCATCTCGCTCATGCACGCCGGGCGCGTGCTCGCGCAGGGCAGCCCCGAGGAGCTCGTGCGCGAGCGCGGCGTCGAGACGCTCGAGGATGCGTTCGTCGCCTATCTGGAGGACGAGATCGCGCGGCTCTCCGGCGACGGCGCGCCGTCCACTCCGCCACCCGCTGCCCCCGTGCCGCTCGAGACCGGGACGGCGCCGCCCGAGCCGTGGCGCGCGGCGAAGCCCCGCAAACGCCTGCGCGCGCGCATCCGCCGGGGCTGGGCCTATGCGGTGCGCGAGACGAAGGAGCTGCTGCGCGATCCGATCCGGCTCGCGTTCTCGATCGGCGGTCCGATCGTCATGCTCGTCACGATCGGCTACGGGATCACCTTCGACGTCGAGGACCTGCCCTACGCCATCCTCGACCGCGACGACACCGTCGAGAGCCGCCGCTACCAGGAGGAGTTCGCCGGCTCGATCTACTTCCGCGAAGAGCCTCCGGTCCGCGACTACGAGCAGCTCGAGCGGCGCATGCGCACCGGCGAGCTGCGGATCGCCATCGAGATCCCCCCGGGCTTCGGCCGCGATCTGCACCGCGGGGCCTCGCCCGAGATCGGCGTGTGGATCGACGCCGCCATGCCCTTCAGCGGTGAGACCGCGCGCGGCTACGTCGAGGGCGTGCACGCCCGCTACCTCGCCGAGCTCGCGCAACGCGATCCGAACCGCTCGGCCCTGGCGACCACAGCGGCGCACATCGAGCCTCGCTTCCTCTACAACCAGAGCTTCGAGAGCGTCTTCGCCATGGTGCCGGGCGTGATCATGCTCATCCTGGTGCTGATCCCGTCGGTGATGACCGCGCTCGGCGTCGTGCGCGAGAAGGAGATGGGGTCGATCGTGAACCTGTACGTGACGCCCGTCGGGCGCCTCGAGCTCCTGATCGGCAAGCAGATCCCCTACGTGCTGCTGTCCATGCTCGCCTTCGGGTTGCTGCTCGCCATCGCGATCCTCGTGTTCGGCGTGCCCGTGAAGGGAAGCGTGCTCGGGCTCACCATCGGCGCGTGGTTCTTCATCTCCGCCGCGACCTCGTGGGGCATGCTGGTGTCGACCTTCGTTCGCAGCCAGCTCGCCGCGATCTTCGGAACCGCCATCATCACGGTGCTGCCCTCGTCGCAGTTCTCGGGGCTCTTGCATCCGGTGTCGTCGCTCGATACGACCGCTCGCTGGATCGGATACGGATTTCCGGCCAGCCACTTCCAGCGGATCAGCATGGGCGCCTTCACGAAGGGCCTCGGCATCGAGGTCTTCATCGGCGAGTACCTGCTGCTCGCCGGCTTCGCGCTGCTGTTCCTGTTGCTCGCCCGGCTGCGGCTCGAAGCACAGGCGGAGTAGATCCATGCTTCGGACGATCACGAACATCCTCGCGTTGGGCCGAAAGGAGCTGGCAAGCCTCGCCTTCGATCCCGTGATGCTCTTCCTGATCGTCTATGCGTTCAGCCTCGCGGTCTACCTGTCCGCCACCGGCGAGGGCATCGAGATCCAGAACGCGTCGATCGCGATCGCGGACGAGGATCGCTCGCAGCTCTCGCAACGCATCCACGACGCGCTGCGGGAACCGTACTTCAAGCCACCCGTTCGCATCGGCGTCCACGAGATCGAGCCTGCCATGGATCGGGGGCTCTTCACCTTCGTGTTCAACATCCCGCCCCAGTTCGAGGCCGACGTCGTCGCCGGCCGCAGCCCGACACTGCACCTGCTGGTCGATGCCACCGCCATGAGCCAGGCCGGACGCGGCGCGCTCTACGCGCAACGCATCGTTTGGGACGAGATCCGCCGCTTCGTGTCTGCCGGTGTTCCCGCCGGCAGCGACCCCGTGCGGCTGGCGGTGCGCGCGAAGTTCAATCCGAACCTGAGCGCGCTGTGGTTCGGCGGCCCGATGGAGGTCGTGAACAACATCACCCTGCTCGCGATCCTGCTCACGGGCGCCGCCCTCATCCGCGAGCGCGAGCACGGCACCCTCGAGCACCTGCTCGTGCTGCCGCTGCGGCCGATCGAGATCATGATCGGAAAGATCTGGGCGAGCGGGCTGGTGATCGTGTTCTCCGCGGTGCTCTCGCTGCTCGTCGTCGTGCGCGGCGTCCTCGAAGTGCCCCTCACGGGCTCGATCGTCCTGTTCGCCGCGGGGTCCGGGATCTACTTCTACTCCATGGCGGCGCTCGGGATCCTCTTGGCGACGATCGCCCGCTCCATGCCGCAGTTCGGGCTGCTGTCGATTCCCACCTTCACGATCTTGCACATGCTCTCGGGAAGCTTCACGCCGATCGACAACATCCCACCGGTGTTGCGGGCTGTCATGCTCTTCTCGCCCTCGACCCACTTCGTGAGCTTCTCCAAGGCGGTGCTCTTCCGCGACGCGAGCCTCGCCATGGTGCTCCCCGAGCTCGGCGCGATGGCGGTCACGGGGGCGACGTTCTTCTTCGCCGGCCTGGCGCGCTTCCGCAGCAGCGTGGTGGCGGCGCAGGGTTGAGCCAGGACTCCACGGGCGAGGCTCAGCGCTGCACGGGGATGCAGCGGCGTGCCTCGAGCATGCACGCGCCATCGGCTCGCAGGCCCTCGCCGTCGAAGCCCCGGGACCGGACGTCGCGCACGCGGCCGTCCTGGATCTCGACCGTGAGCTCGCAGACGTTGCGCTTCTTCTCGCGCTCGTCCGTCGGGTCGTACGCGAGGTCGTAGAGGGAGGACGGGCGATCCGAGGGAAACGATCGACGCGGGAACACGCGCTTCCACCGATACGTGTAGACCTCCACCCCGTCCTGCACGTCGGTCTCCTCGGGCACCGGCAGACAGGTGCGAAGGTGCGTCGCCGGCACCCCGATGAGCGCTTGGCGCACCGAATCGACCGCCGACGTGTACGGCGAGACGCAGGCCGCGAGCGCGAGCGCGATCACGCCCCCGGCGAGAACGCGCGCGCCGGAGGATCGCGCCACTGCCGCTTCCTCCGGCGCACCGGTCTCCGAGGCCATCGCGCGCGTCCCCATGCGTGCGAGTCTCGCACCGGCGCCCGGCAGCGACAAGCAGCAGCGTGGCAGCTCAGCGGCGATGGCGAAGCTCCTCGAGCTTCTCGCGGAACACCTCACACGGGTCGAGGTCGGACACGCGCGGAGTGAGCCACACGTAGTCGAACGCCGTGCGGTCTACCGGCGCGAGCGGATTCGCGGCGGCGGCACCCGTCGCCGGGACCTCGATCAGCCCGAGAGAGAGGATCTCCTCGGACGGAACGCCGAGCCCGCGCAGGTGCGCCGGAACGCCGCGATCGCGCCGCGCGTGTCCGCCTCCCGCGACGAGCACGGCTCCCCGATCGAGCGGCGCCTCGCGCAGCACCTCGGCCATGCGCGCGTCCTTCACGATCTGCACCACGGCCATACCCTCGATCGCGTCGGCGGGCACCGCTCCACAGTGCGCCTCACCGATCTCGCGGAGCAGTGCCTCGATCCCCTCTTCCCCGAGGCGCCCGCCGATACTCGAAACGGTGTAGCCCGCTTCGCGAACCGCGGCGAGCTCCGCGCGCGTGAGGCTCGCCGGTGCGATCTCGAGCCCGGCCGCGAGCACCGCCACGACGAGCGGGCGATAGAGGGGCCACGCGGGCCAGCCGCTCTCGTCCCAGCGCGCAGCACGCGCGAGCGCGTCGGCATCGGTGCGATGCGCGTGCAGCGCCTCGAGCTGATCGGAGTCGAACATCTAGAAGGCCACTCCGGGGCGGCGCCCCTGCGCGGCGAGCTGCTCGACGAGCCACGCCTCGATGAGGTGGTGATCGGGATGATCGTGCTTCTCTCCCACGAGCACGTAGCGGCGCGATGCCGCGATGCGCACGAGATCCTCGGCGGAGAGCTCGCGCCCCGTCGCGACCTCGTAGATGCGTCCGGCACCGGGGCGATCGACGCCGAGCGACGTCTGCCACTCTCCCCACGGAGCGGGAGCGAGCGCAGGCGTTCCCGGCAGCGCACACGCGACCGTCCCCCACACCGCGAGCAGGACCACGGGTGCGAATCGGAACCTCTTCATCGGCCCGGCTCCTCGTGGGCCGCATCCTCGTGGGCGGCTCCGATTCCCGCCGGTGCGTGCTCGTGGAGCTCGACGCCCGCCACGGTGAGCGCGATCCACACGACGCCGATGGCGAGCGTCGCTGCGGAGGTCGCCGCGAAGAGCCGGCGCACACCGCGCAGCCCCTGTGCCGTGCGCCCCGCCGCGAACACCCCCAGCAATCCCGCGAAGGCCGTCATCGCCGCGATGTTGCCCGCGGCGAAGCCCGTGAGATAACCCACGGCCTGGCTCCACTGCGGCATGGCGAGCACGGGAACCACGCCCAGGATCTGCCCCGTTCCCGCGACCGCGTGCACGACGCCCACGCCGAAGGCGACGTGCGTGTGGACGTGCGGCGCATGAGCGCGCGCAGGGGCCGACGCAGACACGGAGGGCACGTCTGCCTCGATCGCGTGCATCACCGCATCCTCGGCCTCGTGCTCGTAGCTGCGAAGGTGCCGCAGCCCCCACAGGCCGATCCCGATCAGGATCAGGCCGATTCCGTAGCCGCCCAGACGGGACATCCACTCGGCATCGAGCCAATCCTTCACCGCGTACGCCAGCGCACCGACCCCGACGAGACCCGCGGAGTGCCCGATGCCCCAGCGCACGCCGAGCGCCCACGCGCGATGGCGCGCCTCGATCGAGAACGGCGCCACCGCCGCCATGTGATCGGGCGCGGAGAGCACATGGGCCAGACCCGCGAGCGAGCCCGTGAGCGCGGCGAGAATCACGGTCGTCAGTGCGAGCTCCCTTCGGGCACGAGGATGGACACCGCTCCGCACCTCGCGCCCTCGAAGCTCCCAGGCGCGAGGCCGGTGCGGATCGCCGGACTATACCGCCCGTGCTCGGAACGCGGTCGGGGGAGGAGCGGCGCACGCGGCGCCTTCCGTCCACGGCCGACCGCGGCTGTACATCGAGCCCAGGGAGGAGAGGCGCGCAGCTCGGCCCCACCGCCTACCCTCGCGCCACGATCGGCGGCCCCCCAACGCCAAGGAATCGGTGGAGGCATAGCCGTGGCACGCGCACGCCCGATCCTCGAGCCCGGAACATGAGCCGCGCGGCATCCTCGCCGCGCGTGAGCGTCGTCGCCTACGTCTACGACTACGCGGACTGGGTGGGCGCGATGCTGCGCTCGGTGCTCGGCCAGAGCCATCGCGACTTCGAGCTGTTCTTCCTGGACGACGGCTCGACGGACGCTACCCCCGACGTGGTCGCGCGCTTCGCCGCCGATCCGCGGCTTCGCTACGAGCGGCAGGACAATCGCGGCCGCGACCGGCTGCACGAGACCTTCAACCGCTGCCTCGAGGCGACCACGGGCGAGCTCGTGGCGATCGTGAATGGCGACGACATCTGGGCTCCGCACAAGCTCGCCCGCCAGGTGGCGTTGCTCGATGCGCGGCCCGACATCGACGTGTGCATCCACGATGCGGTGTTCATCGATGGCGAGGGCCGCGAGCGCCCCGGGAGCTTCGATCCCGGCCTTCCCGCGCACGTGCTCGAGACGGGCCGCCTGGGGCCGTGGATGTTCGAGCGCAACCCGGTTCCCAATCCCGCCGTCGTGTTCCGCCGCTCGCTCCTCGATCGCATCGGGCTGCAGGAGTACGGCTGGCCCCACGACTACCAGTTCTGGATGAAGGCCGCGGTCGCGGGCGCGGGCTTCCTCTTCCTGCCCGAGAAGCTCATCCGCTACCGGGTGCACGAGGGCAGCCATTCGACGTCGGCCGAGCGCCTGCCCCGTCTCACCGAGGAGTGCCGCCGCATGCGCCGCGAGATGCGCGCGCGCTACTCGATCGAGGATCTCTTCCCCGAGGTCGAGCACTGCCGCGATCGCACGCGCGCACGCGCCATCGCGCACGTGGAGATGGCGCTGCGTCTCGCATCGGGCGCCGATCCGCTCATCGATCTGGCGCAGAGCGAGCTGCGCGCGGCGCACGCATTCGACCCCTCCGTCGTCGCGAGCGGGCGCGCCGAGGACCTGGTTCGGCTCACCGGCGATCCGCGCGAGGAGCTCGTCGCCCTGCGCAGCGGGCCGCGAATCCCTCGACGACGCGCTTGCGCCGCGGTGGCCGAGCCCGCGCCTTCCGGCATCGTCTCCACCGCCAGGGAATCCTCGCCCGCGCCCATCCTGCGCGTGCTCTTCGTGCTGCATAGCTACAGCCGCGACTGGCGCGGCGGCACCGAGGTCTACGCGCGCGCACTTGCGCTCGCGCTGCGCGCGCAGGGCGTCGAGGTCGCGATCTTCCATCCCGAGCAGAGCACGGGAATCGCAGCACCGCGCCTAGAGGAATCGAGCGAGGACGGCCTGCGCATCCTGCGGCTCCTCGTCGATGCGCGGCTCGACCTCACGCGCCAGATCGAGGAGCCGACCACCGAATCCCTGTTCCGCGATGTGCTCGCGCGCGAGCGCTTCGACGTCGTGCACTTCCAGCACACCTGGCACGCGCTCCCGTTCCGATTGCTTCCGCTCGCCAAGGAGACGGGAAGCACCGTCTGCCTCACGCTCCACGACTTCTGGTTCCTCTGCTACCAGACGCATCTCTATCCCGAACGCGATCGCGCACTGTGCTCGGGTCCCGAGAGCGCGGAGAAGTGCGCGCGCTGCCTGTTCCGCAACGCGGGCATCGACGCAGAGCGCGATCGGATCGAGGCCGCTACCGGGTTCATGCAGGCACGGGCCGGCGCGGCCCGCACCGCGCTCGACGCCTGCGACGTCGTCACGGGTCCGTCGCGCTACCTGGTCGACAAGTACGCGTCCTTCGGCTTTCGCCCGGGCCGCATCGAGCTCGCGCCGCTCGGCCTCGAACCCGTCGACCGGCCCGCGATCACGCGCGATCCGCGGCTCACCTTCGGCTTCCTCGGCGCCTTCGCGCCCCTCAAGGATCCCGAGATCCTCGTGCGCGCCTTCCGCCGCGTGCGCGGCGATGCGCGCCTGCTGCTCTTCGGCAAGGGGACGAAGGACGGCAACGAATCGGTGGAGCGCGCGATCGCGGGCGATCCGCGCATCGGCTGGCCGGGTCCGTATGCGCCGCGCGATCTCGGCCGCGTGCTCGCCCAGCTCGACGTCGTCGTCATGCCCTCGCGCGTCGAGAACTACCCGCTCGTCGCGCGCGAGGCGCTCGCCGCGGGTGTTCCCGTCATCGCTTCGCGGGTCGGCGGCTTGCCCGAGATCGTCGAAGACGACCGCAACGGACTTCTCTTCGAGCCTGGGAACGAGGACGATCTCGCGCAGCTCCTGCAACATCTGGTGGATCATCCCGAGGAGCTCGAGCGGCTGCGCCGCGGCATCCGCCCGGTGAAGGACATGCAGACGGATGCGCGCGAGTGGCTCGCGCGCTATCGCGCGCACCTTCGCGCACAGCCTTCGCGTTCCCGCGCACGACAGACCGCGGACTCGTTCGCTGCGCCCCTCGCGCACGCACCGGCCGCCGAGGTCCGTTCCGACACCGGACCGTGGCGGGGCTGCTCGATCGTGATCCCCACGTGGAACGGCCTCGGAATGCTTCGCGACTGCCTCGAGGCGATTCGCGCGAACACACCGATCGGCGATGTGGACACCGGGGAGTGGGAGGTCGTCGTCGTCGACAACGGCAGCGCGGACGGCACGCTCGAGCACCTGCGCGGGCTCACGCCGCCGTTTCGCTTCGTGCGCAGCGACGAGAACCTGGGCTTCGCGCGGGGCTGCAACCTGGGAGCGCGCGCGGCGCGCGGCGATCTGCTGCTCTTCCTGAACAACGACACCCTGCCCCAGCCGGGCTGGCTCGCACCGCTCGTGCGCGAGCTCCGCTCCGATCCCGGCGCCGGCATCGCGGGTGCGAAGCTGCTCTACCCGAACGGGCGCATCCAGCACGCAGGCATCGCCTTCTCGCGCGATTCGCGGATTCCGTATCACGTCTACCCCGGCTTCGATTCCCACTGGCCCGCCGCGAATCACCGGCGCGAGCTTCGCGCCGTCACCGGTGCGTGTCTGCTCGTGCGGCGCGACGCGTTCGAGGCCGCAGGCGGCTTCGACGAGGGCTATCGCAACGGACTCGAGGACATCGACCTGTGCCTGTCCGTGCGCGCGCGCGGCGGCCGGATCGTCTACCAGCCCGCGAGCGTCGTCGTGCACCTCGAGGAGCAGACCCCCGGACGCAAGGACCACGACGGCGCGAATCTCGCGCGCTTCTTCGCGCGCTGGGGCGAGCGAATCTTCCCCGACGAAGCATGGGTGCTCTTCGAGGACGGTTTCTTCGCCCGCGGCGAGCTTCGAAACGGCGTTCCCGTGCGCGCGATGTACCGCATCGCGGATGAGCCCATGCGCGCGCGCTGGGCCCGCGTCACCGAGACCGAGCGGCGACTGTGGAGCGAGGGCCTCGACGCCGCGCGAGACTCATTGCGCGATCCCGCGGCTTGGCCCGACGAGCCGGAGCTCCGTGCCTGGGCGGCTTCGCTCTGCGATCGCCTCGGCGATCCCGCGCTCGCCGCACGCTGGCGCGGCGAGGCCGCGAGCGTCGAAGCGCCGCGCGAGCCCACATCGCCTCGCGATCCCGCACCCTCGCCTTCATCGCCCCCGGCATCCGCACCCTGGATGCGCCGCGCGATCGAGTCGCTGCACAGCGAGATCTTGCGCTAGGCTCGGCGCCGGTCCGTCACTTCTCGGTGTCGGCAACGCCGACGCCGCATTACCGGGGTCCGGTGTCGTCCGCGCCGATCGCCGCCCGGTACGCCGCCGCGAGCCCCACGTAGCGCTGGCAGCCCGCGAGCCATTCGGCGGCTTCGGCCGGATCGATCCGCCGGCGAAAGCGCGCGGGGCGCCCGAGCCAGAGCTCGCCCGAGGGCACGCGCCCACCTGCGGGCAGCAGCGAGCCCGCGCCGAGCATTGCGCCGGATTCGATCACCGCGCCGTCCATCACGATGCTTCCCATCCCGACGAACGCGCGGTCCTCCACCGTGCACGCGTGCAGGATGCACGCATGCCCCACCGTCACGTCGTCCCCCACGATCGTGGGGATCGGCGCGCTCGACGTGTGCACGACCGTCGCGTCCTGCACGCTCGTCCGGGCCCCGATGCGGATCGGCGCCACGTCCCCGCGCGCCACCACCCCGAACCACAGGCTCGACTCGGAGCCCACCGCCACGTCGCCGATCACGCAGACTCCGGGTGCCAGGAAGGCGTCGGGGGCGATGCGGGGAAGGATCCCCCGGTAGGGCAGGAGGCGGGCGGTCACGTGGGCGGATTCTACCGAAATCCCGAGCCCTTACGAGAGAAGCTCCCGCCCCGCGAAAGATTCTTGACTCGTCCGTATAGTTTCCTACCTTCGGGGCACGATGCACATCCTGGCCCAAGAAGAGTATGGGCTGCGCTGCCTGCTCCAGGTGGCCCAGCACGAGGGGGACGACCCCCTCACCATCCAGGCCATCTCCGCGCGAGAGGGCCTGAGCCCGGAGTACACCGCGAAGATCATGCGCACGCTGCGGCAGGCGGGGCTCGTCCATAGCACCCGCGGCGCCAGCGGCGGCTACCGGCTCGCACGCGCGCCCGAGGAGATCACCGCCTGGGAGGTGATCCGCGCGATCGGCGGGTCGTTCTTCCCCGACGAGTTCTGCGACACGCATCCCGGACAGCGGCGCGACTGCGTGCACACCACGCGCTGCTCCATCCGCGGGCTGTGGGGTGCGCTCGAGGATGCCGTGCGCGGCGTGCTCGAGAAGGTGACGCTCGAGGATCTGCGCCGCGACGAGAAGGACCTCGCGGGTTGGCTGCAGGAATCCGACCTGCTGCCCATCGTCGATCATGGAGCTGGAGGACCCCCCCGATGAGCGATTCCACGAGCGAGATCGAGGCCCTCGCCGAGCGCGAATACGCCTACGGCTGGAGCACCGCGATCGAAGCGGACACCGTCCCGCCCGGCCTGTCGGAGGACGTGATCCGCCTGATCTCCGCGAAGAAGTCCGAGCCCGACTGGATGCTCGAGTGGCGACTTCGCGCGTATCGCCGCTGGAGCGAGATGCGCGAGGAGGACGCGCGCTGGGCGAAGGTGAGCTTCCCGCCCATCGACTACCAGGCGATCAGCTACTTCTCGGCGCCGAAGCCCAAGGAGAAGCTCGCCAGCATGGACGAGGTGGATCCGGAGCTGCGGCGCACGTTCGAGAAGCTCGGCATCCCGCTCGAGGAGCAGAAGGCCCTGGCCAACGTCGCAGTGGACGCCGTGTTCGACAGCGTCTCCGTCGCCACCACGTTCAAGAAGAAGCTCGCCGAGATGGGCGTGCTGTTCATGCCCTTCTCCGAGGCGGTGCACGAGCATCCGGATCTGGTGCGCACGTACCTCGGTTCGGTCGTGCCCTACTCCGACAACTTCTTCGCCGCGCTCAACTCCGCCGTGTTCACCGACGGCTCGTTCGTCTACATCCCCAAGGGCGTGCGCTGCCCGATGGAGCTGTCCACCTACTTCCGCATCAACGAGGCGAAGACCGGCCAGTTCGAGCGCACGCTCATCATCGCCGACGAGGGCGCCTACGTGAGCTACCTCGAGGGCTGCACCGCTCCCATGCGCGACGAGAACCAGCTCCACGCCGCGGTGGTGGAGCTCGTGGCGCTCGACGACGCCCACATCAAGTACTCCACCGTCCAGAACTGGTACCCGGGCGACAAGGACGGCAAGGGCGGCATCTACAACTTCGTGAC
>CAZOTO010000113.1:0-10500 GCA_964582775.1 uncultured Myxococcales bacterium
ACGTGAACGCCATCGCTCCGATCATGCATACGAAGCTACACGAATACAGCCGTACAGTGATGAGCGAGGCGCAATTGGCCGCACTCGACAAGAGCTTGGCGGATCGGATCGGGCTCGACTATCTCACCATGACCGGAGTCGACCCGGTCCACTTCATCCGGACGGCGGCAGCGGCTGGGGCCTGCAACGTGGCGCTGTGTCCGCAAACGTCGCAGCTCAATCCCTACGACCTGCCCTACTATTCGCTCGTCCGGGACGCGGGGCTTCGAAACGATACGATCCGATGCTTGGCAGATCATGACGTCACGGTCCAGCTGATCGACGCACTGGCGGTCCGCCCCGACCTGCCCGTCCGCGACTGGCGTCCCGTGATCGAGGCCTGTCCATTGCTGTCGATCGCCAGCCTGGCCCAGGCAGTGAAGATCGTGGAGGCGATCGGTGCCCCGAACGTCAAGCTGCTGATCGATACGATGCACATCACCCGTTCGGGAGAAGTCGGTCTGCTGTCGCGCATCGACCCGTCCCTGATCGACTATGTCCAGATCAGCGACGGTCTCATCGAAGTGGAAGACATGGAGGCCTATGGCAGGGAAGCGACGCTCGAGCGTGCCGTGCCCGGCGAAGGCGAGATGCCGCTGGAGGAGATTCTCTCCTCGGTGCCTGCGCATGTCGTGGTGAGCGGCGAGGTGCCGATGCACGCGCGGCGCTCGGCCGGCATGTCGGACCTGGAACGCTCGAGGCTGGTCGTCGCGTCCATCGAACGCCTGCTCGCTCGCCTCGAACAGAGAAAGACGGAAACCGCCGGATCGCGCGGGAACGAGTCGTCGGAGGAGGGCCTCATGGCCAGCCATCGGAACTGGACGTGGATTCATCAGCGAAATGGGGAGTGAAGCAGGATGAGAGCCGCCATCCTCGAGAAGGGAAGGATCACGGTGGGAGACCTGCCCGATCCGGAGCCCGCGGCCGGCCATGTCCTGGTCCGCACGCACTGCTGCGCCATGTGCGCGTCCGATCAACACTTCATGTGTTCGGGACACGAGATGATCCGGCAGTCCCAGCAGTTCGGCGGACCGTATGCGACGATCGATCTCGATCGCCCCATCGTCATGGGACACGAGTACGTGGGCGAGATCGTCGACTATGGGCCTGGTAGCCGAAGACGGCTCGAGGTCGGCACCCGGGTGACATCGATTCCGGCCATGTTGCAGGGGCCCCACCCGGGTGTGATCGGTTATCAGAACGAACTCCCGGGTGGCTATGGCGAATACATGCTGCTCGACGAGAACCTCCTCATGGAGATTCCCGAAGGGATGCCGGACGAACATGCCGCGTTGATCGAGCCGCTCGCGGTCGGCCTCGAGCACGCGCGCGTGGGTGAGCCGGTCCAGGGGGACATTCCTCTCGTGATCGGCTGCGGTGCGATCGGTCTCGGTGTGATCGCCGGGCTCAGGCTGGCCGGGGTCGGACCGATCATCGCGGCGGATCTCGATCCCGGCAGGCGCCGGCTTGCGCAGCAGATGGGTGCCGACATCGCGATCGACCCGCGCGAGGTCTCGCCCTACGAGCCATTCGCCGGCCAGGGAATCGGACGACCGAATCTCGTCTATGAGTGCGTTGGCAAGGCCGGCATGTTGCATCAGATGATTCTCGGCGTCGGCAACAACGCGCGCATCGTGATGGGAGGCTTCGCGCTCGATCCCGAGCAGCTCTACGTCCCTCCCGCGCAGATCAAGCGGCTGAAGATCTTCTTCGCGCGCGGTGAAGAGCCCCAGGACATGAAGCTGGCCATGGAATCGATCGCCGACGGACGGGTCGACATTCGTCCGTGGCTGGGGGAGAAGATCGGTCTCGAAGGCGTCGCGACGGCCATCGCGGATATGGCCGATCCGTCGAAGCCTGTTCGAACGATCGTGGATCCGCGCGTGCAATCGTAGGATCATTCCCTTCCGCATGGATCGACGCCCGGAACCGATCCGGGATCGCGGGGCGAGCGATGGGGCGCGACGCGGGGGACAGAAGAGGGAGAGGAATGCGCGTCGCGATTGCGGTCACGCCGGAGTCGATGGTTTCGTTCGTTGCCTATGCGTACGAGGCCCTCGCCTTCTGTGTGCGCATCGGTGCGGGTGGCGGAGCGGAGAACCAGGTGTTCGCCGTTAGCAGTGAATCGGAGAGGGATTTCCGGCAGCGCTTCGGTTTCATTCCCTACCTGGACACCCGCCTGACCGCTCCGGTCGATTGGATCTTCGTGCCGGCCTTGAAGATCAAGAAGCCATGGAATGCCGATCGCTACCAGCCGCTGCTGGACAGGCTGCGCGAGGCTCACAAGCAGGGCGCGTTGATCAGCAGCTTCGGCACCGGCTCCTTCCTGCTTGCCGCTGCGGGCCTTCTCGACGGCAAAGAAGCCGTGACCTATACCGGTTTCGCCGATTTCTTCGCCTCACGGTACCCCGAGGTCAGGCTGCGGACAGACCTGGAATGGATTCGCAGCGACGGCCTGCTGCTGTCAGGCGACTTGCGCTGGCCGGAGCTCATGCTGGCTACGGTAGCCGAATTCTGGGGTGGGGAAGTAGCGAAGGCGGCGGCCGAGACCTTCGCTTTGCATTGGGAGCGTCGCATAGGGGCAGACCCATCCTTGCCGCTTGATTCGGTGATGCTGCGGGCGCAGCGCTGGCTGGCCGAGAACCTATGTGAGCCCGATCCGATCAACCGCTGTGCCGAACATCTCCACCTATCGCGGCGCACGCTGAATCGGCGCTTCAGGGAGGCAACGGGAGCTACCCCCAAGGAATTCCTGCAGCAAGCGCGCCTGCGGGCGAGCGTAAACCGGTTGATGTTCTCCACCAGCAGCGTCGAGGAGATCGGCTACCGCGTCGGCTACGAGAACGTCGGAACCTTCTACCGATTGTTTCGGCGAAGCCTGGGGATCCCACCGAATCGTTATCGCAGGCAATTCGCTTTGCAGCCGACGGGGCCGACGGCCGCTGAGGCGGCGTGCGGGCACCGGGGTCGCCGGTCTTCGAGTCATCGACCCGCGGGCGAACCCTTCGCCGTGGATGATCCTGCGGAACGAACCTCCCGCGCGAGCGGCGATCGCACAGCGAAGCCGAACGCTCTATAGCTTGTCGGTCGGGTACTTCATCGGGGGTTCATGCGCCCCGCCCGTGATTTCGATCATCTCGCCGGTCATCCACTCCGAGGCTGGTGAAGCCAGATAGAGGACGCCCGCGGCGATGTCTTCGGGATACCCGCCGCGTCCCATCGGGATGGTCTCGCTGGCCGCCTTGTTCATCTGGTCATCGTTGACCACGGCGTTTCCCTCGGTGCGCACGTAGCCGACGACGATGCCGTTCACGCGAACCTTGGGAGCAAATTCGCACCCCAGGATGCGGGTCATCTGATTCATGCCTGCCTTTGCTGCGCCGTAGGGCGCAAAGCCGCCGAGCGATATGCCAGCGCCCTACCTACTCGATGCGGTGTTGTAGACCTTGTAGCCCGTGATCATTGGCAGATCGAGCTGGGTCACGAAGCCGGGCTTGGCCGCGACCACGAGGGGCGCGGTATTGACGCAGTTCTGCGCCGTGCCGAGCAGGCCGGCGTGCGTCGCATCGCTGCCATCGGGTTTGCCCATGGTGAAGCGCAGGTGCAGGTCGGGATCGCCCTCGACCTCTACGAGGTACGCCAGCGCCTCGTCGAAGGGCCAGTTCGGCTCGAGGTCCTTGCCCATCTTCCAATAGGTCTTGAACTCGATGACGGTCTCGTCGCCCACCTTGCCGAAGTAGTTGAAGTTCTGCCCGGCGACATGTCCTCTGCGCACGATCCCGGTCTTGGTGCCGAGATCGAGCGAGATCTCGATATCTCGCTTGCCGATTGCGAACTCGTGACTCTTCTCGTAGCTGTCGATCGGAATGCCGAGGCCCTGGGCCACCAGCGCGATCGATTCGAAGAAGGTCTTTCCCATCCCGGCGAGGACCGGCGGCGGATCGTTCTTGGCCTCCTCCGGGGTCATGTCGAAGCCGAGGATCTTCACCATCTCCCAGCTCTCGTTGACCTGCGACATGTCGACGATCTCATAGACGGTGATCTTGTCGATGGAACGCGACATGGCCGAGAGGATCAAGGCCAGGCGATCGGCGAAGCCGGGGTGGATCCCGGAGCCGTGGAAGGAGACGCCGCCCTTTTCGCAAGATGCCTGGATCCTCGCTTGCACCTTGGGGTCCAGGATGGTGGTGAAGCCGGCAGGCGTGACCACGTTCTTGCCGGATTCCAGGATGCGGCAGATCTCGCTAGGCCGGGCGAGCATCGGCGCGTAGATGACGACGTCGGCCGGGATCGCCAGCACTTCGTCGACATCGTTGGTGGCCTTCACCCCGATCGGACCGATGCCGGCGATCTCTCCCGCGTCCTTGCCGTGCTTGGCGGCGCTGAAGACATAGCAGCCCACCAACTCGAAAGCTGGATTCGTCGCGAAGGAGACGATATTGAGCTTGCCGATCGCGCCCGTAGCCCACTGGATGACGCGTAGGGGCTTGGTTCCAGTTGTCATGAAGCCTCCTTGCAGAGCGATTGTCTAGAAGCTCGCCGAACGGCGCGCGGCGGGCGTACTCGGGGTCGAAGATGGCCTTTGCTGCCGCCGGGCCTCGCTGCCCTCGCCGATGCTTCTCTTCCCATGGATCTCGTGCGGAACGACGTTTCCCGGCGATGGATCCATCCTAGAGATCCCGGCCCATTGCGGGAATGGGAAATCCCGCCGATTTCTGGCGTTTCTGGCCAGCCGGCGCCTTCGGAGCCTCGAGCAATCCCGGTAGGGGATCCAAGGATCTCCGTCTACGATGCGTTTGGATCTAGCTCGTTCTCCGCGGCGATCGCGAGGAGGAGCACGTGTCGATCCATCCGACGCAGGGGCGAGTCGCACCCTCGGCGAGGGCTGCCGCGCGACACATTCCCGGGAAGCGACTCATGTGGAGTCGCTCCGTCATGGCCTGCTAGATCCGGCTGGCTCGCATTCCGAGACCCGTGGGCGATCTCGAAGAACTCACCGTGCCACGTGCCTCGGCCTCTTCACTGGCAGGATTGGCCTCCAAGTATCGGAGGACCAAGTCCAACAGGTCCTGTTCGAAGGCGGGATCGTCGAGCAGATCGGGACGCTTCTCGATCACGAACCGCATGACTCCGTGGAGCGCACTCGTCGCGAGGAAGCTGGCCTTGGATAGGTCCGCCACGCGCAAGCGTGCCCGGTGACGATGCAGCACGGTCGGAAACCATGTCCACATCGACCCGAGCCCATGGGCCAGGGACCGCTCGGTCGCTGCGGTGAGCAGATCGAAGGTGAGGTGATAGCGGCCGTAGAAGTGCTCGTGGAGCTGCGAGAGGCGGCGATGAGCCTCGATCTCGTGCCGGATGATGGCTCGAAGCGCATCCTCCAAGGATTGCCTCGCAAGCTTGCGAATGTCGCAGGCAATGAGAACGAGCGCCTCGGCTTCGTCGGCGACCTTCGCCGCGTAGACGGCGGCGACGATGGCTTCCTTGTTGGGGAAGTACTGGTAGAGCGAGCCGATGTTGACGCCGGCGACCTCGGCGATCCGCGTCGTCGTGAGGTGCTCCGGCCCCTCCTCCTCGAGGATCCGCTCGCACGCTCGCTCGATGGCGAGGACCGTCTGCCGGGCGCGATCCTGCTGCGGCTGCTTCTTGAGGCTCGGGAGCGCGGGAAGGTTCATGGGTCGATCCATCCCCTTGTACGAAGTGCAAATGTAAACGGGGCGGCCCTTGGCATCAAGAGCGAAGTCGAATCGCGCCATTCGGGCACGCCTGCGGACCCCGAAATGCGAATTGACCGGTGGGGCCCAGACTGCCATGAATCCAATCGATCCGCGGATCTACGAGCGATCGGACGAGGTGTCCGGATCGCCGACGGCAGGGCGCCCCGGAAGCCACGCGGCCAGGCGTCGCAGGGGAGAGGGTTGTAGGAGATGGGGAAGCCCAAGATCGATCTGACCCAGCGGTATGGGAGGTGGGCGCTGGTAGCGGGAGCCTCTGCAGGGCTGGGTGCCGCCATGGCGCAGAGCGCGGCCCGGCGCGGCTTCGACGTCGTGCTGCTGGCTCGGCGCAAAGGCCTGCTCGAGGAGACGGCGGCGCGAATCCACTCCGCCCATGGCGTCGACACCCGATGCATCGTGGCGGACCTCGCGCGTCCCGACATCGACGACGTCGTCGCGGCGGAAACGGACGATCTGGACCTCGGCGTCTTCGTCTACAACGCGGCGGCCGAGCCCGCGGGCCGCTTTCTCGATGTCCCACTCGAGGAGCACCGCCTGAACATTGCCGTCAACTGCTGGACGCCGACGGTGCTGTGCCACCGGCTCGGTCGCAAGATGGTCGAACGGGGGTGCGGTGCGATCGCCCTCGTGAGCTCGGTGGCGGCTCTGCAAGGCATCCGGATGTTTGCGAGCTATGGGGCTGCCAAGTCCTACGAGCTCATTCTCGGGGAGGGACTGTGGGACGAGCTCCGGGCGCACGGGGTCGATGTCCTCAGCTACATCGTGGGCGCGACCGCGAGCTCGAATTACGAGCACACGGATCCGCAGGCGTACGCGGATGCCCCTCCGGAGGTGGCAGACGGTGCAAAGCGGGTTCTGATGCCCGCGACCCCGGAAGAGGTGGCGGAGCGGCTGTTCGAGCGGCTCGACGCCGGACCGCGCCAGTTCTCCACCGACGAGGATGAGGCCCGATGCTCTGCGAACGCGACCCGGCCCCGCTCGGAGGTGGTGAGCGCCATCGGCGAAGTCACGTCGAGGATGGCCATCTTCCAGAAGACACAGGGATGAAGGAGACGACACGATGGATCTCATGAAAAGCTACAGCGGTCCCTTCGATCCCGACTTCGATCTGAGTCACCTCTCGCGTGCGGCGTTGGCCAGGCTCGGTCGCGAGTACATGCTGTACCAGCACATCGGGGACCGCACGCTCGGCCCCATCGTCGGTCGCCGATACGGTGGCGACGCGATGACACAGCTCGCTGTAGACCAGTGGATGGCCGCGAGCCCCATCTACAACAAGCGGGTGCGCAGGCTGCTGAAGATCGAGGGCGACGGTGTGAGCGCCACCTTCAAGGGACTCCAGACCGACGTCGGCTTCCCGCATCAGTTCCAGTCCGTCCGATACCGCATCGACGACGAGAAGCGGGGGGCCTTCTGGCTTCCGTTCTGCGGGGTGTACGAGCACATCGCAGCCGCATCCGGCGGAAATCCCAAGCCGGTGAAGAAGCTCTGCCACGACATGGAGGACACCACCTTCCTGGCAACGGTTCGCGCGGTGAACCCGAAGGCGGACTGTCTGCCGGTGTTCCGTCCGCCGCACGAGCCAGGTCGCACGGGGCCTGCGTGCCAATGGGAGGTCACCATCGATGATTCGCGCGAAGTGGTTCCCCCCACGGATCTGTGTCGCCTGATCGCTCAGTCGAAGGCGGCTCGATTCGAGCACACGATGCCGTCTTCGTCCGGCGGAGATGGAATCGATGACTACAGCGGTCCCTTCCTCCCGGAGCTTGCCCTCGAGGACTTCTCGCAGCCGGCGCTCGCCGTGCTGTGCAAGGAGTTCTCGATGGACGACCACCTGCTCAACCGCAGCGGCTTGGCGTGCGTTCGCCAGCAGTGGGGCCGGGACGCCATGCTTGAGGTGGCGCGACTGCAATGGCTGTCCGCGGCGTCGATCTATGTGTCGCGGTTGCGAAGGGCGCTCGAGATACCGGGTGATGACGTGGGAACGATCCTGAAGGTGCTCCAGGTGGACCCCGCGTTTCCACCGGGATACGTGAAGCGAGGCTACGAGCTCGCGGATGCCCGGCACGGGACCTTCTGGATCGAAGACTGCGAGCTCCTGTCGGACGATCCGGATCGCGGCTGGTTGACCCTGCTCTCAGAGGCCGAGTCGCCCGGATTCGACGCGGTCGCCACTGCGGTGAATCCCAAGGCACGCTGCCGGCCCGTGGCAGTGGATCAGATTCGTTCGCGCAGCGGCAAGGTGAGGTTTGCCTGGGAGATCGTCATCGACGAGGCGGCCGAGCCGCGCACGACATCCGACATGATGAAGCCGCTCCTCGCCGACGAGCTGGAGGCGTTCCCGTTCACCTCGCGCGACGAAGGGTGACGAAAGAGCGCCGCGATGCCTCGGCGGTGAGAATCAGGCCAGGCCGCATGTTCAGGGGCGAAGCCTCGAGCGAATAGACTCGACGCGAGGAAGGGGAAGACGATGAACGAACGGGTGTTTGGCGATCTGCTGGCCAAGCAGGAGATCACCGAGGTTCTGCACGACTACTGCCGCGCGATGGATCGGATCGACGACGAGCTCGGACGATCGGTCTTCCATCCGGATGCGGTTGCCGACTACGGGCCGATGTTCCAGGGAACGGGCTACGGATTCATCGACTTCGTGCACGTTGCACACTCGAGCATGCATGTCCAGATGCACCGGATCACCAATGTGTCCATCCGGGTCGATGGCTCCCGCGCCGGCAGCGAGGCCTACGTGAAGGTCACTGCGCGTACAAAGACGCAGGACGGGAAGCGGATCGATCTGCACAGCCGTGGCCGGTACATCGATCAGTGGGAGAAGCGCAATGGGCGCTGGGCGATCTCCCACCGGAAGTACCTGCACGAGATGGACGAGAGTCGCCCGGTCGAGGGTGCCTTCTTCCCGACGGCAGGTCGTCGCGATCGCACCGATCCGAGCTATGCGGCATTGGGAGCGACGGAGGAATAGGGGAGCACGACCATGATGTGCGCGGCTGTCTTGCGGAACGGGAAGATCCAGGTCCGGGAGATTCCCATCCCCACTCCCAGGGAGGGGCAGATCCTGGTCCGTACCCACGCCTGCGGAATCTGCGCCTCGGATCTGCACTTCATGGAGCACCCCGAGCAGGCCATGGAGCAAGGCGGTGGCCTGTGGAACTACGACGCCGATGCGGACATGGTCATGGGCCACGAGTTCTGTGCCGAGATCGTGGACTACGGCCCCGACGCACTCGGCGGCTACGGGCAGTACTTCCTGATGTCCGAGGCGGTGACGCAGGAGGTGAAGAGCGATCTGCCGTCGGAGCTCATCGCCGTGTCGGACGCCATGGCGGTGGGCTGGTACTACGTCAAGAAGGCCGCGATCGGCAGCAACGAGGTGCCGCTGGTCATCGGGTGCGGCGCCATCGGACTCGACGAGATCATCATGAGCTGCGAGCGGGACACGCGAATCCTGAGCGCCGGCGGCTGCCCTGAAGGCGACCACATCCACTCGGCCGCGGCGCACCGCAAGGGCCTCAACATCCAGTTCGGCGGGGGGCCGAGCGTTCCCGACTGGAACGAGGCCCTGAAGGAGGTCTGCTCCGGGAATATCGACGTGCGCCCCATCGTCGGTGAGACGATCGGTCTCGACGCCGTTCCCGATGCCCTGCGGCGCTCCAAGCAGCGCGAGGCGCCTCCTCGCATCGTGATCACACCGTAGGCGCGTAGAAGCCTGCAACAGCACCACACCTCATGGGAGAGAACGAGATGACGGAAGATGAGATCATCGAGCACGGCAAGGAGATGTTCGCCAAGTGCTACAACGGGGTCATTCCGGTGCCGACCGAGATCGGACCGAATAGCTTCGGCGAGCTGAACATGAAGCTGTTCCACGAAATCTGGGGCGATGAGCGACTGAGCTTCCGCGACAAGCGCCTCATCATCATTGGCGTAATGGGCGGTCGTGCGGCATCCCCCGATATGTTCTCCATCCACGTCAAGTCGGCACTGAAGAACAGGGAGCTCTCCGCCGACGAACTGCGCTGTGCGATGAAGGTCGTGTTCAACTACGCGGGTGCGCCGGCGACCTCGCCCCTGTACCTAGCCATGGAAATGGCCGTGAGGGAGATGGAAGCCTGATGCGCGGAGGCGCAGAGCGGTGTTGCACCTGAATCAGGTCGCGAAAGCGAACGAGATCTCACGATGAACACCGCGGCGTTCCTGTCCGGCGCGAAGCGCACCGGGGGTGGGCTTCCCTGCGCGTGCGAGCGCTATCGCTTGCGAAGCGCGCGTGCGAGCGCGGCGAACGACTCGGCGGAGGAGCGCTTCGATACCTCGGCGGTAGGAACGAGGTGCGAGCCGTGGAACGTCCCGGGGAACGAGTGCAGCTCCACCTGTACGCCGGCCTGCAGCAGGCGGGCGGCGTAGTCGATGCCCTCGTCGCGCAGCGGATCGAACTCCATGGTCGAGACGTACGCCGGGGGAAGTCCCGCGAGATGGGTCGCGCGCGCGGGAGCCGCGTAGCACGAGACCTCGCCCGCGTGGTTGGGCCCCAGGTAGTGCTTCCAGCTCCAGACCGCTTGCGGGCGGCTCCACAGCGGAGTGTCGACGAATGCGCGCATCGACGGTGTCTCGAGCCGATCGTCGAGCTCGGGAATGTCGAGGAGCTGGAAGCAGAGCTTGGGCCCCTGGCGGTCGCGCGCGAGCAGTGCCGTGGCGGCGGCGAGGCCACCGC
>CAZOTO010000114.1:0-10320 GCA_964582775.1 uncultured Myxococcales bacterium
GGCCTCGTCCACCGCGAGCTCGAGCTCCTGGCCCGCGTCCGCACAACCGAGCGCGCGCGAGAGACGCAGGTAGCGCTCGATCATCGAGAGGGGCACGCGGCGGCCCGCTTCGTCGGCCGGAACCGCAACGGGAACCGTGAGCAGCGCGCGACGCAGCGGATCGCGAGCATACCCCGCGCGCACGGGAATGCGCGCCATCCACACGGGAATCGCCGTGCGCGGCGAGTCGGGCAGCAGGACCGCCCAATCGAAGCGCTCGCGCGCGATCGCGCGCACGTGCGAGAGCAGCGCCGCGAGGCCCCGCGTCGGTGCCGGCAGGAAGCGATCGATCGAGGGTTGCCCGCGCAGGAGCCCCGCCAGATGGCCGCGTCCCTCGACGACGATCTCGGCCCGCGGATGCGCACGGCGCAGCGCGCGCAGCGCGGGCGTCGCCATCGCCACGTCGCCCACCCAGTTCGGCAGGCGCACCAGGATGCGGCGAGGCTCGTCGATCGGCGCGGAGCGCACGAGGTGGCTTCCCCCGGCCCGACTACAGGAAGTAGTCGTGGCACTCCTCGCCGACCTCGGCCGCGAGGTCGAGCAGCGGATCGCGCACGAGCTTCTCGATCCACCAGTTCACGCCGTTGTACAGGCAGGTCACCTCGCGGCACTCGTAGCTCGCATCGAACTCGTCGAGGATGCGCGCGAGCGCGACCCCCGTCTGCCTCGCCTGCGCGGGATCGGCATACGCGGTCGGCCCGGCGAGCTGCGCCTTCTCCACGCCGCGATGCGCGGGGCAGTTGTACAGCCCGGTCGGCATGAGCACCTGCCGGAGCGCCTGCATGTGACAGGTGTGCGGTTGCCGCGTGAACTCGCGCCAGCTCCCCTCTTCGAGCACGCGCAGGTTGATGCTCTCGTACACCGAGAAGCGTTCCCCGGCGTGTGCCTTCGCGCGGTCCACCTCGGCGCGGATGCGCGCCACCACCCGCGCCAGATCCTCGGCCGTCTTCGCCGGATCCATGACCTCGGCGCCATCGGCGCGCCGCTCCAGGACCGGCTTGAAGGCGATGTAGTCGAAGCCGGAGCGCTTGGCCCGCTCGGCCGCCAGCACGATCTCGTCGATGTTCTCGTGCAGCTCCACGCCGTCGCGCGACGCGCCCTTCCACACGATGATGTACGAGAATCCCACCCGCACCCGCGGATTCGCCTGCTTGATCCTCGGGATCCACTCGCAGATCGAATCGAGGTTCACGTCGGCGTGCGTGGGGTTGTGCATGGCGACGAAGAGCTCGTTGCTGCCCGAGTCGAGCGAGAGCCGGATCCAGTCGCGCTCGTCCATGTGCGTCGCAGCCTCGGCGAGCACCGGGCCACGGCTCCCGTTGGACACGATCGCGACCTGCAGCCCGAGCCCCTTCAGGAAGGCTACGAAGTCGGGGAAGCGCGGGAAGAGCGTGGGCTCGCCGCCGCCGATCAGGATCACCGAGCGCAGCCCGCGCGCCGCCATCCACCGCAGGCTCTCCCGAAGCTCCTCCTCGCGGTACTTGTGGCGCGAGTTGAGGATCTCCCAGTCGATGCAGTGCGTGCAGCGGTAGTTGCAGGCCGTGGTGAGGTCGAGGTTGATCGAGATCGGCGCGAGCTCGGGCGGCTCGGGCTCCGCGCGGTTCGTCGCGCGCGCCTCCGCCACCGCCCTACGCCATTCGATGTAGGCGTGGAACGCGGAGGCCACCGCGGGCTGCCGGAGCTTGCGAGCGAAGTCGTGGATCGCGTGCATTTTTCTCCCAGCGCTCGGAACCGCCGCGCGTTCGCCGCGCCGCTACCGGACGGAACTCGAGGCACGGGATCGAGGGAATCGAGAAGGGATCCCGCCGATGCAAACCGGGAGCCTCTCACCTCCCGAGCGTACGCGCAGGGTTGTAGATCGCACGGAACGGGACCGCAAGCGCGGGCGGAATCAGCCGATCTGCTCGGAGTAGGCGCGGGCCAGCTCTCCGAGAAGGCGCGCCCGCACGGCGATCGGCGCCGGATCGGACGGCCGGCCGCCCCGGACCACCTCGCGCAGCTCCTCGCAGAACGCATGGATCCGCGCGGTGAGGGGATCGGGCAGCGCCACGGAACGATCTTCGCCGCGAAGCTCCATGCGATACCCGGGCATGGCGATCGCGCGCTCGGCCCAGCGGCCCGAGAGCGCAAAGGCCGCCCGCCGTGGCACCTCGGAGCCGGGGCGCATCCGGACCTCGCAGGGAATCCGTGCGTCGCCCGCCACGAAGTCGAACGAGACGTCGAGCGCGTCCGGTCCCGGCTCGCGATAGAGGATCCCCTCGAGCCTGGGTTCGCCCGCGGGCACCAGCCCCTGCAGGAGCGACAGCGGATGCGGCAGGCAGTCGCCCACGCGATCGATCCCGTCCGACACCGGGGAGAGATCCATCGCGAACGACCTGGGCGGATCGCACGGCGCGTCGGGGTGCAGTGCGCGGAACGCGGGCAACGCATGCGGCCACTGGCAGTTCTCGGCGAGCAGCAGACTGCGCGCGCGAAACGACGCGACGATCGCCTCGGCGCGCGCCGCGAAGCCGTCGTCGCCCCAGAGCAGCGGCTTCTCGCAGAGCACATGGACGTCCGCATCGAGCGCCGCGTGGAGCAGTGCCTCGTGCGTGCGCGAGGGCGAAAGGATGGCGAGCGCATCGGGATCGGTGGCGGCAACCAGCGCGGCGAGATCCGTGTAGGCGCGCGGCCGGGCTCCACAGCGATCGCGGATCTCGTCCGCAGCGAGCTGCGCGGTGGCCGCGCTCGTGCCGAGCACCGCGACCACTTGGGCTCCCGCGGTGACGAGATCGCGCGCGACGAACGGCCCCAGTCCCTGCCGCACTCGCCGACCACCCGCGATCGCGATGCGCAGATCGCTCATCGAGCGCACCGCCCGGCGGTGCGTATCGCGGCCGCATTGGAAAGCCCGAGTCCCGTCACGGCGGACAGGATGCAGGACATCGGAGCGAACTGCCCAGGCCTACGGTCCGCCGCTACTACCAGGATGTGACCAGAACCCAACCCCAGGCGGTCCCCGACGAGTGATAGGATCGCCGCATGAGCGTACGCTTCGACATCGACGAGCTCTTGGCGGAGGCGCGCGCGGCGACGGGTCTATCGGACTTCGGCGACGAAGCGTTCCGCGAGCCGTTCCGCGTGCTGTGCGAGACCTACGACCGCAACCCGTACGACGAGCGCGGTCGCAAGCGCAACCGCCGCCGCGTGCTGCAGCTGCTCTCGACGCGCCTGCGCGTCACGGCCGCGCTGCGACGCCACCCGGAGATCCTCGCGCGCGAGATCCGCCAGCCCATGGTGCTCACGGGCATTCCGCGCTCGGGCACGTCGGCGCTGTTCAACCTGCTCGCCGCCGACCCGGCCGCGCGGCCGCTGCTCTTGTGGGAGACGCAGCACCCCGATCCGCTCGAGGGGCTCGCCCCGGGCGACCCCGATCCGCGGCACCTCGCGATGCAGGCCCACTACGAAAAGGCGCGCGCGGCAAATCCCGACTTCACGAAGATCCACTTCGCGAGCGCGGACACCCCCGAGGAGTGCGTGCTGCTGCAGGCCGTGAGCTTCCACGGCGTGCACCACGGGATCGAGGTCATGCTCGAGCCCTACGGCTCGTGGTTCCGCACGCAGGATCTGCGGCCGCTCTACCGGTACTACAAGGTGCTGCTGCAGATGCTCGACTGGCAGCGGCCCGGCGAGCGCTGGCTGCTGAAGGCTCCTGCGCACCTATGGGCGCTCGATGCCCTGATCGAGGTCTTTCCGGACGTCTCCCTCGTGTGGAGCCATCGCGATCCGGCTCCGTGCATGGCGTCGATCTGCAGCCTGACCCACGCGATGACCACGGGCACGCTCGACGTACCGAAGGAGGAGCTCGGCCCGATCGTCATGGACTTCTACGCGAGCTCGCTCGAGCGCGGGATCGAGGTGCGCGACCGCTGCGATCCCGCGCGCTTCGTCGACGTCACGCACGACGAATTCGTGGAGGACTCCCTCGGCGTCGCGCAGCGCATCTACCAGCACTTCGGACTGCCGATGGATGCGAGGGCGCGCGCGGCGATCGACGCCTATGCGGCGGCCCATCCCCGCGGCAAGCACGGCGCGCACCGCTATGCCCTCGAGGAGTTCGGCCTCACGGCGGAGCGCGTGCGCGAGCGCTTCGGCGCATATCTCGAGCGTTTCCCGATGGCCGCGGAGTAGCCGCGACGAAGCGGGCCGCCCTCCGCGACGGTGGCACCGCATCCGCATCGAACCCACAGGAGAACCGGCATGAGCAGCGACCCGATCGAGAAGGTGGACACGGCACAGGCGTGGACGGAGTTCTGCAGGCAGCTCGAGAAGGCGGGATCGGTCCTGCTGCGCGATGGGCTCGCGCGCTCGACCTTCGATCGCGCCGAGGGGCACCGCTACCTGCTGCGGCTCCTGCGCGCGGGCTCGCAGGCCTTCGGCGAGGCGACGGGGCCGCTGCATCCGGTGTTCCGCGCGATGCCCGCGCTGGTGAAGATGGGGATCGACAACCCGGACAACTTCTACCTGAGTGCGTCGATCAGCGGACGCCACCGCTATCGCATCCGCGGCCAGCGCGGAAACATCCACTACATGAGCTTCGGCGCACAGAGCCAGAACTTCGCCGCGAAGGACCGGATCACCGGCGGCGCCGGCCACCTGAACGACGCCGAGATCCGCTACGAACCGGACGGCTCCTTCGAGATCCTGGCGAGCCAGGACGAGCAGCCGGGCAACTGGCTGCAGCTCGCGCCCGACACCAGCCAGATCCTGCTGCGGCAGACCTTCCTCCACCGCGAACGCGAGCTCCCCGTGCGGATCTCCATCGAGTGCCTCGACGCGGACGGGCCGCCGCCACCGCTCGACCCGGCGCGCGTGCCCGGGCAGCTCATGGGCGCGGCGATGTACGTGATGGGCTGCGCGACCTGGTTTGCCGACTGGGTGAGCGAGATGCACGAGAAGGCGCCCGTGAATGCCTTCCACCTGCCGACGGAGGCGCAGCACCGCCTGGTGGGTGGCGATCCGAACGTCCGCATCTGGCTCGGCCTGTGGGATCTCGCGCCCGACGAGGCGCTCGTGATCGAGTGCATGCCCCCGCGCTGCCACTACTGGAACTTCCAGCTCGCCAACGTCTGGGCGGAGTCGCTCGACTACGAGTTCCGGCGCGTGCACATCAACAGCGGCCAGGCGACGCTGCGCAAGGACGGCTCGTTCCAGCTCGTGGTCGCGCATCGCGATCCGGGACACCCCAACTGGATCGACACCGCTGGGCACGACCACGGCACGATGTGCGTGCGCTGGGTGCGCGCCGACTCGCATCCCGAGCCGAAGTGCCGCGTGGTGAAGCTCGCCGATCTCGCGTAGCGCTCAGCGGCTCCGCTCACGCCCTCGACTTCGCGTCCACGGACGGCGCGACACCGAGGCGCGTATAGCGTGCGCGAAGCTCCGGCGCGAGCTCGTCGGCGAAGCAGCCGAGCTGCGGCAGATACCCCAGGTGATCCGCCAGGCGCAGCAGCGCGACCTCCGTCTTCATGTCGGGGATCTCGCCGCGGCGGCAGGCGTGGATCGCCTCGCCGAGCTCGTAGACCACGAGTCGGCCGTGCTCCTCCATCACGCTGCCGTCCCCCATCGCGCGCGTGCGCTCGTCCAGGCGCGCGGGACCGGCGCAGTAGTACACCTTCTCGTCGCTCGTGCCGGGGCTCGCGAAGAGCTCGCCTCCGATCGGCGCGAAGGACTCGACGGGGACCTCGCAGCCGGCCTCCTCGCGCGCCTCGACGGCCGCGCGCCGCCGCAGCCCGGAATCGCCCGCGCCGTCGCCCTCCTCGACCAGGCCCGCCACCACCTCGACGATGGAGCGGTACTCGCACGGATCGGGGTGGACGAAGCGCCGGTTCCTCCGCAGGTAGATCGGAGCGCGCACTCCCTCGCGCAGCAGCACGCGCACGCGGCGCGCGCCGTCCACCTCGTAGAGCACGGCCACCACGGCATCGCTTCCCGGTCGCGAGACCACGTCGCAGGGATAGGGCTCGGAGCGGGAGCCGTCCGCGTACACGTTCCGCAGGCGAAGCCGCGCCACGCGCAGGAACCCCTCGTCGCACCGGCTCCCGGCCGTCCGGTCCTCCACGATCTCGATCCGCTCGATCTGCATCGGCGCGACAGGGTAGCCGCATCGCGCGTCCCGCGCGCCACCCGCAGCGCCTTTCGCGGGCGCGAGCCGCTACCTTCCGCCGCATGGAGCTGCGGATTCGCCCCGATGCTCACGCTGCGGCACACGCAGCCGCGCACTGGCTCGCCCACGCGGTGCGGCAGGCGCTGCGCGCACGCGCGCCCTTCCATCTGGCGCTGAGCGGCGGACGCACGCCCCGGCCGATGCTCGAAGCACTCGCGGCGGAGCCTCTCGACTGGCGACACATCCACGTGTGGCAGGTGGACGAGCGCTTCGCGCCCGCGGGCAGCGAGGCGCGAAACTGGAACGCGATCGAGGCGGGGCTCGTGCAGCGCGCGTGCCTTCCCCCGACGAACGTGCATCCGATGCCCGTCGACGCCAGCGGTCCGGACGAGGCGTGCACCGCCTACGCCACCGCTCTCCGCGCGCATACCGGAACACCCGCCGTGCTCGATGCCGTGCACCTGGGCCTCGGAGCGGACGGCCACACGGCCTCGCTCTTCGCAGAAGATCCCGCATTCGCCGCGACCGATGCCGATGTCGCCGCGACGGAAGAGCACGCGGGATGGCGGCGCCTCACGCTCACGCTTCCGCTGCTGTCGCGTGCGCGCCGCGTGCTCTGGCTCGTCACGGGAGCGGACAAGGCGGATGCGCTCGCGCGCTTGCAGCGCGGCGATCCCGCGATCGTCGGCTCGCGCGTGGCGCGCGAGCATGCCGTCGCATTCGTGGACGGAGCCGCCGCCGGAGTCGAGACCGGACGCTAGCGCGCCGGCGGCTCCGCATGCCCACCGAAGGCGCTGCGCAACGCGGAGAGGACCTTGTGCGCGAAGTCGCTGCGCCCGCGCGAGCCGAAGCGATCGAAGAGCGCCGCGGAGAGCACGTGCGCCGGCACGCCGAGCTCGACCGCCGCCTGCACCGTCCAGCGGCCCTCGCCCGAATCCGCGACACGGCCCGCGAAGCGCGCGAGATCCGCATCGCGCACGAGCGCTCCCGCCAGCAGATCGAGCAGCCACGACTGCACCACGCTGCCGCGTCGCCACAGCTCCGCGATCTCTCCCAGGGGAAGCTCGTAGCGATAGTGCTCGGGATGCCGGAGCGCCCCGGCCTCGGCGTCGCGCGAGGGATCGGCGGCCCCCAGATTCGCGCTGCGCAGGATCTCGAGACCCTCGGCGTATGCCGCCATCATCCCGTACTCGATTCCGTTGTGGATCATCTTCACGAAGTGGCCCGCGCCCGCCGGCCCGCAGTGCAGGTACCCGCGCTCCGCGGGCGACGGCGATCCGACACGCTCGGGTGTACGCGGCACCGAGTCCATCCGCGGTGCGAGCGAGGCGAAGATCGGATCGAGCCGGCGCACCGCCGAGGCGTCGCCGCCGATCATCAGGCAGTAGCCGCGTTCGAGACCCCACACGCCGCCGCTCGTGCCAACGTCGAGGAAGTGGATGCCGCGCTGCGCGAGCGCCGCTGCCCGGCGGATCGCATCGGGATGGTGGGAGTTGCCGCCATCGACGAGCACGTCCGCGCGCTCGAGCCACCCGGCGAGCCGATCGACGAGCCCGTCCACCGCCGCGACCGGCACCATGAGCCACACCGCACGGGGGCGCTCGAGCCGGGCGACGAGATCCTCGAGAGAGCTCGCCGCGGCCGCGCCCTCGGCCGCGAGCGCGGTGACCGCGCGCGCATCCGCGTCGTGCACCACGCACGCATGTCCATCTCGCAGGAGACGGCGCGCCATGTTCGCGCCCATCTTGCCGAGCCCCACGAAGCCGATCTCCACGTGCGTCCCCTCCACTCGCCTTTCGCCTGCAGGCCGATCTGCAGGGCGGGATGTCCGTTCCGCTCCGCCAGCGGCTAGGATACGCGCAGGAGGAGCGTTCCGTGAGCCACGACCGATCCGACGCGCTCGTGCTGTTCGGGGCGACCGGCGACCTCGCCCGTCGCAAGATCTTGCCGGCCCTGTACCGGCTGGAGCGACGCGGGCGGCTCGTGCCCACGGTGATCGGCGTCGCGCGCTCGGGATGGGACGAAGCGGCGCTGCGCAAGCGGGTCCACGAGAGCGTGCACGAAGCCGAGTCGAAGGTGGACGAGGACGCGCTCGCGAGCCTATGCGCGCGCATCCGCCACGTGGACGGCGACTATCGCGAACCCGCCACCTTCGAGCGCCTGCACGCAGCACTCGGCGCGGCGCGGCGGCCGCTGCACTACCTGGCGATCCCGCCCAGCCTGTTCCCGACGGCGATCGAGAACCTGGCGAAGGCAGGCTGCGCGCGAGCGAGCCGCGTCGTGGTCGAGAAGCCGTTCGGGCGCGATCTCGCCTCCGCACGCGAGCTCAATCGATCGCTGCGCGCAGTCTTCGACGAGTGCGACGTCTTCCGCATCGACCACTTCATGGGCAAGGAAGCCGTTCAGAACCTGCTGTTCTTCCGCTTCGCGAACTCGTTCCTCGAGCCCATCTGGAATCGCACGTGGGTGGAGAGCATCCAGCTCACGCTCGCGGAGAAGATCGGCGTCGAGGGCCGCGGGCGCTTCTACGAGGAAGTCGGTGCAGTTCGCGACGTCGTGCAGAATCACCTGCTGCAGGTGTTGGCCCTGCTGCTGATGGAGCCGCCCGTATCGTCGAACGCCGAGGACATCCGCGACGAGCAGTCGAAGGCGCTGCGCTCCGTGCGGGCCCTCACGGGGAAGAGCCTGGTGCGCGGACAGTACCGGGGATATCGCGACGAGCCGGGAGTCGCGCCCGATTCGCGCGTGGAGACCTACGCCGCCATGCAGCTCCACGTCGATTCGTGGCGCTGGGCGGGCGTGCCCGTGTTCGTGCGCACGGGCAAGCGGCTCTCGACCACCGCCACCGAGGTGCGGGTGGCGCTGCGTCGCCCGCCGCACGCGGTCTTCGGCCACCACGCGGGCAGCGAGCCCAACTACCTCCGCTTCCTGCTCGGCCCCGAGGTGTGCATCGCGCTCGGGGCCCATGCGAAGCGCACGGGCGATGCGATGGTCGGCGAGAACCTCGAGCTCTCCGTCTGCACCTTCGACCCCGAGGAGTGGACGGCCTACGAGCGTCTCATCGGCGACGCGATCGAAGGCGATCCTGCGCTGTTCGGGCGCGAGGATCTGGTAGAGGCGGCGTGGCGGATCGTGGATCCGATCCTCGCGCTGGACACGCCGCTCGAGACGTACGAACCGGGGAGCTTCGGCCCCGTCGCCGCAGATGGGATGACCGCTCCCTTCGGCGGCTGGCACGAGCCGCGGCGCGCGAGTGCTTGACACCCTGGGCGGCCACCGCATGATTGCCTCATGACGACTCCACCTCGCATCCTCCTGTCCCGTTTCGACCAGGAACGCCTCGAGCGCCTCCTCGACAAGGTGGGGCCGCGCCCCGACCTGGATGCGCTGCGCGAGGAGATCGAGCGCGCCGAAATCGTCGAGCCGCAGGACGTCCCGACCACGCTCGTCACGATGAACTCGACGGTCCGCTTCCGCGACGAGATCTCCGGCGAGGAAAGCGAGGTCACCCTCGTATTCCCGGCGCACGCGGATACCGAGAAGAGCCGGGTCTCCGTGCTCGCTCCGATCGGCAGCGCGCTCCTCGGCCTGTCGATGGGCGACGAGATCGACTGGGCGCTTCCCGAGGGACGCACGAAGCGGCTGCGCGTGATCGGCATCTCGTACCAGCCGGAGGCCGCGGGCGACACCCACCTCTGATTGCTACACACTCGTGAGTATCCACTCGACGAGGAGTCCCGCCATGCGCTCCATCGCAGCCTTCACGATGCTCGCCCTCTTCACCGCAGGGGCGGCGCATGCGCAGTACGAGCGCGCCTCGGCGCCCGAGGGCGCCGAGGCCTACATCGTGTCGCCTGCGGACGGCGCTTCGGTGGCGAGCCCCGTGACCGTGCGCTTCGGACTGCGCGGAATGGGAGTCGCACCCGCCGGCGTTGCCGTACCGAAGACCGGCCATCATCACCTGCTGATCGACGTCGTGGAGCTGCCTCCACTCGACCAGCCTCTCCCCGCAACCGATCGCATCCGCCACTTCGGCGGCGGACAGACCGAGGTGAGCGTCGAGCTCGCCCCCGGCACGCACACGCTGCAGCTCCTGCTCGGCGATGCGAACCACGTCCCGCACGATCCGCCCGTCC